>NZ_CP107985.1:4646250-4956000 GCF_036108815.1 Streptomyces sp. NBC_00353 | reverse complement strand
TCCTGGTGTGGGTGACGAGGTCGCCGCCGAGGACGGGCAGTCCGGCGTAGGTGCGCTCGTAGCGGGTGTGGACGGTGCCGTCGGCGTCCTTGATCACATCGCGGACGACGAGCTTCTCCTTGCCGCCCAGCTTGATCTTCGCGGCGGTCGAGGCGGCCCCGGCCTGGGCTTTCTCGATGGCCGCGGCCCGCTGGGACGCGCTGATCGGCAGCGCGGTGGCTCCGGCGGCGCGGTCCTGGGCGGCATCGGCCGAGCCTGCTTGTACGCCGACGACGACCATGGCGGCGGACGCGGCAAGAGCGGCGGCACGCAGAGTGGTTCTCACTCGTTCTCCTTCACTCGGTCCATGAGCTCCGTGAGGGGTGTGCGGTGAGACTGGCACCGATGCGGCCGAATTTGGCAGGGCCGCGTCAAACATTTGACCGGATCTTGTCCGTTCATGGGGTCGTGCTGTCCGTTATGCGTTATGCGTCAGGCGTCGTGCGGCCGGACGTGGGCCTTCTGACGGCATGGCAGACGGGAGCCCCCGGCCGAAGGAATCGACCGGGGGCTCCCGTCTGTCAGGTCAGGCCATGAACCCTCTTGCGTCAGAGGTTGACGCCGAAGTCCTGCGCGATGCCGCGCAGGCCCGAGGCGTAGCCCTGGCCCACGGCGCGGAACTTCCACTCCGCGCCGTTGCGGTACAGCTCGCCGAAGACCATCGCGGTCTCGGTGGCGGCGTCCTCGCTCAGGTCGTAGCGGGCGATCTCGGTGCCGCCGGCCTGGTTGATGATGCGGATGAACGCGTTGCGCACCTGGCCGAAGTTCTGGCTGCGGGTTTCGGCGTCGTAGATCGAGACCGGGAAGACGATCTTGTCGACGTCGGCCGGCAGGCCCGCCAGGTTGACGTTGATCTGCTCGTCGTCGCCCTCGCCCGCGCCCGTGACGTTGTCACCGGTGTGGACGATGGTCTGGTCCGGGGTCGACTTGTTGTTGAAGAAGACGAAGTGGCCGTCGGAGACGACCTTTCCTCCCGGGTTCACCGCGATCGCCGAGGCGTCGAGGTCGAAGTCGGTGCCGGTGGTGGTGCGGACGTCCCAGCCGAGGCCGACCGTGACGGCGGTCAGGCCCGGGGCCTCCTTGGTGAGCGAGACGTTGCCGCCCTTGGACAGGCTTACTGCCATGGGAAGTCCCTTTCATCGTCGTGTGCGGGCTTCGTGCCATCACGAAGCTACCGTCACACCTCATAACGCAGGCAGAGGACCGGGAGGTTCCTGCTCCCTTTACTTTCTTTACCGAACTGTCGGCCGAACGGGTGACCGGATGCGGCAAAAGGAGGTGACGGGACGGCCGGCGGCCAGGGAACATGGGTGTCATGTCCGGGCCCTATGTCATCCGCGGTTCGGTCTCCCTGCCGGAGGCCGAGCTCATGTGGCGTTTCTCGCGGTCCTCCGGGCCCGGCGGTCAGCACGTCAACACCAGTGACTCCCAGGTGGAGCTCCGCTTCGACCTCGCGGCGACCGACGCGCTTCCCGAGGTGTGGAAGGACCGGGCGCTCCAGCGGCTGGAGAGCCGGCTGGTGGGCGGCGTGGTCACGGTGCGGGCGTCGGAGCACCGCTCCCAGTGGCGCAACCGCGAGACCGCCCTCGTCCGTCTCGCATCCCTGCTGGCCGAGGCCACGGCGCCGCCCCCCAAGCCGCGCCGCAAGACCAGGATCCCGCGTGGGATCAACGAACGCCGGCTGCGCGAGAAGAAGCAGCGCGGCGACACGAAGCGCGGCCGCTCCGGCCGCGACTGGTGAACAAGGACGCCGGGGTTCAGCCCAGCTGCCGGTAGCGCCCCTGGAAGTAGGTCAGCGGCCCGCCGTCCGCGCTCGGCAGCGCCGCGCTCAGCACCCGTCCGATCACCAGCGTGTGGTCGCCCGCGGGCACCCGCTGCTCCGTACGGCACTCCAGGGTGGCGAGGGCCCCGCCGATCAGCGGTGCGCTCGACACCTCCCCCCGTACATAGGGGATGTCCTGGAACAGCAGCCGGTCGCTGATCCGGCCCTTCATCGCGAACCGTCCCGCGATGTGCCGTTGGCTCTCCGACAGCACGGAGACCGCCCACACCGGCTGTTCGTCGAGCAGGTCGTCCATCCGGGAGCCGTTGCGCAGGCTCACCAGGACGAGCGGCGGGTCCAGCGACACGGACATGAAGGCGGTCGCCGTCATGCCGACGTCCTCGCCGCGCCCGTTCTCGTCGAGCGGCGGCTCCTGGGCGGTGATCAGGACCACGCCGGCGGCCAGCCGGGCGAGGGCGCCGCGGAACTCGTCGTTGCTCACCCCCTCAGCATGGGGGATGGGCTCGGACCGCGGGGTGGGGGGCTTCGTCTGCAACACAACGGGCACGCTAGCCGCGGGCCGTGGGCCGCCGCATCGGGCCAGGGGACCAGAGGGGTCCTAGGACTCCGGGCCGACGGGGACGTGCCGGGACGGCGCGGTGCAACGTACTGCAACGTACAGATTTGCGTTCAAGAAACGGACGGGCCACCTGGGTGCACGGCTCGCAACCCTTCATCATCTGTTGTGACTTGAGTCACAGAGCGCAATATTTGTTGACCCTGTGTACCGGGTGCACAGCTCACTGTGATTCAGTGGCGGTGACACTGCGAACAAGTACGTCGATAGAAACGTGGAGTGCTGTCGAGGTCTCGGGGAGTGCGAGCAATGGAGGCCGAGTCGGAGCCGTACGTCCGTCTAGCGACGATGCGGCAGCTGCATCAGGCCGTCGCCGATCTCAATACGGCGCGGAGCCTGGCCGACACACTGCAGACCGTGGCCGACGGAATCGTCGCCGGTCTCGGATACGAGCTGGCCTGCGTCAACCTCGTCCGTCCCGACGGTGATCTCGTCGTCGCCGCCTTCGCGGGCAACTCCGCCGCCGAAGCCCTGATCACCGGCCGCGTCGGCTCCCGCACCTCGTGGGATCGCCGGCTGGCCATGGGTGAGTGCTGGGACGGGCTCCGCTTCATACCGCACACCGACGGCTGGGTCCTCCTCGACGACGACGTACCGCAGTGGCACACCGAGGGCCCCGAGCCCCGCTTCGAGGACGAGTGGCACCCGCAGGACCGGCTCTACGCCCCGATGTACGCGTCCGGGGGCGGGCAGGACCTCCTCGGCGTCATCTCCGTCGACCGCCCGCGCAACGGCCGCCGCCCCGGCGCGTGGGGCCGCGAGGCTCTCCAGATGTACGCGTCGCAGGCGGCCATTGCGATCAGTAACGCCCGGCTCCGAGCAAACATGCAGCGCGCCCTGGTCCGGCTCGAACGCGAACAGGCGGCGCTGCGGGCCAGCGAGGAGTCGTTCCGCCAGGCCTTCGAGTACGCCCCCAGCGGCATGGCCATCGCCGAGATGGGCGGTGACCAGCACGGCAGGCTGCTGCGCACCAACGACGCCCTGTGCCGGCTGCTCGGCCGCCCCGCCTCCGTACTGCGCCGCTACTCCTTCGCCGACCTGGTCCACCCCGAGGACGTCGGCACCCTGCTGCGGACGTCCGCCGAGGGCGGCCGCGCCGAGCTGCGGCTCGGGCGCCGGGACGGCTCGTACCTCTGGGTCTCGCTGCGCAACTCCGTCGTCGCGGACACCGCCGACGGCCCGCGTTTCCTTCTCACCCATGTAGAGGACATAGAGGAGCGCAAGCGCCACGAGCTGCATCTGGCGCACCGCGCCTCGCACGACGCGCTGACCGGACTGCCCAACAGTGCCGAGCTGCGCGCGCGGCTCAGCGCCCGGCTCTGCGAGCGCCCGCACGCGGCGGCCACCACCACCGCCGTGGAGGCGCTGGACGCGGCTTACGGCGACGTCGAGGACGCGGAGGGCCGCGTGCACGGCTTCCGTGCCGACGGCTTCGAGGCCGACGCGGTGGCCGGCGGCCCGTACGACCACCATGTGCACGCCGTGGCACCCGACGACGAGAGCGACGAGGGGGCGAAGGGGCTCGCGGTCCTCTTCTGTGACC
This sequence comes from Streptomyces sp. NBC_00353, assembly GCF_036108815.1. NCBI lineage: Bacteria > Bacillati > Actinomycetota > Actinomycetes > Kitasatosporales > Streptomycetaceae > Streptomyces > Streptomyces sp. NBC_00353. The sequence goes on along the minus strand of NZ_CP107985.1, from coordinate 4,952,019 downwards.
TCGACGGCTTCAAGTCGATCAACGACCGCTTCGGGCACCACACCGGTGACGCCGTCCTGATCGAGGTCGCCCGCCGGCTCACCACCTGTGTGCGCGACGGCGACACCGTCGCACGGCTCGGGGGTGACGAATTCGTCGTCCTCGCGGACGGGCTCGGCGCCGCAGATGCCGCGGATCTGGCCGTACGTCTCCGAAACGCCATTATTCCGCCCATTCGGGTGGATGGTCGTGCGGTGCGGGTCGGGGCGAGCTTCGGGATCGGCTGGGCCGGCTGCGGCATGACCGCCGAAGAGGTGCTGCGCTCCGCCGACCAGCGGATGTACGTGGAAAAGCGGTCCCGGTCGAAGGTTCACCGCAGGGCCGGCTGACGTTCACGACAGGTCCGTTCCGGCATCCGTCGCCGTACCCCCACCACGGTGAGTGAGTGGCCCCGGAGGCCAACGGCAATTCTTGGTGTGCTCCGTTCGAGGTAGGCTCGGCCGGTCGGCCACGGCTGGCGATTTTTCGGCGACGGCTGGCGACATGGTGAGGAGTGACCCAGGGATGACGGCCGGGAACAACGGCGCAAACACACCCGAGGACGACGATCCGTTCGGCTACCTGTACGAGGACGGACAGGCGGCCGGCGCTCAGTCGCCGGGGCAGGGCGGATACGGCTACCCGGGTCCGGTCTCGCAGCCCGGCGTGCCGAGGACCTCGTACAACCAGGTCCGGACCGTGGGCGAGCGCCAGTACGGGCAGCAGGTGCCGCAGCAGCAGCCGTACGGCCAGCCGCAGGCACCGTACGGTCAGCCGCAGCCGCCCTACGGCGGGCCGAATGCGCAGTACGCCGCCCCCGAGACCTACCCCGGTGGTGCGCCCACCGCACCGGTCGCGACGCAGGGCGGCCGTGGCCGGACCGGTGGCCCCGGCAAGGGCGGTCCCAACAACAAGGGTCTGCTGATCGGTGCGGTCGCGGTCGTCGCGGTCGTGGTCATCGGCATCGGTGCCGCGCTGATGACCGGCGACGGCAACGACGACAAGAAGAACGAGGCCGCCACCTCGGCCGGTGCCGCCGGTCAGGTCGACGAGTCCCCGAAGCCGAAGGACACCGGGTCGTCCTCCGAAGCTCCGGTGGAGCTGCCGAAGCAGGACGCGGCGACGCTGAAGCTGGGCGGCACGGCCACGGTCGAGAAGACCATCAAGGGCGCCGAGGGCGCGGACGGCGTGTACGTCACCGGCTTCAACCAGCCGGGGTCCTCGGTGACCTGGAAGGCGTCCATGAAGACGGCGGGGTCGTACCGGCTGACTGTGCGGTACGCCATCCCGGCCAAGGACGCCAACGCCACGCTGACGGTCAACGGCAAGGCCAACAGCCAGCCCATCGGTCTGAAGAACTTCGTGAAGTCCTCGGACCCGAACTGGGAGAAGAACTGGCAGACCACGTGGGCGCCGGTGACTCTGAACCAGGGCGACAACGAGATCAAGATCTCGTGCGAGACCGGCAACCAGTGCGACGTGATCCTCGACTGGCTCGAGGTCACGTCGGCCAAGGGCTGAGTACTCCCGGAACCGATCTGCCCTACGCCTTCTTCCGAACCGCGACGGTTCGGACGAGGACGTAGGGCAGTTCTTCTGTGCCGGCTCTTCCGACCGGCCGCCCGGTGGCTCCTCAGCCCATCAGCGCCAGGAATCCCGCCACCGTCGCGGCCATCGCCTCGCGGCCCGGGACGAGGTACTTGCGCGGGTCGACGCCCGTCGGGTTCTCGGCCAGGTAGGCGCGCACCGCGCCCGTGAATGCCGTGTTCAGGGCGGTGCCCACATTGATCTTGCGCATGCCCGAGGCGACCGCCTGGCGGATCTCGTCGTCCGGGACGCCGCTGGAGCCGTGCAGCACCAGCGGGACCGTCACCGCGTCGCGCAGCTGCCCGATCAGGGCGTGGTCCAGGGCGGCGGTGCGTTCCGTCATGGCGTGCGAGGAGCCGACCGCGACGGCCAGCGCGTCCACGCCGGTCGCCGCGACATAGGCGGCTGCCTCGGCCGGGTCCGTGCGGACGCCGGGGGCGTGGGCGTCGAGCGGGGCCTCGCCCTCCTTGCCGCCGACCTTGCCGAGCTCCGCCTCGATCCAGATCCCGCGCTCGTGGCCCCAGGCCACCGCATCGGCCGTGGCCTGCACGTTCTCCTCGTACGGAAGCTTCGAGGCGTCGAACATCACCGAGCCGAAGCCCTCCGCGTGCGCCTGGTGCAGCAGGTCGACGGACTCGACGTGGTCGAGGTGGAGGGCGAGCGGCGCGCTGGAGGCACGGGCGACGGCGGCCGCCGCGGCGGCGACGGCGGAGAGCCGGCCGCCGTGGAACTTCACGGCGTTCTCGGAGATCTGCAGGATGGCGGGCGCCCCGGCGCGCTCCGCGCCCGCGGCGATGGCCTCCGCGTGCTCCAGCGTGATGACGTTGAAGGCGGCGATCCCGCGGCGGTCGGCCTGGGCCGCCGAGACGAGTTCACCGGTGCTGACGAGCGGCATGCTGCCCCCTGAAACTTCTGATGGTGCGGGATGGTGCTGGACTGAGGGATGGTGCCGGGCGGTTCCGCGGCTCAGGCCGTCGTCGGTGCGTACTCCTCGACACGGACGCGCGACAGCAGCTCCTCGTACGCCGCCCGGTCGAACTCCCCGGCCGCGGGGGCCAGCACCGTCGCCGTTGACAGTGCCACCGCCCTGCGCAGCCGGTCCGGCCAGCTCAGGCCCTCGACGAGCCCGGACAGCAGTCCGGCCACTGCGGAGTCGCCCGCTCCGGTCGGGTTGCCCGCGACCCTGGCGGGCGGCGTGGCCCGCCAGGTGCCGTCGGGTGTGGCGGCGAGCATGCCGTCCGCGCCGAGCGAGGCTATGACGCCGTGCGCGCCGCGGCGGCGGGCGTCGCGGGTGGCGCGCAGCGGTTCGCGGGAGCCGGTGAGCTGGGCGAGTTCGTCGGCGTTCGGTTTGATCAGGTCGGGGCGGGCGGCGATGCCCCGGCGCAGCGGTTCGCCGCTGGTGTCGAGGAGGACGGGGACGTCGGCGGCGCGGGCCAGGCGGACCAGTTCGGCGTACGCCCCGACGTGGATGCCGGGCGGCAGGCTGCCGCAGAGGGCGACCGCGTCCGCTTCGCCGAGGAGCTTTCGGTACGTGGTGAGGAAGGCGCCCCATTCCCCGGCGGTGACGAGCGGGCCCGGCTCGTTGAGCTGGGTGGTGTCGCCGGTGGACGCGTCGACGACGGCGATCGTACGGCGGGTGTTCCCGGCGACGGCGACGAGGGCGTCGCGCGGCGGGAGGCCGGCCAGCAGGTCGCGGAGGACGGCTCCGGTGGCGCCTCCGGCGAAGCCGGTGACCACGGTCTCGTGGCCGAGTGCGGAGAGCACCCGGGCCACGTTGAGGCCCTTGCCGCCGGGGCGTTCGGAGATGTCGCCGACGCGGTGGCTGGTGTGCGGGACCAACGCCGGTACGCCGTACGTCAGGTCGAGTGCCGTGTTCAGCGTGACCGTGAGGATCACCTCGGTCACCCCTTCGATCCGTGCCGGAGCGCGGATCCCTTGCCAGAACGCGCTTTCCCTGCTGTTTACGAAGCGATCATGCCAAAGAGACGGCGGTCGGCCCAGACCTCGGGGCCAACCGCCTTCTCTTCGTTACGTATTCGACCCGTCGTCAATAATGGGCCGAATCAGCCAAGATGGGGCTCAATGACCCAATCGCCCTTGCGCATGACGCCCTTCAGCGTGAAGTCCGCGTCCAGGACCACCAGGTCGGCGTCCTTGCCCGGCTCCAGCGAGCCGACCTTGTCGTACACGCCGAGCAGGCGCGCCGGGTTGGCGGAGATGGACTGCACGACGTCGTCGACCGGGATCCTGTCGAGGGTGACGGCCCGGCGGAACGCGGTGTCCAGGGTGAGTGTGGAGCCCGCGATCGAGCCGCCCTCGACGAGCCGGGCGACGCCGTCCTTGACCTCGACGGCGAGCGGGCCCAGCTGGTACTGACCGTCACCGAAGCCGGCCGCGTCCATCGCGTCCGTGATCAGGGCGACGCGGGCGGCGCCCGCGTGGTGGTAGGCCAGCTCCAGGGCGGCCGGGTGCAGATGCGTACCGTCGTTGATCAGCTCGACGGTGATCCGCTCGTCCTCCAGGAGCGCGGCGATCGGGCCGGGCTCACGGTGGGCGAGCGGCGGCATCGCGTTGAACAGGTGGGTGGCGACGGTGGCGCCCGCGTCGATCGCCTCGACGGTCTGCTCGTACGTCGCGTCGGTGTGCCCGATCGCGGCGATCACCCCGTGCTCGGCGAGCAGCCGCACCGACTCGATGCCGCCCGGCAGTTCGGTGGCGAGCGTGAACATCTTCGCGGTGCCGCGCGCCGCGTCCATCAGCTTGCGGACCTCGGCCGGGTCCGGGTGGCGCAGCAGCTTCTCGCTGTGCGCGCCCTTGCGGCACGGCGAGATGAACGGGCCCTCGAAGTGGATTCCGGCCAGATCGCCCTGCTCGACGAGCTCCGAGAGGATGCCGGCCCGCTGGGCGAGGAAGTCCATCTCGCCGGTGACGGTGGAGGCGACCAGGGTGGTGGTGCCGTGCTCGCGGTGGGTGCGGACGCCGGTCAGGACCTCGTCCACGGTGCCGGAGGTGAAGGACGCGCCGCCGCCGCCGTGGTTGTGCATGTCGACGAAGCCGGGCACGACCCAGTGGCCGGTCAGATCGACGGTCCGGGCGTCTTCATGTGGACTGCCGGCGATCCGGGTGCCCTCGACGATCACCCGCCCGTTCTCGACGGTCCCGGTGGGAAGAACCACCCTGGCCCCTGCGAGAACCGTGCTGTCTGCGCGTCCGGCCATCAGGCGGATACCTCCGTGGAGAGAAGATCCCAGGCGAGCAGCCCTGCGCCCAGGCATCCAGCGGTGTCCCCGAGGGCCGCCGGGACGATGTGGGGCAGCTTCTGGAACGTGACGCGTTCCTCGACGGCCGCACGGAGTGGTACGAACAAGGTTTCCCCCGACTCGGCGAGCCCGCCACCGATGATCAGCGTGCGCGGGTCGAGCAGGGTGAGCGCGGTGACCAGCCCGGCGGCGAGCGCGTCGACCGCGTTCTGCCAGACCCGTACGGCCGCGGGATCGCCCGACTCGACGGCCTTCGCGCAGTCCGCCGCATCGGCTTCCGGGTCGCCCGAGGCGGCGGCCCAGGCGCGGCTGACCGCGGAGGCGGAGGCCAGGGTCTCCAGACAGCCGCGCTGTCCGCAGCCGCAGTCCGGCCCGTCCGGCCGGACCACGATGTGCCCGATTTCGCCCGCGTATCCGTGCGCACCGGCCTCGATGCTGCCTGCGATGCCGATGGCCCCGGCGATACCGGTGCCCAGCGGCACGAAGAGGAAGCGGTCGGCGCCCTTGCCCGCGCCGATCCGGCCCTCGGCGAGGCCACCGGTCCTGACGTCGTGGCCGAGCGCGACGGGCACTCCGCCGAGCCGCTCGCCGAGCTTGTCCCGCATCGGTACGTCGCGCCAGCCGAGGTTCGAGGCGTAGACCGCGATCCCGTTCTCCGCGTCGACGATGCCCGGCACGGCGACACCGGCCGCGGCGGCACTCTCGCCGAACTGTTCCTCGCCGTGGGCGCGCAGCTCCGCGGCGAAGGCGAGGATCGACTCCACGACGGCGTCGGGCCCGCGCTCCCGGCCGGTCGCGCGCCGGGCCTCGTGCAGCAGGGTGCCGTCGGCCCCGACCAGGGCGGCCTTCATTCCGGTGCCGCCCACATCGAGGGCGATGACGTGTTTCACGGGAAACAGTTTCGCCCGCCGGACCCCGATAGGTCTAGTCCACTCTCGTTGTTTGTTGCGCATCCATACAAAACGATGAGAGCGGTCGGCGCGGCCCCCGGCTCAGGGCGCCAGGATCACGCTGCGCGAAAGATTGCGCGGGTGGTCGGGGTCGTACCCCTTCGACTCCGCGATCTCGACCGCGAGCCGCTGGGCCCGGATCAGATCGGCCATCGGGTCGGCCGTGACATGGGCCACCAGCGTGCCGCCCACCCCCGCGACCTCGCCCGCGAGTCCCTCGGGCAGTGCGCCGAACACCCACGCGACCCGGTTCGGACCGGTGATCGAGATCGGTCCGTGGCGGTACTCCATCGCCGGGTACGACTCGGTCCAGGCACCTGCCGCCTCGCGCATCTTGAGCCCGGCCTCCTGGGCCAGCCCGTACGTCCAGCCGCGCCCCAGGAATGTCCACTGCTCGGCCGCGACGACCGCCTCCGCCAGCGGCTCCGTCACCGCGAGCTCCGCGTCGACCGCTGCCTCGGCGACCGTCTTCACCCCCGCCGGAAGCGGACCTGCCGCCTCCAGGCCGGCTCGCAGGAAGGCCAGCGCGGTGGTGGCGAACCGGGTCTGGACGACCGACTCCTCGTCCGCCCAGTCCAGTACGGCCACGGCGTCGGCGGCGTCCATCACGGGCGTCCTCGGGTCGGCGGTCAGTGCGACGGTGGCCACCTTGCCGCGCAGCTCACCGAGGAGGTCGAGGACCTCGGTCGTCGTGCCGGAGCGGGTGATCGCCACGACGCGGTCGTACGGACGCCCCGCCGGGAACTCCGAGGAGGCGAACGCATCGGTCTCGCCCTGCCCGGCCGCCTCGCGCAGCGCCGCGTACGCGATAGCCATGAACCAGGAGGTGCCGCACCCGGTGACGGCGACCCGCTCACCCGGCCGCGGCAGTCCGTCGAACGCGGCCCCTGCCTCCGCGGCGCGCCGCCAGCAACTGGGCTGGGTGGCAATCTCTGATGCGGTACGGGACATGCTGGACGGCTCCTCGGTGCGTGGGGAACAGTAACGACGGGGCGGTGCGGAACAGTGGGCGCGGAAAGGTACAGACCACGAAGTGCCGTGTGCCGAGATGTACTTAACAGCGGGTCCCGTTCCCGTGCAATGACACCCCGGACCATCCGGACACAGGTCCGGTTACGTTGCAGAAGCGATACTTCTCTGGTGTAGACCGCCCTTGGCGACATGGGTAAAAATCGCAGCTCATCCGGACGGTCGGGTGGTCACCGAATCGATGAGGATGGACTGGCTGTGCAGCGGCACTACTTGGCACTGACCGCGGCGGTAGCCGCACTCGGCATGGCGGCAACGTTGTCGGGCTGTGGCACCGGCAGCGCAGCGGGGGACGTCACCCTCAAACTCGTCGCGGCCGACTACGGCAACAGTGCGGCGAACAGCTCCACGAAGTACTGGGACGAACTCGCCAGGAACTTCGAGGCGTCCCACGACGGCATCAAGGTCGATGTCAACGTCTATTCGTGGAAGGACGTCGACCGCAAGGTCGCCGAGATGGTGAAGAAGGGGCAGGCCCCGGACATCGCGCAGATCGGTGCCTACGCGGACTACGCCAAGGCCGGGAAGCTCTACAGCGCCGACGACATGCTCGCCATCCGCACGCAGGCGAACTTCCTGCCCCGGCTGGCCGATGCGGGCCAGTACAACCAGACCCAGTACGGACTGCCGTTCGTCGCCAGCACCCGGCTGCTCTTCTACAACAAGAAGTACTTCAGCCGGGCGGGCCTGGACGCCCCGAAGACCTGGGACGACATCCGTGACGACGCCGTGGTGCTCAAGCAGCGTGGCGTCACCTACCCGTTCGCGCTGCCGCTCGGTCAGGAGGAGTCCCAGGCCGAGACCATGATGTGGCTGCTCAGTGGGGGCGGCGGCTACACGGACGACGTCGGCTCGTACGACATCGACTCGCCCGAGAACATCAAGACGTTCGACTGGCTGAAGACGAACCTGGTCGACAAGGGGCTGGTCGGTCCGGTGGCCCCCGGAAAGCTGGACCGGGCGCAGGCGTTCGAGGCATTCACGAGCGGCAAGGTGGGGATGCTCAACGGGCACCCCACGCTGATGCAGGAGGCCGAGCGGAAGGGCGTCCAGGTCGGCATGGTGCCGCTGCCCGGTATCACCGGCCCGACCGAGGGGTCGATGGGCGTCGCCGACTGGATCATGGGCTTCAAGCAGAACAACCACCGCGAAGCCATCGGTAAATTCTTCGACTACATGTTCGAGGACAAGAACGTGGTGGCCTTCGCCGACGAGTACGACCTGCTGCCGGTCACCGACAGCGCGTCCGCGGTGATGGAGACGGACGCCAAGCACAAGCCGCTGCGGAAGTTCCTTGAGGCGCTGCCGAACTCGGAGTTCTACCCCGTCGGCAATACGTCGTGGGCGCGGACGAGCGAGCTGATCAAGCAGAACATCGGCAAGGCGGTGGAGCCGGGCGGCAGTCCGGCGGGTGTGCTGTCCGAGATCGCGCGGGGGGCGGCGACGGCGGAAGCGGCGGAGTAGCAGGCCGCGGCGCGGGCATTATGTTGGCTGATATGACCGCTTCCGAGAACGACTCCCACGGTGCGGAGACCCCGGACACGACGCAGCCGGGGCTCTCCGAGCGGGAGCGTGCGGTGCTGGCCGTGGAACGGCGGTCGTGGCCCGGGCCCGGGGCGAAGGAACGGGAGATCCGCGAGGGGCTGGGGATTTCGCCGACGCGCTACTACCAGCTGCTGAACGCGTTGCTGGACGACCGGCGGGCGCTGGAGGAGGACCCGGTGACGGTCAACCGGCTGCGGCGCGTGCGGGAGGCCCGGCGGGGGAGGCGTTAGCCCGGGCGTCGCTCCGGAAGGACCGGCCTCCGGCGTTCGAGGTGCGGGGTCCGGGGCGGAGCCCCGGGTCCCGGGAAGGGGCGGGGCAGGGGAACGGGCCTGCCGCAGGTGCAGCCGTAGCCGCGCTCCGTCGCCCCCGATAGGCTCGCCCCATGGGCAGCAACCCAGAGCGATCCCTCCCCACCCCCACCACGCCGGCCGGCCGTGAAGGCCTTGCCGCCCTCCTGGCCCGTCCCGACCGTGCCGTGGTCGCCCTCGACTTCGACGGCACCCTCGCCGACATAGTCCCGGACCCGGAGCAGGCCCGCGCCCACCCCGGCGCCGTCCCGGCCATCGCCGCGCTCGCCCCGAAGGTCGCCTCCGTCGCCGTGATCACCGGCCGCCCGGCCGGCGTCGCGGTCCGGCACGGCGGCTTCGCGGGCGTCCCGGGCCTCGACCACCTCGTCGTGCTCGGCCACTACGGCGCCGAACGCTGGGACGCCGTGTCCGGCACCGTCCACGCCCCCGCCCCGCATCCCGGTGTGGCGGCGGTCCGTGCCGAACTCCCGGGCGTTCTGCACCGGTTCGACTCCTGGCACGGCACATGGATCGAGGAGAAGGGGCAGGCGCTCGCCGTCCACACGCGCCGCGCCGCCGACCCGCAGGGCGCATTCGACGCGCTGCGCGGCCCGCTGGGCGAGCTCGCGGCCCTGCACGGACTGATCGTCGAGCCGGGGCGCCTCGTCCTGGAACTGCGCCCGCCCGGCATGGACAAGGGCGTGGCGCTCGCGAAGTACGTACGGGAGACGGACGCCGAGTCCGTCCTGTACGCCGGGGACGACCTGGGCGACCTCGCCGCGTACGCCGCGGTGGAGAAGCTCCGCACGGAGGGCCCCGACGGCATCCCCGGTCTGCTGGTGTGCAGCGGAAGCGCGGAAGTGCCGGAACTGGCCGAGCGGGCGGACCTGTTGCTGCCGGGTCCGGCGGCCGTGGTCGACTTCCTCGCGGCCCTCGCCCGGCGCCTCTGAACGATCGCCGCCGAACGGTCAGTCCCGCCGCAACGCCTCCAACTGCTCCAGGAACCACCGCTGCGGCGGCAGCGCAGTCGCCGCGGCAGCCAGCCGCTTCGACCGCTCCGCCCGCTCCCCGTCCGGCATCGTCAGCGCCTCGTGCAGCGCGGCGGCCGTCGCCGACACGTCGTACGGGTTCACCACGATCGCGTCCGCGCCCAGCTCCTCGTACGCCCCCGCCTCCCGCGACAGCACCAGCGCGCAGCCCTGGTCGGAGACCACCGGGACCTCCTTCGCGACCAGGTTCATGCCGTCGCGGATCGGGTTGACGAGCGCCACGTCCGCCAGCCGGTACGCCCCCAGCGAGCGCGCGAAGTCGTCGTTCACATGCAGCAGGACCGGGGTCCAATCGGGTGTTCCGTACGCCTCGTTGATGTCGTCCGCCAGCCGCTGCACCTCGGCCGTGTACTCCCGGTACACCGCCAGGTCCTGCCGCGACGGGTACGCGAACGCGACATGCACCACCCGCTCGCGCCACTGCGGGCGGGTGTTCAGCAGCTCCCGGTACGCCAGCAGCCCGCGCACGATGTTCTTGGACAGTTCCGTACGGTCGACCCGCACGATCGTCTTCCGGCCGGTGCCGCCCACCTGCTCCCGCAGGATCGCCATGCGTTCGTCCACGTCCGGCTGGTGCGCGCGACGGCGCAGGAAGTCCGCGTCCGCGCCGAGGCCGTGCACGCCGATCCTCGTCCGGCCGGTGCCGCCCAGGACCTCCGTGCAGCAGGCGGTGAACGCGTCCGCCCATCGCCGGGTCAGGAACGCCGTCCGGTCCGCGCCGAGCATGCCGCGCAGCAGCTGCTCCGCGATGTCGTCGGGCAGCAGGCGGAAGTAGTCGACCGGGGCCCACGGGGTGTGCGAGAAGTGGCCGATCCGCAGGTCGGGGCGGAGGTCGCGGAGCATGCCGGGGACCAGGGCCAGGTGGTAGTCCTGCACCAGCACCGCCGCGCCCTCGCCCGCCTCCTCGGCGAGCGCCTGTGCGAAGGCCAGGTTGTACGCCTCGAACGACGCCCACTGCCGGCGGAACTCCACGTCGAAGACGGGATCCAGCGGCGTCTGGTACAGCATGTGGTGGACGAACCAGAGCACCGAGTTCGCGATGCCGTTGTACGCGTCGGCGTGCACATCGGCGTCGATGTCGAGCATCCGTACGCCCGGCTCGGCGATCCCGCGCCGGACCGCCTCCCGGTCCCCGTCGCCGAGCGCCGCGCAGACCCACAGCTTGTCCTCGACGGCGCTCAGCCCGGAGACGAGTCCGCCGCCGCCCCGTTTGGCGCTGATCGAGCCGTCCTCGCTCAGTGCGTACGAGACCGGGCCGCGGTTGGAGGCGACGAGTACCTGGGCGGCAGATGTGATCACGTGCTCGGAGACCATGTTGCGGAATCTAGCCCGATCGCGAACCGCCCAAACGTGCGAAGTCAGGCCACCTCAGGCGGCGCGGCGCGAAACGTACTCCCTGATCTCCTGCATCGGCGGTCGTTCCTCCGTGTCCACGGCGTGCGTGCGTGGTACGAAGCCGGTCTCGCCCCGTTCGAACTGGGTGAGGGACGGTCGTACCAAGTGGCCGCGGGAGAGGCGCAGTTGTGCCGTCCGGTAGATCGCCGCCGCCATCCGGCCCAGCGCCTGCCCGTCCTGGTGGCGGTGTTTCCTGACCCCTACATCGACCTGTGCCAGCGCGTCCAGTCCCACGGTGTGCAGCGCATCCACGAGCAGGCCGAGTTCCACTCCGTAACCGACCGGGAACGGCAGCCGCTCCAGCAGCGAGCGCCGCACCGCGTACTCGCCGCCCAGCGGCTGGACGAAGCCGGCCAGCTGCGGCCAGTGCAGATTGAGCAGCGGGCGGGCCACCAGTTCCGTGACGCGACCGCCCTGGCCCGCTGTGTCTCCGAGCGGGCGGTCGTACATCGCCTTCACGAACTGCACCTCGGGATCGGTGAGCAGCGGGCCGATGATGCCGGAGACGAAATCCGCGGAGAAGTCCTTCAGGTCGGCGTCTATGAAGCAGACGATGTCACCGTCGGTGACCAGGAGTGATCGCCAGAGGACCTCGCCCTTGCCGGGCAGCGCGGGTATCCGGGGGAGTATGTCGTCACGGTGCACCACCCGGGCGCCCGCCTTCCGGGCGACCTCCGCGGTGGCGTCCGTCGACCCGGAGTCGATCACCAGCAGCTCGTCGACCAGCTGGACCTTCTCCATGAGCTCGACCCGGATCGTCTCGACGATCGCGCCGACCGTCGCCTCCTCGTTCAGGGCGGGCAGCACGACGCTCACACTCCCGCGCCGCGGATCCCTGGCCCTGGCGGCGACGAGCCGGTCCAGCGGACGGTCGGCGGCCGACCAGGAACGTCTGGTCAGCCAGCGTTCGACCTCTTCCAGCACGGTCGATACTCCCTGTATGTGATCCATCTCGCGGTTCGGACGGCTATCTCAACCGTCCGATGCTTCGGTTACAGTCTTGAACAACGCGGATGACCCTTGCATGCCGGGGTCCTCCGCCGATAAACGCCTGGATCGATGATCCAGTGCCACAGCGCTCATCCAGAGGGACTGAGGGAACGGCCCGTTGAAGTCCCGGCAACCCTCCTGCCGACCGCGAGGTCAGGTGGGGAAGGTGCCAATTCCGTCTCGTGGCGAAATGCGTCGCGAGGAAGATGAGGAGAAAGGGCCTCGCCATCATGGCTACGCAGACCGTTGCAGTGAGCACTAATTCTTCCGCCGAAGCTGTCGACCTCGGTCCCGCCGCGGCACTTTCCTGCCGCGAGTGCGGAGAGCGTTTCGAGCTCGGTCCCATTTTCGCCTGCGCGACCTGTTTCGGGCCGCTCGAAGTGGCGTACGACCTGCCGAGCGGCTCCCCGGACGAGCTGAAGAAGCGCATCGAGGCCGGGCCGAACAACATCTGGCGTTACGCGCCGCTGCTGCCGGTCCCCGCCGATGTCGCGGACAAGCCCAACATCAACCCCGGCTTCACCAAGCTGGTCAAGGCCGACAACCTCGCCCGCGAACTGGGCGTCACCGGCGGCCTGTACGTCAAGGACGACTCCGGCAACCCGACGCACTCCTTCAAGGACCGCGTCGTCGCGATCGCCGTCGAGGCCGCCCGCGCCTTCGGTTTCACCACTCTCTCCTGCTCCTCCACCGGCAACCTCGCCGGCGCCGTGGGCGCGGCCGCCGCCCGGGCCGGCCTGCGGTCCTGCGTGTTCATTCCGCACGACCTGGAGCAGGGCAAGGTCGTCATGGCCGCGGTGTACGGCGGTGAACTGGTCGGCATCGAGGGCAACTACGACGACGTCAACCGCTTCTGCTCGGAGCTCATCGGTGACCCGCTCGGCGAGGGCTGGGGCTTCGTCAACGTCAACCTGCGCCCGTACTACGGCGAGGGCTCCAAGACGCTCGCGTACGAGATCTGCGAACAGCTCGGCTGGCGGCTGCCCGACCAGCTCGTCATCCCGATCGCGTCCGGCTCGCAGCTCACGAAGATCGACAAGGGTCTGCAGGAGCTGATCAAGCTCGGTCTCGTCGAGGACAAGCCGTACAAGATCTTCGGCGCCCAGGCCGAGGGCTGCTCCCCGGTCTCCACCGCCTTCAAGGCCGGTCACGACGTCGTGCGCCCCCAGAAGCCGAACACGATCGCCAAGTCGCTGGCGATCGGCAACCCGGCCGACGGCCCGTACGTCCTGGACATCGCCCGCCGGACCGGCGGCGCCGTCGAGGACGTCGACGACGAGCAGGTCGTCGACGCGATCAAGCTGCTGGCGCGCACCGAGGGCATCTTCGCGGAGACGGCGGGCGGGGTGACGGTCGGCGTGACGAAGAAGCTGATCGAGGCCGGCCTGCTGGACCCGACGCTCACCACCGTCGTCCTCAACACCGGTGACGGTCTGAAGACGCTGGACGCGGTGGCCCCGACCACCGGTCCGACGGCGACCATCCGGCCCAGCCTCGACGCGTTCCGCGACGCCGGCCTGGCCCGCAGCTGATCCGACCACCGGGACGTCCACCCGTGACGTCCACCCGAGACGCAAGGAAGGCACCCACATGAGCGTCAAGGTCCGTATCCCCACCATCCTGCGCACCTACACGGGCGGTCAGGCCGAGGTCCCGGCCGAGGGCGCGACCCTCTCCCAGGTGATCGAGTCGCTGGAGCAGAACCACCCGGGCATCGCCGCGCGTGTCCTGGACGACCAGGGCAAGCTGCGCCGGTTCGTGAACGTGTACGTCAACGACGACGACGTGCGCTTCGAGGGCGGCCTGGAGGCGGCCACCCCGGACGGCGCCGGCATCTCGATCATCCCGGCCGTCGCGGGCGGCTGCTGACCTTCCGTCGCCCCGGCGCGGACTCTCCGTGGGCCCCGCGGCCGACTTCACAGCGTCACCGGAATTGCCCCCTCTGCGAGGTAAGCGGAGGGGGCAATTCTGCATGGTTAAGCGCGGTACAGTTGGGAAGTCCCCTCCGCTGCCCGTGCCGACCGCATATGAGAATGCGTCCGCCCGCGACAAGATGCAGCCAAAGTGTTCGAACTCCTTGCGCCATAAGTGGCCTTTGCCCGGCCCGAGTTGCCCTGGAATCGCATAAATTCCGCATATTCGGGCGTTCGGTGCTGCCCAGAATTCTCGTCCGATTGACCTGTTGCAGAGGGCAGTTGGGCAGATACATTCGGCCGCGGTCGACGCGTTCCGGCGCACGCACCCTCTCCTGTCGGAGGGTGAGTTCTGACCCGGGCCCGCGAAGTGCGGTCCTGTGCAAGGGCCAGTAATAGGGGAGTTAGGCATGGCTCAGGGCACCGTCAAGTGGTTCAACGCGGAGAAGGGGTACGGCTTCATCGCGGTCGACGGTGGTGCGGATGTTTTCGTCCACTACAGCGCGATCCAGATGGACGGGTACCGCACCCTCGAAGAGGGTCAGCGAGTTGAATTCGAGATCTCGCAGGGCCAGAAGGGGCCGCAGGCGGACATGGTCAAGCTCGCCGTCGGCTGAGCTCGGCGCGGTCGGCCAACGACACCACTCACGCATGAAGGGTCCGTACCCCCAGGGGGACGGGCCCTTCACGCGTGATGCCGACCGTCGCCCCGCGTGGCATGCCCGCGGCATCCCGCGCGCCGTCGCCCGGTCCGCACGTTGTCCACAACCGCCGGGGGCGCTTGCACTCGTGGGGGTCGAGTGCTAATCATTGCGTTAGCACTCTCCAGGTGAGAGTGACAGAACTTGGACCGGGCCGGTGAGGCCCGCAGGCTTGGTGGGGCAAGGAACCACCGGGCAGGCAGGCCGTCCGTCGCGGGCGCCACTCGGTCCGGAGAAATCCACCCCTGTCCGGGAGGACCACTTCACATGGCCAAGATCATCGCGTTCGACGAGGAGGCACGGCGCGGTCTCGAGCGCGGGATGAACCAGCTCGCCGACGCCGTCAAGGTCACCCTTGGCCCCAAGGGCCGCAACGTCGTCCTCGAGAAGAAGTGGGGCGCGCCCACGATCACCAACGATGGTGTTTCCATCGCCAAGGAGATCGAGCTCGAGGACCCGTACGAGAAGATCGGCGCAGAGCTGGTCAAGGAAGTCGCCAAGAAGACGGACGACGTCGCCGGCGACGGTACGACCACCGCCACCGTTCTCGCCCAGGCGCTCGTCCGTGAGGGCCTTCGCAACGTAGCCGCGGGTGCAAACCCGATGGCCCTCAAGCGGGGCATCGAGAAGGCCGTCGAGGCCGTCTCCGCCGCTCTGCTGGAGCAGGCCAAGGACGTGGAGACCAAGGAGCAGATCGCTTCGACGGCCTCCATCTCCGCCGCCGACACCCAGATCGGCGAGCTCATCGCCGAGGCGATGGACAAGGTCGGCAAGGAAGGCGTCATCACCGTCGAGGAGTCCCAGACCTTCGGTCTGGAGCTGGAGCTCACCGAGGGTATGCGCTTCGACAAGGGCTACATCTCGGCGTACTTCGCCACCGACATGGAGCGCATGGAGTCGTCCCTGGACGACCCGTACATCCTGATCGTCAACTCCAAGGTCAGCAACGTGAAGGACCTCCTTCCGCTGCTGGAGAAGGTCATGCAGTCCGGCAAGGCACTGCTGATCATCGCCGAGGACGTCGAGGGCGAGGCCCTGTCGACCCTGGTCGTCAACAAGATCCGTGGCACCTTCAAGTCCGTTGCCGTCAAGGCCCCGGGCTTCGGTGACCGCCGCAAGGCCATGCTCGGCGACATCGCCATCCTCACCGGTGGCACGGTCATCTCCGAGGAGGTCGGTCTCAAGCTCGAGAACGCCGGCCTGGACCTGCTGGGCCGCGCCCGCAAGGTCGTCATCACCAAGGACGAGACCACGATCGTCGACGGTGCCGGTGACAGCGACCAGGTTCAGGGTCGTGTCAACCAGATCCGTGCCGAGATCGAGAACTCCGACTCGGACTACGACCGCGAGAAGCTCCAGGAGCGCCTGGCGAAGCTGGCCGGCGGCGTGGCCGTCATCAAGGCCGGTGCCGCCACCGAGGTCGAGCTCAAGGAGCGCAAGCACCGCATCGAGGACGCCGTTCGCAACGCGAAGGCGGCCGTCGAGGAGGGCATCGTCGCCGGTGGTGGCGTGGCGCTGCTGCAGGCCTCCGCCGTCTTCGAGAAGCTGGAGCTCTCGGGTGACGAGGCGACCGGCGCCAACGCCGTCAAGCTGGCGCTGGAGGCCCCGCTCAAGCAGATCGCCGTCAACGGTGGTCTCGAGGGTGGCGTCGTCGTCGAGAAGGTGCGCAACCTGCCGATCGGTCACGGTCTGAACGCCGCGACCGGCGAGTACGTCGACATGATCGCCGAGGGCATTCTCGACCCGGCGAAGGTCACGCGCTCCGCTCTGCAGAACGCCGCGTCGATCGCCGCGCTGTTCCTGACCACCGAGGCCGTCATCGCCGACAAGCCGGAGAAGGCCTCTGCGGCCGCTCCGGGCGGCATGCCGGGCGGTGACATGGACTTCTGATCCTGACGGATCAGTAGTTTGGTCGCACATCGGCCCCCGGGACCTGTACTGGTCCCGGGGGCCGATGCCATGTCCGCGGCGGTGACGGCCGGTCAGCGGTCAGGAGAGCTTGCCGTCGTAGTCCGGGAGTTTGAACGTCCGCTCCGCGTGGCCGCCGACCAGGTCGCTGTCGTTGTTGCCGATGTTGGCGATGATCGTGTAGCCCCGGGCCTCGATCTCGGCGCGCTTGGCGGTCTTGTACGTGCTGACTTCGTCGAAGAGGTCGGGCAGGTCGCGGACATAGAGGCCGGTCACCGGGTAGCCGACCGCGGTGAGGTTGTGCTGCGTCAGCGAGGCGATGATGCCCGGGCGGGCGGTGACGAAGAAGATGGCGACGCCTTGGGAGTCGGCGTACCGGACCAGATCGCGGACCTTGGCGATCGCGGGGGTCGGGAACGTCCAGAAGTAGTGGAAGTCCGTCTCCAGCGACGAGTTGTCGATGTCGAGGACGATCGCCGGTTTCTGGCCCGCGGGGGTCTGTGCGATGCGCTGTTGGATGTAGGGGCGGGCCACGTCGATGACCGCGGCGACATCGCGCTGCCAGGTGGCGTAGTCGATGCCCAGGATGGCGGCATTGCCGCCGGGGGCCCAGGACGCGGTGGTGGCCCCGGCGGTGGGCGACGACACGGGGGCGGCCTGGGCGGCCGTGGCGGGCGCGACGAGGGCGAGAACGGCGGCCGCGGCGGCGACGCCCGCCGTACGGGCGGACCGGGTACGGCTTCGGCTCATGAGGGTGCCTCCTGTGTCGAGGTTGACATGCACGCGCCCAACCCTCGATGAGGCCGAGTCTCATGTCTACTGGCCGGTAGGAAACTTTTCATGGACGCACCATGAAATGGACGCACCAACGCCCCAACTCTCCTGCCGGCCCTCCAGGTTGTGAGCTCAGTGGCGGCGGCGGGGTTGCCTGCGCAAAGGTGCAGGCGCTCGCCGGATGGGGCGGGCCGGAGAGGCGTAGAACGACGCGTCCAGGGCCATGTGGCATTCCTCACAGCGAAAGTGCAGGCGGCGAAAGCAACTACACCCTTTCGTCTCTTCTGTCTCTCCCGGTGTTGTGGTGTTGATCGGAACGGGTGAAAAACTCGTGACGGTCGATCGTTGCCTCGGGCATACGATCGCCTCAAGTCGCATTGCGTGTCCCATTCCGCTGCGACCCCTTCTTCTCTTTCTCGGACTCCGAAGGGCTCTTGTGAAGATTCGCCGGATTCTTGCCACAGCTGTTGCCGCCGCAGTGACCACGCCTGTCCTCCTGCTGTCGGTCACCCCCGCGTTCGCCGACGACAAGCCGGCAGCGCAGACGCAGGAGAAGCCGTCCATCGCGGAGCTGGAAAAGGCCGCCGCCGCAGCGCAGGAGGCGTACGACGACGCCGTAGAGGCCCAGAGTGCCGCCTACGCGGCTCTGGAAGCGGTCCTGTCCGACACCGCTCCCCTGGCCGTGGCAGCCAAGGCCGCCGAGGCCGCGGCGGCCGACGCCGCCACCGCGAAGACCGACGCCGACCAGGCGGTCGTCGACGCCAAGGCGGCGGTCGACGCCCTCCCGGAGACAGCCACCGAGGAGGAGAAGACCGCGGCGGCGACGACTCTCACCGAGGCGGAAGCCGCCGCCGCAGCCGCTGCCGATGCCAAGACCGCCGCCGATGCCAAGGTCGTGGAAGCCCTGGACGCGCGTGACGACGAGCGGGTCGCCGCAACCCGGAAGCTGGACCAGGCGCAGAAGGCCACCGAGGCGGCGCTCGCTGACAAGACCGCCGCCGACGAGGCGCTGGCCAAGGCGAAGGAGGAGGCGGGCGAGGGCGGCGAGGACTGCGTCCCCGAGGCCAAGCTCACCACGGTCGTCACGGGTCTGCCGTCCACAGTCGTCGCCGGTACGAAGGTCACCTTCAATCTCCGGGTGACCAACGGCACCGACAAGACGATGGACGAGGTACTTCCGTTCGCCTACGTCCACGCGACCGACAAGAGCGGGCTCAAGGACATCGACGACCTGGTGCACCTGCAGTGGTCGTCCGCCTCGTCCTCGACGTGGAAGACCGTCGACAACGAGCACTACATGGACGCCGTCAGCCCGCTGAAGGCAGGCGCCCACGCCGACGTCAAGATGCGCCTCACCGTCGACGCCTCGGCCCCCGCGGGCAACGGCGTCACCTTCGTCGCCGGTGACTACTTCAACGACAACGGAACCTGCGGCGGGAACCCGGACCTCGAGGGCTACGAGTTCCTGATCGCCGCCGCGGGCAGCAAGCCCGGCAAGGTCGACGACGCCAAGCCGAGCACGACCGAGCCGAACACTTCGGACGTCGAGCCGCAGGGCGGTGCGTCGGCCAGCCCCGTGAACGGCAGCCTCGCCGCCACGGGCTCGTCCTCCGCGACGTCGCAGCTCGCCCTCGCGAGCGGCGCGGCCCTGGCGATCGGCGCGGGCGCGGTGTTTGTCGTACGCCGTCGCAAGGCCGGCTCCCACGCCTGACGCATGAGGCGGGGTGCCGACCAGGCACCCCGGCCCACGCGTTGACCGTCCAGCGGGCCCGACACCGAGCGGTGTCGGGCCCGCTGCGGTGACACGGCCGCCCCGGCGCGCAGCCACCTGCAGACCGTCGCCTGCGGGCCCGGAGTCCGGAGTCGCGGCCTCAGCGTCACGTGATTACGCCCTGCCTGTTGGGGCGGGGGACCATTGCGGCCCGCACCTCGGCCATCCGGTCGCGGACCCCGTCGGCCGGGATCCCGCGGCTGCCCGGCGGTACGGAGGCCTGCTCACCTCGGCATGGCCCGCACTCGCCGCCGGGCAGCGTCTCCGCCCGGCCCGGTGTGCCGCATTTCGCGCACTCGAGGACCCGCAGCGCGGCGGATGGGGTGGGCGGAGCGGCCCGTTCGGGTGGCATTTTGGTGGTCAGGCGGCTGCGGACCAGTGCCGCCGCGTGATGCACCGGGACCGGCAACCCGTCGGTCAGTGCGTGCAGCAGCTGTACCTCGGTGGCGCCCCGGTCGAACCACGCTGTGACATACGGCTCCAGCGCCGTGCAGTCCGTCGACGACAGGCTCAGCGCGGGTGCGGTACGGCCGAGCGCGGCCAGCAGGACGAATGCCCGGGAACGGGTCGGCCGCCGTTCTTCCGGCGGAACGTCGCCCCTGGTGAACGCAGCCCACCAGCCGTCGTCGCGAGGCGTGCGGGAGAAGAACGTACGCGTCACCCAGCGTGCGCTGCCCGAGCCGATGACGTGCTCGCTGCCTCGGCGCAGATGCCCGGCCCGCTGGAGGTTGTTCAGCGCGGTCCGCAGTGCGCACTGCCCGTACGGCAACACCTTGGCCAGCGTCTTCACGGAGATGTCGGCGCCGTCCGGCAGCCGGTCGACATAGGCGGTGACGGCGGCCTCACGCGGCGGAAGGTGCGCGAAGTCGTGTGCGGTACGGGGCCGTTGGCCGGACGCGGACCGCTTGCCGTAGCCCGGGTTGGCCATCGGGTGCGGCGGTGTGCGCGGGCTGTGCGGGGGTACGTGCGGTGCGCACGAGGCAGCACTAAGCTGACTGTCAGCCATGGGATCGCTCTTTTCGATCTTGCTGGTCAGGCCCCTGTTCGGTGTTCCAGCACCGGCAGGGGTCGTTCGTTGTTCGGAACGCTAGAGCGTCCGCACCGTGCGTGGCAAGCCGGTCACGAAAAGTGAACTTGCCTGCTGGGGAGGGTGGGTGGGTTGAAGCCCTCCACCCCTTCCTCGAAAAGAGCGCTCGGAGTACGGGGCTTGAGCCCCGGGCCTCAGTTGCGCTTGAGATCCGCGACGAAGGACGACCACGCCGCCGTACGGAACACGAGCGCCGGGCCGTCGGGGACCTTGGAGTCGCGGACGGGGACGACGCCGGGGTGGCCGTCGGCGACTTCCAGGCAGTCGCCACCGCTTGCTCCGCTGTACGAGGACTTGTGCCAGGTTGCCGTGGCCAGGTCGTAGTAGTCAGAACTGCTGAGCTTCATGGGCGTAATCCTCCGCCACCGACTCGATCAGGGCCAGGGACGCTTCCGGTGACAATGCGCTGGCCGCCACCAGATCGTAGGTCAGTTCGTAGTGCCTGACGGTGGCGGGATCGTCGTGCAACTTCCCTGTGCCCAGGCCCTGAAGGTAGGCGAGCGGGGGCGCGTCATCGAAGGACATCAGCTTGAGCGGGCCTTCCATGGCCATGTGTGCGCCCGCGTTGAACGGCAGTACCTGCACGATGATCCGGTGTTCGCGTGCCAGCTTCAGGATGTGGTTGAGCGCCTCTGCCATCACTGCCGGTCCGCCGACCTTCCGACGTAAGACCGCCTCATCCAGCACCGACCAAAACAAGGGCGTTGTTGGATCGGAAAGCAGCTGCGCGCGATCCAGCCTCACTCTGGTCAGGTCGTCGACCGCGCTCTCCGCTGCCATCGGCAGTCCTCCCCGGAACACCGCCCGTGCGTACGCCTCCGTCTGCAACAGCCCGGGGATCAACTGCGGCGCGTACTCCTTGATGGTCCTCGCGACGGCCTCCGCCTCCGCCGCCTCCGCGAAGTGGTCCGGGTACTTCGACTTCTTCAGGGCGACGCAGTTCCGCACGAAGAACCCGTCCGTCGTCAGGATCTCGTCGAACTTCTGGGCCTGGTCCAACTGCATCCGGCGCGTACCGGACTCCAGTTGGCCGATGAACGAGCCGCTGACGAAGAGCGGGAGCCCGAGTTCTTCCTGTGAGAGGCCGGCACTGTCCCTCCGGTGGCGGAGTTCGGCGCCGAGGAGGGCGCGGGGCGAGGAGGACGGGTCGAGTTTCTTGGGGCCCGGCATGGCAACTCCCTGTGACACACCTGCGGTTGTTGGACCTGCGCCACTTCCAGGCTAGTCGGGCGTCGGACACGCTGGGTAGGCATTGCGATTACCGAGCGTGGAAGGTGTGCAGGATGACCAGTACGGAGCGACGACGGGTTGCCGCCGGAAGAGTGCAGGAGGCGGAGGACGCGGTGGAGACGCTGAGACAGGGGTTGAAGGGCGTAGGGCTCACGCTGCCGTCGTTGCGGATCGATCCGGTGTCGTGCTCGGGGAACGAGCCCGCGCCGCTGGTGGATCTGGGGCGCTGCAACATCGACACGGCGCTGCAGCTGAGCGCCGTTCTGGAGAAGAAGTGTGACGGGGAGGCCGGTCATGACGGGTGAGGGACTCGAACCGTGTACGCCGGAGCCCGGGACGTACGCGGTGGACTCGCGGGACGGGCGAGTAGGGCGCGTGATGGGGTGCGTCGGACCGTACGTGCAGCTGCGGCCGCCAGGTGGAGGGGCCGAGTGGGACTGCCCACCGGAGTCCGTGCAGCCGGCCTCGCCCGGGGATGCGCTGCGGGCCAGGGTCAGGGAGGTCAACCGGGAGGGGCGGCTGCCGTGAGACACACGGAGGGCGGCACCCGTGCGGGTGCCGCCCTCCGTTGCGTCACGGGATCAGGCGCGGGCCGGCTCCGGTGCCGGGTCGGTGACCGGGGCAGCCGGGCCGCCGGTTGCGGCGACCGCCGAAACCGCCGGCTCCTGCGACACGTTGAACTCCGCCAGCAGGTCCTTGCTGAAGCCGAAGAAGTACGTGGCGACGAAGCCCGCCAGGTAGCCGACCAGCAGGCCGCCCGCGTAGATCGCGATCGTCGTGCCCAGGCCGTGGTTGCCGTCGAGGAGCGGGAACAGGGCCCAGCCGGACGGGCCGATCGCCGTGGAGCCGACCGCGCTGCCGAGCTGGTTGAAGAAGCCGACGAACGCCCCGCCGAACGCACCGCCCACGCACGCCGTGATGAACGGGCGGCCGAGGGGGAGCGAGACACCGTAGATCAGGGGCTCGCCCACGCCGAGCAGACCGGCGGGGAGAGCCGACTTGATCGTCCTGCGGATCGACTCGTTGCGGGGGAGACGGAGGTAGACCGCGAGGGCCGCACCGACCTGGCCCGCACCCGCCATGGCGAGGATCGGGAGGAGGACCGTGTAGCCCTGCTGCTCGATCAGCGTGGTGTGGATCGGGATCAGCGCCTGGTGCAGGCCCAGCATGACCAGGGGGAGGAAGAAGCCGCCGAGGACCAGACCCGCGCCCGCACCGCCGTTGGACAGCAGCCAGTTGGCGAAGTCGCCGATCGCGGTGGAGACCTCACCGGCCACGTACATCAGGCCGAAGATCGTCACGAGGCCGGAGATCAGCACCGTCAGCGTCGGGGTGACCAGGACGTCCAGTGCCTCCGGGACCCAGCGGCGGCACCACTTCTCCACGTACACCGCGAGGACCGCCGCGCCGAGCGCGCCCAGCACACCGCCCTGACCGGGGGAGAGCTTCTGGCCGAAGGCCTCGATGTCCGCGACGCCGGGGAAGACGATGATCGCGGCGACCGCACCGCCGAGGATCGGCGTGCCGCCGAACTCCTTCGCCGTGTTGTAGCCGACGAAGACGGCGATCAGCGCCATGAAGCCGGACGCCATTGCGCCGAGCGCCGGCGTCACCGACGTCAGCCAGCCCAGGTTCTTCAGCAGACCGTTGAGACCCGCGATGATGCCGCAGCCGATGAGGGCCGGGATCAGCGGGACGAAGATGTTCGCGATCTTCCGGAGGAAGAGCTTGAACGGGGTGGCGTTCTTCGCCTTCCGCGCCGCCTTGATCGCGGCGCCCTGGGCGGCGAGTTCGGCCGCGGTGGGAGTGGCGGTGGCAGTGGCCGGCTCGGCCGCGGTGGCCGGTTCGGGGGCGGCTTCGCGGGCCTCCCGCACCAGCTGTTCGAACTCCGGGGTGACCCGGGCGACGGTGCCCGGGCCGAGGACGATCTGGTACGTGTCGTCCTCGACCACACCCATGACGGCGGGGAGCGCCTTGAGGGCCTCGTCGTCGACGAGCGAGCGGTCGTGCAGGCCCAGCCGGAGCCGGGTCATGCAGTGGACGACGGAGCTGACGTTCGCGGCGCCACCGACGAGCGGAAGGATCGCGGCGGCAGTGGCGCGGTTCTTGTCTTCTGTAGCCATGGTGCGTGGTGCCTTGCTGTGCGGGGGGTGTCGGAGCGGTTCCCCGGATGGGGTCAGGTGGTGGTGCGTGGTGCAGCCGCGAGGGCGGCACGGAGGTGGCCGTCGGACGCGGACAGGAGTGTGGCGGCGGTGGGACCGTCGACCTGGCCGAGGATGGTGAGGATCGCGTTCTTCACCTCGCCGTCGGTGGCGGCGAGCGCGGCCTCGATCTCCTCGTCGGAGGCGCCGGTGGCGAGGGCGACGATCCGGCGGGAGCGGGCGCGCAGCTTCTCGTTGGAGGCGCGGACGTCGACCATCAGGTTTCCGTACGTCTTGCCGAGTCGGATCATCGTGATCGTGGACAGCATGTTGAGGACGAGCTTCTGCGCCGTACCGGCCTTCAGCCGGGTCGAGCCGGTGAGCAGCTCGGGACCGACGACGATCTCGACGGGGTGCTCGGCCGCGGCGCCGAGCGCCGAGTCCGCGTTGCAGGACAGGCCGATGGTCAGCGCGCCCTTGGCGCGGGCGTGCTCGACGGCCCCGATCGCGTACGGCGTACGGCCGGAGGCGGAGATGCCGACCACCGTGTCGTCGGGGGTGAGGTCCAGGGCGTCGAGGTCGGCGGCGGCGAGCTCCTTGCTGTCCTCGGCGCCCTCGACGGCCGTGATGATCGCGGACGGTCCGCCCGCGATCAGGCCGATGACCTCGGACGGGTCGGTGTTGAACGTGGGCGGGCACTCGCTGGCGTCCAGGATGCCGAGCCGGCCCGGGGTGCCCGCGCCCGCGTAGATCAGCCGGCCGCCACGGGCCATGCGGGCGGCCGTGCCGTCGATCGCCGCTGCGATCTCGGGCAGCCGGGCGGCGACGGCGGTCGGGACGGTCCGGTCCTCGCCGTTCATGATCCGGGCAATCTCCAGCGTGTCCAGCCGGTCGATCTCGGCGAGCTCGGGCCGGAACGCCTCGGTGGTGAGGGTGGCGAGCTCGGCGCGCAGCTCCCCGTACTCGGAGTCCCGGCCGGGCGTCGCGGCGTTGGCGTCGGTGGTGGAGGTCATGGACAGCGGCTCTGCTTTCTCGATCTCGTGTCTCGTGCGGTTCAGCGGGTACGGCGTTGTGGTCAGCGGGTGCTGCGAGGGGTGTGTCGGTGGGCGAGCGCCTCGTAGGAGGCGGCCAGCGCCGGGGCGGCCGTCTCGTACGTCCGCTGGGCGACGCCTATGAACAGGCAGTCCACGACGAGCAGCTGGCTCGTACGGCTCGACATCGCGGCAGGGCGCAGTTCGCTCTCGCGGGCGGTGGAGGTCGTCAGCACGTGGTCCGCGTACTGCGTCACCGGGCCGTCGGGGCGGCCGGTGATCGCGATCGTCGTCGCCCCCTGGTCGAAGGCCACCCGGAGCGGTTCGATCACATCGACCGTGGAGCCGGAGTGGGTGATCGCGATCGCCACATCGCCGGAGCGGAGCTGCACGGCGTTGGTCACAGCCAGGTGCGGGTCCATGTGGGCGTGCGCGATCAGGCCGATCCGGAGCAGCTTCTGCCCCAGGTCCTGGGCGACGAGGGAGGAGGCGCCCACGCCGTAGATGTCGATCCGGCGGGCGGTCGACGCGGCGGCGACGGCGGCGCCGAGCTGTACCGTGTCGAGCCCGGCGGCCGTGTCGGCGAGGGTCTGCTGCTCGTCGAAGGCGAGCTTGGCGACCACATCGGCGATCGGGTCGTCGACCGCTATGTCCGCCGTGACAGCGGGGGCGCGGCCGGACTGCTGGTGGGCGGCGAGCCCGGCCAGGGCGAGGCGCAGATCACGGTAGCCGGGGTAGCCGAGGAGGCGGGCCGTGCGGACCACGGTCGCCTCGCTGGTGCCGGTGAGCTCGGCGAGACCGGTGACCGTCAGGGCGGCGCAGCCGGCGGGGTCACCGGCGACGGCTTCGGCGACCCGCTGCATGGAGCGGGTCATGGACGGCGCGAGCGTCCGCACCTTGGCCGCGAGGGCGGCCGGTGCGGGCGGAGAATCACCGCTGAAACTTTCCTTCAGGTCATTGGTCACATTTGAAAGATATTTTCAACCCTGCGACCCGTCAACCCCTCTTTGGTCCCGACCTCTGGCGGTACCGAGAATCTGTCTGTGACGGAGGCCGTCCTACGGCGAAGGCCGGTTGGATGCGGGGTGAGAATGACTCCATGGAGTTGAACCGCCTGGAGCAGGCGCTGCATACCGCCCGCGCGCTGGTGATGGCCGATCTCGCAGCCGGCGACGTCGCCGAGGCCGAAATCGTCTCCCTCGTCGAGGACGCGGTGACGCACCGGCGCTGGTGGGTCGAACAGTGGCCGGACGGCGTGGAGTACCTGGTCGGCCTGGTCGCCCAGGACGTCCAGGACGCGCTGCTGGAGCGTTACGGCCGGTGGCCGGTCTGCCCGGTCTGCGACGCCGGCGACCCGCACGCCCTCGACGTCGAACCCGAACTGGGGCCGGACCCGCGCTGGGTATGCACCAAGGCGACCGTGATGGTGGCGCGCGTCGGCGCGCTGAGCGGGGTGCTGCGCCGGTGACGGTCTATATCGACCCGCCGGACTGGCCGGGTCACGGACGCCTCTGGTCGCACCTGGTGAGCGATGTCTCGTTCGAGGAGCTGCACGCCTTCGCCGCCTCGATCGGCTGCCCGCCGAAGGCCTTCGAGCGCGACCACTACGACGTACCGGAGACCCGGTACGCGGACGCGGTGCGGGCCGGGGCCCGCGAGATCGGCTCCAAGGAACTGGTGCGCCGGCTGACGGACGCGGGGCTGCGACGCCCCAAGGGACGCCCGGTTCCCGGCAGCTGAACGGATGCGGCCGACGCGGCCGCCGGGGTCACACCGCCGGGGCAGGCGCTTCCACGGACGCCTCCGGCGAAGCCGCCGCCGCGGGCGAACCGGTCACCCGGCGCGACCTGCCCCCGCCCTGCAGCCGCAGTGAGCACACCACCCCCACCAGCGCCAGCACCGTCATCGCCGCGCCCGCCCAGGCCGTCGCCGCGAACCCGAAGTCCGCGTCGATCACCGTGCCGCCCAGCCAGGGGCCGCCCGTGTTGCCCAGATTGAACGCGGCAGTCGTCGTCGCACCCGCCAGGGTCGGGGCCGCGCCCGCGATGTTGAACATCCGGGCGTTCAGTGCCGGGGCCGTGTAGAACGCCGACAGGCCCAGCAGGAACGCGAGCCCGACCGCGGCGACCTGGTTCGAGGCGAACAGCGCCAGCGCGACCAGGAAGACCGTCGACGCCGCGATGCCGCTCATCAGCACCCCGAAGAGGTGCGCGTCCGCGACCCGGCCGCCGATCGTCGTGCCGATCAGCGCACCGACCCCGAACAGCGCGAGCACCGTCGGCACCCAGCCCGAGTCCAGCCCGGCGACATCCGTCAGCAGCGGCGCGAGATAGCTGAACGCGCAGAAGACCCCGCCCGCCGCCAGCGCCGTGACCATGATCGACAGCCACACCTGACGGTCACGGTAGATGGACATCTCCCGCTTGAGCTGCGGCTTCTCCGCAGGGAGCGGGATGCGTGGGATCAGCGTCGCCACACCGGCCAGAGCCACCGCCGACGCCGCACCGACCGCCCAGAACGCCGACCGCCAGCCGAGGTTCTCACCGAGGAACGCCCCCAGCGGTACGCCGAGGACGTTCGCGATCGACAGCCCGCCGATCATCACGGCCATCGCTCTGGCCCGCGCGTTCACCGGCACCATCGCGATGGCGACCGCCGCACCGACGGCCCAGAACCCGGCGCACGCGAAGGCGCTCACCACACGGGACGCGAAGAGCACCTCGTACGTCGGAGCAAGCGCACCCGCGACCTGCCCGAGGCCGAAGACCGAGATCAGTGTGATCAGGGTGGTCCGGCGCGGCAGCCGGAGCGTGGCCACGGCGAGCAGGGGTGCACCGATCACCATGCCGATGGCGAAGGCGGATATCAGGAGCCCGGCCCGGGGGATGGACACATTCATGTCGTCGGCGATCGGCGGCAGCAGCCCGGAGAGCATGAACTCGCTCGTACCCAGGGCGAAAACCGAGAGCCCCAAAATGTATACGGCCAAGGGCATACGGGTGCGATGACGAACGGCAGAGTCGGGCATGACAGGTGCCAACGACGATGCAGTCCGTTACATTCCCGTATCGGCGGATCGTGCCGACTGTCTCAACGGGTGAGCAGCTCGAGCTCCGTGAGCAGGTTCTGCCGGGCACGCGGCTCCCACTCCGCGATCCCGTGCGGCGTACGGAACAGCCTCGGCAGCCCCAGCAGCTGACGCAGTACGGCTGCCCGGCCGTCCCGGAACGCGTCGTCGGGGACGAAGCCGTACTCCTCCCGTACCTGCGCCGCGTACTCCGCGTACTCCTTGGGGGCGGCCGCCAGGATCGCCAGATCCGCGTCGCACAGCACCTCGCCGTTGGTGTCGCCGGCCGCCGGGTCGTGAGTGACGGTGAGCCGGACCAGTCGCGCCACTTCGGCGGTGATGTCGTCCGGGACACCGGCCTCGGGCAGGGCGCGCTCGGCCAGAGCGGCGCTGCGCTCCTCGTTCTCGGAGCGGTCCGGGCGGTACACCGCGTCGTGGAACCACGCGGCGAGGCGGACGGCGTCCGGGTCGGCGGCGTGGCCGGCCAGTGTGTCGATGCGGTCGAGGACCGCCGTCAGATGGGCCGTGGTGTGGTAGCGGCGCTGCGGTTCGGCCCAACGGGCAAGGAAGTTGTCGGCGTAGGGGCGCGGATCGGGAGTGGGGGCGCCGCCCCGGACGGCGACGAGGGCCGCGTGCCAGCGGCCACGGAGGACGTCGGCGGCAGTTCCCGCCTCGTGGACGCTGCCCGCCTCGTGGGCGGCCGCGGAGGCACTGCTTTCGCGCGAGCTGTCGGTCATGGGACGACCCTAAGGGCCGGCCGGCCGCCGGAGGACCGGGCCGCGTCGCCGGGACCGGGGCGGCCCGTCGAGGGCCGCCCCGGTCGTTGTGCGGTGTGCCGGACCGGTCAGTGGCCGGGCGGGGTGTCCAGGGCCAGTGCGGCGAAGGTGGCCAGCCAGTGGTCCGTGCTGAAGTCACCGGAGGAGACCGACGGCAGGCCGACGGCGAGATGAGCCTCGGCCGAAGCGGTCAGAGCGGTGTGGGCGGGGCCCTCGCCCAGCGCGTCGGCGATCGTACGGAGGGCCGCTGCCCGGCTCATGGTGAGGCCCAGGAGGTGGCCGATCTGCGGGTCCGAGTGGTCGGAGACCACGGGCGGGGTGAGCAGCGGAGAGTCCGTCAGCCCGGGCAGGAACCCGGCCAGCCAGGTCCGGAACTCCGCGACGGGCAGCACCCGGCGCATCGCGTCCGCCTCGGTCAGGGCGGGGGAGAGGAAGTCCTGCCCGGACGGCTCCCAGTGGGCGGGGGCGTCGTGGTCCTCGGCGAACCAGGTGCGCAGCCGTTCCGCCACCGCGTCGAGCACCGGGCGGGACAGACCGGCGCGCTCGCCCGCGTCCAGAACCATGCCCAGGCCGAAGGCGCTGTTGGGGTGGATTCCGTGCCTGATCGGGTACGTCGCCTTGGGCAGCCAAGCGGTGAGGAGTTCACCGACCGTCTCCACGGCGGGGGCGAGAGCGTCGGCCCAGCGGTCGCCCTCGGGGGTGGCGAGCGCGCGGCACTCCGCTGCCAGCGCCACCAGCCACGCCCAGCCGTAGGGGCGTTCGAAGTGCGGGCGCTTGCGGAGGTACGCCGCCTCGACGGCGAGGTTCTCCGGGGTGAGGTGGGAGTTCAGTACCTCGTGGACACGGGTGGTGACCGTGGCCGGGAGGTCGCCGGTGGCGGAGAAGCGGCGCAGCAGGCGGACGAGCAGCCAGTGCATGTGCACGGTGGAATGCCAGTCGTACCCCCCGTAGAAGGCGGGGTGCAGGGTGCGGGGCGCGACCAGTTCCTCGGGGCCGGCGTACAGGTGGGCAGGGGCGTTGGGGTACTCGCGTACGACGTTGGCGAGGGCCAGTTCCGTGAAGGGGACGGCGTACGCGGCAGGGAGCGCGGGGGACATCGGGGTCACTCCAAGGGGGTGGGCGAGCGGCTCGGGTCAAGGGGCGGCTCGGGCCGGGGGGTCAGGGGCGGCTGGGGTCAGGGGCGGTCCGGGTCAGAAGGCGAAGAGGGCCATGATCGCGACGTTGCAGACCAGCAGGGCCGCCGCCGTGGGGAGTTGGGCCTTGATCGGGCCGTACTGGTCCTTGAGTTCGAGCAGAGCGGCGGGAACCAGGTTGAAGTTGGCGGCCATCGGGGTGACGAGGGTGCCGCAGAAGCCGCAGAGCATGCCGATCGCGAGGATCGCGGGCGCGTTGCCGTTCATCTGCTCGATGAGGACGGGCCAGCCGATCGCGGCGGTCATCACCGGGAACGCGGCGAAGGCATTGCCCATGACGATGGTGAACAGCGCCATGCCGCAGCAGTAGACGGCCACGGCCACGAACTTCTGACCGTCCGGCAGCACCGCCTCACTGATCCTTCCGACCTGCTCACCGACACCGGCGGACTGGAAGATCGAGCCGAGGACTGCGAGCAGCTGAGGCAGGATCAGCGCCCAGCCCATCGATTCCAGCATGTTGCGACCGGAGTGCAGCGGTACGGAGATCCTCCGCTCGCGCAACAGCACCATGCCTACGATCAGCGCGGCGATGGCGCCGACGCCGAGACCCAGGATGGTCTCGTACCCCGGCTCCAGGACCGGTTCGCCACCGATCTTCCAGTTCTTCACGAGCGTCGCGCAGACCATCGCGACGACGGGGATGGTGAGAGCCGGAAGGAACAGCTTGTTGCCGAGGCGGGCGGCCGAGGCTGCGCGCTTCTCGCGGGAAGGAGTGTGTGATGCGCCCTTGCCGGTGAGACCGCAGCCGCCCAGGACGATCAGGATCAGGACGGCGACACCCAGCGGTTCGGCGGGGAGGGACTTGTCGACGACTCCGGTGGAGTAGAAGAACGCGGCGCCCAGCAGACCCCAGAAGCCGGCCGAACCGAAGCGCTTGGGGTTGCTGCGGTCCATGACCATCTGCGCGGCCATGACGAGGAACACCGCGCCGACCAGCCAGAAGAAGTACTCGGACTTGATCACTTGGCGTCCTCCGTCCGGAGCCCGGCGTGCGTCGTCAGGTCGTTCTCGGCGGCGGCGACGGCGAGTTCGCGCTCCAGCTGCCGGTCCAGGTTGAGCAGGCGGGCCCCGTGGATCAGGAAGGCGCAGATCGCGGAGGGGATCGCCCACAGGGCCAGATGCAGCGGTTCGAGGTGCTGGTCGTACGTGGAGTTCACGAAGCCGGTGATCAGCAGGATCGATCCGATGGCGATGAAGCAGTCCTCACCGAAGAACACCCCGATGGTGTCGGCGCCGGACGCGTGCGAACGGACCTTCTCGCGCAGCTTCTGCGGCAGCGGACGACCCGCCTTGGCCTCGGCGGCGGCCTCGGCCATCGGGGCGATCAGCGGCCGCACACTCTGTGCGGGGCCGCCGATGCTGGTGAGGCCGACGGAGGCGGTGAGCTGCCGTATCAGCAGGTAGAGCGCCAGGAAGCGGCCGGTGGTCAGCCTGCCCAGCTTGCCGATGAGAGTACGGGCCTGCTCCTGGAGTCCGTACCGCTCGAGAAGCCCGATGACGGGCAGCGTGATGACGAAGACGGTCACGGAGCGCGCGGAGGCGAAGCTGTTGCCGAATGTGGCCAGCACCTCCTGCGGGGAGAGCTTGCCGAGCAGCCCTGTGACGATGCCTGCGACACCCACCACAAGGAGGGGATTGCGGCGGGTGGCGAATCCAAGGATCACCACGAGCACGCCGAGGAGAACGATCACGCGTCGGCCTTCTTCCGCGCATGGACGTGCAGGCATGCCTGCTCGGTCCTGATCAGACGGGGTAGTGCGCGAGACATTAAGCGATTGTTCAACAAACCCACAAGGGTGTGGGCTACATGGATAGCAAAGCGTGAGGTGGGGCCGTGGTGCGGCCGGAGCGGGTGGTGCCCAATTCGGTCGACGCGGGCGAAAGATGGTGCGATTTGGCCCTGATCTGCGGTTTCGCCCGGAGAGGGTCCGGCGCGTGGTGCGAGGGGCGGGGTTCGGGGGGATCGTGCGGATTGTGGAACGTTCCATGCGTGACATGGCCCGGCGCGGGGTGAAGCGCCGGGCCGTACCGAGTGAGGTTGCCGCGCGGCGGGTGCCCGGGTGGGGCTATCGTGCGGTCAGGCGCTCCGCGTACGCCTCCGCCAGCTGGCGCCGTGAGTCCTCCAGATAGAAGGCCAGCATCCGCTCGGCGCCCGCCGCGTCGCCCTCGGCGAGTCTGTCCGCGATCTCCCTGTTCCGGGTGAGGTAGGGCTCGTGGAACCGGCGCGGGTCGGCCATCACATGGAAGGCCAGCCGCAGTTCGGCGAGGACGTTGCGCATCAGCTCGTCCGTGCGGGGGCTGTTCGCGAGGCCGGCCAGGGCCTGGTGGAAGCGGATGTTGGCGGTCGAGCAGACCGGCCAGTCGTTGGCGAGCGCCGCCTGCTCGCCCGTCGACACGGCGGCCTCGACGGCCGTCAGGTCGTACGGCGGCTCGCCCAGCGTCCGCAGGGCGGCGCACTCGACGAGCAGCCGGACCCGGTAGATGTCCACCAGGTCGTCGACGGCGAGGACGCGGACGAAGACGCCCTTGTTGAGCCGGTGTTCCAGGAGGCGTTCGTGCGACAGCAGGCGGAAGGCCTCGCGCAAGGTGTTCCGGGACACGGCGAGGGCGCCGCTGATGCTCTCCTCGGAGAGCCGGCTGCCCGGCGGGAAGTAGCCTTCCATGATCCGGTCCCGCAGGATGGCGGCGACCCGTTCGGCGGTGCCGGACCGGGCCAGGGAGGCGCTGTCCGCCGCCAGTTCCGAGAGATCCGGAGAAGTCCCGCCGCCCGCATTCCCCGCCATGCCCCGTCCTCCGCCTGTTGCCGTGCGCGTCGTCCGGTGCGCACTCTGTGCCCAGTGAACCGTACGGGTGTCTCGCTCCCCAAGCCGGGTCTTGTCAGATTGTTGAACAATCGCTAGCGTGCGCCCGTGATGGATCTGACGAACCCGACGAACCCGGCGAGCCCGACGAACCCGATGGATCTCAACGCGGATCTCGGCGAAGGGTTCGGGCACTGGACCCTCACCGATGACGACGCGCTGCTCGACTGCGTCACCAGCGCCAATGTGGCCTGCGGGTTCCACGCGGGCGACGCCTCCGTGATGCGGCGGGTCTGCGACATCGCGGCCGCCAGGGGCGTCCGGATCGGTGCCCAGGTCGCCTACCGCGATCTGGCCGGCTTCGGGCGTCGCTCCATGGATGTGCCACCCGCCGAACTCACCGCCGAGATCGCCTACCAGATCGGCGCGCTGCGGGTCTTCGCCGAAGCGGCCGGCTCCACGGTCGCGTACGTCAAACCGCACGGCGCCCTCTACAACCGCGCCGTCTGGGACGACGACCAGGCCGCAGCCGTGGTCGAGGGCGTCAGGCTGGCCGGCGGGGACCTGGCGGTCCTCGGGCTCCCCGGGTCGCGCCTGCTCGCCCACGCCAGGGCCGCGGGTCTCACTTCCGTCGAGGAGGCCTTCGCCGACCGCGCGTACACCCCGCAGGGCACGCTGGTTCCGCGGAGCGAGCCCGGCGCGGTGCTGCACGACGAGGACGAAGTCGTACGCCGCAGTGTCGGGATGGCGGTGGACCGGGGCGTCACTGGCGCGGACGGCAGCCGGATACCGGTCGCGGCACGCTCGCTCTGCGTGCACGGCGACACCCCGGGCGCGGCGGCGCTGGCACGCAGGATCAGAGCGGCGCTCGAAGAAGCGGGCGTGGCCGTGCGGGCATTCGCATGAGCGCGGGTGCCGGCGCCGCGCACGGGGTCACGGCCGAGCGGAGCGTCCTCACGGGACAGTCCCGCGACGCGCGTACGTCCGCGTCGCGCGGGACGAGTGCTTGGCCGTCCCACGAGGCGGGCGCCCCGGCCGGCATCCGCGTTCTTCCCGCCGGGTCCGGAGCGCTGCTCGTCGAGCTGTCCTCCGGTGAACACGCCGAGGCCTTTCACGCCGAGCTGCTGCGGCGTCGCGCACGCGGCGAACTGCCCGCCGTACGCGAGATCGTGCCCGGTGCCAGGACCGTCCTGCTCGACGGCATCGCGGACCGCACCCCGGACGGCAGCGCGCGGCTCGCCCGGGAACTCGTCTCCTGGGAGATACCGCCGCTGCGGCGCGACACCGGGGAAGCCGTCGAGATCCCCGTCGTCTACGACGGCCCGGACCTCGCCGACGTCGCGGCGGCCTGGGGCGTCACCGTTGCCGAGGTGCCCCGCATCCACGCCGGGACCGAATTCCGGGTGGCCTTCTGCGGGTTCGCCCCCGGCTTCGGCTACCTCACCGGCCTCCCCGAGCACCTGCACCTGCCACGCCGCGCGACTCCGCGCACCAGGGTTCCGGCCGGTGCGCTGGCCCTCGCGGGGGCGTACACCGGGGTGTACCCACGCCCGTCGCCCGGCGGCTGGCAGATCATCGGGCGGATGCCCGAGCCGGGCGAACTGTGGAACCCGGCCCGCGAACCGGCCGCCCTGCTGAGCCCCGGGGCACGGGTGCGCTTCGTCGCGGCGGAGGTGCGGCCATGACCGGTGCCATCGAGGTGGTCAGGGCCGGAGCCCTGACCACCGTTCAGGACGCGGGCCGTATCGGCTGGGCGCACCTCGGGGTGCCGCGCGCCGGCGCCCTGGACGCCCCCTCCCGCCGCCTCGCCAACCGGCTGGCCGGAAACCCTGCGGACGCGGCGCTGCTGGAGACGACCGCCACCGGCTGCGCGGTCCGCCCGGACCGGCCCGTGGTCGCCGTCGTCGGCGGTGCGCCCTGCCGGGTCACGGTCGACGGGCGGCCCGTGGCCTGGGGGACACCCGTGCACGTACCGGCGGGCGCGGTGCTCGACGCGGGGCCTGCGGTGCAGGGGCTGCGCAGCTATCTGGCATTCGGGGGCGGCCTGCTGCCGGAACCGGTGCTGGGCAGCAGGTCCGCGGACCTGCTCTCCGGGCTCGGCCCGGCCCCGCTGCGCGACGGCGACGTACTGCCGCTGGGACACGGGGCGTCGCGGCCCGCGGCCCCCGACGCCGTGCCCTGGCCGGGCGCGCCGGCCGAGCTCGTTCTCCCCGTACGCCTCGGCCCCCGTCACACCTGGTTCACGGATCAGGCGCTGCGCACGCTCACCACGGCCACGTACCGGGTCTCGCCGCACAGCAACCGGATCGGCCTGCGCACGGAGGGCCCGGCCCTGACGCGCGCCCACGAGGGCGAACTGCCCAGTGAGGGGATGGTGCTCGGCGCCATACAGGTGCCGCCGGACGGACGCCCGGTGGTGTTCCTCAACGACCATCCGACGACCGGGGGCTATCCGGTCGTCGGGGTCGTGGACGAGAGCGCACTCGCGGGGGCGGCACAGGCGGTGCCGGGCACCCGGGTGCGGTTCGTGAGCGCGGGCTGACCACCGGCCCCGTCGGGCCGGTCCTACGCCACCGCGCGGAACCCCCGCAGCCGCAACGAGTTGCCCACCACGAACACCGACGAGAACGCCATCGCCGCCCCCGCGATCATCGGGTTCAGCAGC
Organism: Streptomyces sp. NBC_00353; assembly: GCF_036108815.1. Taxonomy (NCBI): domain Bacteria; kingdom Bacillati; phylum Actinomycetota; class Actinomycetes; order Kitasatosporales; family Streptomycetaceae; genus Streptomyces; species Streptomyces sp. NBC_00353. The sequence continues at coordinate 4,916,848 of NZ_CP107985.1, read as the reverse complement.
CCCGCCGCGGCCAGCGGCAGCGCCGCCACGTTGTAAGCGAACGCCCAGAACAGGTTCGTACGGATCGTCCCGAGTGTCTTCCGCGACAGCCGGATCGCGTCCGCCGCCGCCCGCAGGTCCCCGCGGACCAGGGTCAGGTCGCCGGCCTCGATCGCCGCGTCCGTGCCCGTGCCCATCGCCAGGCCCAGGTCCGCCTGGGCCAGTGCCGCCGCGTCGTTGACGCCGTCGCCGACCATCGCGACCGAACGGCCCCGGGCCTGCAGCCGCTTGACGACATCGACCTTGTCCTCGGGCATGACCTGCGCGTACACGTCGTCCCGGTCGATCCCGACCTCCGCCGCGACCGCCTCCGCCACCGCCCGGTTGTCCCCGGTGAGGAGGATCGGTGTCAGACCGAGGGCCCGCAGCCGTGCGATCGCCTCCGCGCTGGTCTCCTTCACCGCGTCCGCGACCTCCAGGACCGCCCGCGCCTCGCCGTCCCAGGCCACCGCGACGGCCGTCCGGCCGGCCGCTTCCGCCGCCGCCTTCTTCCGGGCCAGCTCATCGGGCAGGTGGATCTCCCACTCGGCGAGCAGCTGCTCCCGGCCGACGAGGACGGCGTGGCCCTCGACGACACCCTGGACGCCGAGTCCCGCGAGACCGGCGAAGTCCTGGACGGCGGGCAGGGCGGTCCCGGTCCGCTCGCGGGCGCCGGTGGCGACCGCCTGGGCGATGGGGTGTTCGGAGGCGTGTTCCAGGGCGCCGGCCAGCCGCAGCACCTGCGCCTCGTCCGCCGCGGTGTCCGCTGCCACGTGGACGTCCAGCAGTGTCATCCGGCCGGTTGTGACGGTGCCGGTCTTGTCGAGGACGATCGTGTCGATGCGGCGTGTGGTCTCCAGGACCTCGGGCCCCTTGATCAGGATGCCGAGCTGCGCGCCGCGCCCCGTGCCGACCATGAGGGCGGTGGGTGTGGCGAGGCCGAGTGCGCACGGGCAGGCGATGATCAGTACGGCGACGGCGGCGGTGAACGCGGCTGTGACGTCGTCGGTGAGAAGCAGCCAGACGACCAGGGTGACCAGCGCGATCAGCAGGACGACCGGGACGAAGACCGCCGAGATCCGGTCGGCGAGGCGCTGGGCCGCCGCCTTGCCGTTCTGCGCGTCCTCCACGAGCCTGGCCATCCGTGCCAGCTGGGTGTCGGCGCCGACCCGGGTGGCGCGCACGACGAGACGGCCGCCCGCGTTGAGCGTGGCACCGGTGACGGCGTCCCCGACCCCCACCTCGACCGGCACCGACTCGCCGGTGAGCATCGACGCGTCCACCGCCGAGGCGCCCTCGACGACGGTGCCGTCGGTGGCGATCTTCTCACCGGGACGGACCAGGAACCGGTTCCCGACCTGCAGCTCAGCCGTCGGCACGGTCACCTCGCGGCCGTCCCTCAGCACGGTGACCTCCTTGGCACCCAGCTCCAGGAGCGCCTTGAGCGCCGCGCCGGCCTTCCGCTTGGAGCGGGCCTCGAACCAGCGGCCGGCCAGGATGAACGCGGTGACTCCGGCCGCGGCCTCCAGATAGATGTTCCCCGCGCCGTCGCTGCGGCCGATGGTCAGCTCGAAGGGGTGCGTCATGCCGGGCATTCCGGCCATGCCGAAGAACAGCGCCCACACGGACCACAGGAACGCGGCCGATGTGCCGACGGAGATCAGTGTGTCCATGGTCGCCGCGCCGTGCCGGGCATTGGTCCAGGCGGCGCGGTGGAACGGCCAGGCGGCGTAGGTGACGACGGGGGCGGTCAGGGTCAGTGAGAGCCACTGCCAGTACATGAACTGCAGCGCCGGGATCATCGACATCGCGATCACCGGGACGGCGAGCACGACGGCGGTGAGCAACCGCTGCCGCAGCGGGCGGAGCGCGTCGGCCCCGTCCTCGGCGGCGGACGTGGGCTCCTCGGTGCGTACCGGAGGCGCGGGCTCCTGCGCCGTGTAGCCGGTCTTCTCGACGGTGGCGATCAGGTCCTGTACGGACAGGTCCTCGCCCCGGTAGCTGACCTTGGCCTTCTCGGTGGCGTAGTTGACGGTGGCGGTGACGCCGTCCATCCGGTTGAGCTTCTTCTCGATGCGGGCCGCGCAGGATGCGCAGGTCATGCCGCCGATGGAGAGCTCGACCTCTGCGGTGGTGCCGGTGCCGGTGCCGGTTGCGGCGGTGTGCGCGGACACGGTGTCCTCCCTGGCGTGTATACCCCTAGGGGGTATCCGATACTGATGTATGTATACCCCCCACCCCTATGAAGCGCAAGGGTGGATCCGGTGCCGGGCCGCGGACCCGGGTGCATCCAGCCGTCGGGCACCCCTCTGACCTCGCGTATCTTCACGTCCGCAGGGAAGCTGCACCTTCAGCCGACTGACCCGTAGGCTGGCCATTGGACTAGACCTATAGCTGTTTACTGGAGGAATGGGGTCCCATGAGCAACCGTGCAGTCCTGGAGGTGATCGCTCTCGACGCGGAGGACGCGGTCGCTGCCCAGGCGGGTGGTGCAGACCGGCTCGAGCTGGTCACCGACATGGCGGCGGACGGACTGACCCCGTCCTGCGCGACCTTCGCGAAGATCCGTGCCGCAGTCGACATTCCGCTGCGGGTGATGCTCAGAGTGGCGGACGGCTTCGCGGCCGGTGACATCGACGTACTCGTACGGAAGGCGCGCGAGCTGCGGGCCGAGGGCGCCGAGGAATTCGTCCTCGGCTTCCTGGATGCGCAGGGCCACGCGGACCTCGTCGCCGTCGAGCGGCTCGTCGCGGAGCTGGACGGCTGCAGTTGGACGTTCCACCGCGCGATCGACCGCGCCACCGACCGGGACGCCCTGCGCAAGCAGCTGGCGGACCTGCCCGGCCTCGACACGTACCTCACGGCCGGATCGGCGCTCGGCGTCGACGACGGCATCCCGGTGCTGCTCGTCGAGGCGGCACGGAACGGCGAGCCCGGCTACGAGCCGCAGATCCTGGTGGGGGGCGGGCTGCGGCTCGAACACCTGCCGGAGCTGCTGGCCGCGGGCATCGACGCGGTGCACATCGGGGGTGCGGCGCGACCCAAGGGATGGGACGCGCCGGTGGACGAGGCAGCGGTACGGGAGTGGCGGGCGCGGCTCGACGGGCAGGGCGGCTCACCGGGGTGACCGGTTCCGTCCTCAACCACCCCCATGGTCTCGAGGGGTCTCGAGGGGTCTCGAGGGGTCTCGAGGGCATGGGGGGATCCGCTCGACGGGCCGGAGAGCCGAGCCCGTCCGGCGATTGAGGCCCGGCGGCTACCGGGCGGCCCCGGTACCCCCGAGCGCCTCCGGCAACCCCGCCGCGTGCACCACCGTCAACCCTGACACCGCACGGGTCAGCGCCACATACAACCGGCGCAGGCCCGTGCGTTCGTCCGGTTCGCCGTCGACCACCGCCGCCGGTTCGTCCAGCACCACATAGTCGTACTCCAGCCCCTTCGCCAGCGACGCCGGGACCAGCGTCAGCCGGGACTCGGCCGTCGTCTCCTCGCCGGGGGACAGGTACGCGTGCCCCGCCGCCGTCAGCGCCTCCGCCAGCGCCGGGATCCGGGCGTCCGCCGCGATCAGGCCGATCGACCCCTCCTGCGCCAGCGACTCCTCGCACGCCGCGAGCACCGCCGCGTCCAGAGCGGCCGGGCCGGCCACTTCCCGTACCGCCAGTGAGCCCGGCGACTCACGCACCGACTCCACCTCCGCGAGACCCGGCGAGATCACCGGCAGCAGCCGTGACGCGTACGCGATGACCTCCCTCGGCACACGGAAGCCCGCCGTCAGCTCCTCCACCACCGCGTCCGCCTTGCCCAGGTGGTGCAGCGCCTGCGCCCAGCTCTCCGTCGACCACGGCGTCGTCCCCTGTGCCAGGTCACCGAGCACGGTCGCCGAACCTGTCGTGCAGCGGCGGCCCACCGCCCGGTACTGCATGGGGGAGAGGTCCTGCGCCTCGTCGAGGACGACATGGCCGAGCGAGTGGGTACGCGCCACCAGATCGCTCGCCTCGTCGATCAGCACCGCGTCCGCCGCCGACCACTTCGCCGACTTCACACTCCGGGCCGGCTTCGTCCACAGGATCGTCTTCTGCTCGTCCTCGGTGAGCAGCCCGTCCGCGTGCGCGGCCAGGAACTCCGGGTCGGAGAGCAGCCGCAGCACCAGCTTCGCCGGGTCGACGGCGGGCCAGATCGCCTTCACGGCCGCCTTGACCGCGGGAGTGCGGGCCACCGCGTTCTGCACCCGGTCGTCGGGGGCCTCGCCGGCCTCCTCCATCCGTACCAGGACGGCGTGCGCGATGCGCTGCGGAAGCGCCTCGTGCGCCGCTCCGTATCGCATGTCGCGGGCCAGCAACTCGGTGACCATCTCATCCAGTTCGTACGCGGGCACCCGCCAGCGGCGCGAACCGCGCACCACCATCACCGGCTCCGTCGGCAGCGTCACATGGGAACGGATCGCCCGCCGCAGCACCTCCGCCATCCGGGCGTCACCCTTGACGACGGCCGCCTCCGCCGCGTCCGTACCCCGCACCTCGACATGCGCCGCCACCAGATCGTCGACGGTCGCCTGCTTCACCTCCAGCTCACCGAGGGCCGGGAGCACCTGTTCGATGTAGTGGAGGAACGACCGGTTCGGCCCGATGACCAGCGTGCCGGTGCGGGCGAGCCGCTCGCGGTGCGCGTACAGCAGATACGCGACCCGGTGCAGGCCGACAGCGGTCTTGCCGGTTCCGGGCCCTCCCTGCACGCAGACCGTCCCGCCGAGCCCGCTGCGGACGATCTCGTCCTGCTCGGGCTGGATCGTCGCCACGATGTCGCGCATCGGACCGACGCGCGGCCGCTCGATCTCCGCCTGGAGCAGTTTGCTGGTCTGTGCGGCCTCGGTCGGGTCGCTGAGGTGCTCGTCCTCGTACGCGGTCAGCTCGCCGCCGGTGTACCCGAAGCGGCGGCGCTGTCCGACGTCCTGCGGGTCCTTCTTCGAGGCCCGGTAGAACGGCTGCGAGACGGGCGCACGCCAGTCGATGACCATCGGATCGCCGTCGGCGTCATGGACATGGCGCCGCCCGATGTAGAACTGCTCGCCCTCCGCGCCCTCGGCCTGTTCGGCACCGACCGGGTGCAGATAGTCGAGGCGGCCGAAGAAGAGCGGGGTGTGGGAGAGGTCGGCGAGCGACTTGATGCGTTCGTCGATCTGGGCCTGCAGGACGGCGGCGTTGACCCAGTTCGCGGTGACATCGCGGATGTCGAGCGCCTGGGCGTCCTCACGCATGGCGCGCAACGCGGCCCGGGACGCCGCGAGATGGCCGCGCTCGCGAGCCAGCGGATCGGTGGTGGTGGTGTCGCTTTCGTGTTCGTGCGCGGGCACGGTGTTGCCTCCGGCTTTTCAACGCAGGACGGCGGCCCGCAGCTCGCTCCCGGTTACGGGCAGGGGGCGACGCGGTCCGCTCGAGGATCGATCACGGGGTACGCACGCAGGTGCACGTACGACTGTCGGCCGGTTTCCGTCCGGTCGGCGGCGCTCCCCCGGCTGCCGGCGACGAGCCGGTACCACGGTGCGGGAGGCGGGCAGACCGGCGATTGTATCGACCGCGACCGGCGGGGTCGAACGAATTGAGCTGCCCGGCCCACCCGCAGTCCCTCCCCCGTCCAGCCCCCGCCCCATCCCGTAGGGGACGGCATGCGACCGGAGGCCTATGCGAAGACCACGGGGATTCCGCCCGCGGGCCGATGCCTTTACGGCACGGGCGCAGGACCATGGATTACATGAGCACCGCCAGCCTGAACCCACACGGGACCGGCCCCGCGCACGGCGCGACGGCCGCCACCGGTCACCCGCCCACCCACCACATCGGCGACGCCGTGCGCGCCGTGAAGGTTTTCGCACGCGCCGCGTTCGACGTGGCCGTCCTCGGCGAGTACGCGGAGGAGGCGGGCGTCCTCCGCCGCGACCATCGAGAACAGCACGACCACTCCGTACGCCGCGAACACTGAGTACGGCGGGGCCACCGAGCTCGCGCGACCGCTCCGGTACGAGCATCCGGCGCGGAGGCGACGAGCACCGCCCCCGCGCGTGGAGCGCTCGATTCAGCTGCTCAGTTGTCCGTCAGCAGCTCGTCCGCGTCCACGATCCGGTACGCGTACCCCTGCTCGGCCAGGAACCGCTGGCGGTGTGCCGCGAAGTCCTGATCGATCGTGTCGCGGGCGACCACCGAGTAGAACCGGGCCTCGTGCCCGTCCGCCTTCGGCCGCAGCACCCGGCCGAGCCGCTGTGCCTCCTCCTGCCGTGAGCCGAACGTGCCCGACACCTGGATGGCGACGGTCGCCTCCGGCAGGTCGATCGAGAAGTTCGCGACCTTCGACACGACGAGGACGCTGAGCTCGCCCTGGCGGAACGCGTCGAAGAGCTTCTCGCGCTGTGCGTTGCTCGTCTCGCCCTTGATCACCGGGGCGTCCAGATGCTCGCCCAGCTCGTCGAGCTGGTCGATGTACTGCCCGATGACGAGGGTCTGCTCGCCCCGGTGCTTGCGCACCAGCGCCTCCGTCACCTTCCGCTTCGTCGCGGTCGTCGCGCAGAACCGGTACTTCTCCTCGGCCTCGGCGGTCGCGTAGGCCAGCCGCTCCGAGTCCGTCAGATTGACCCGGACCTCGACACAGTCGGCAGGCGCGATGTACCCCTGCGCCTCGATCTCCTTCCACGGCGCGTCGAACCGCTTGGGGCCGATCAGCGAGAAGACGTCCGACTCGCGGCCGTCCTCCCGGACGAGCGTCGCGGTGAGGCCGAGCCGCCGCCGGGCCTGCAGGTCGGCGGTGAACTTGAAGACGGGTGCGGGCAGCAGATGCACCTCGTCGTAGATCACCAGGCCCCAGTCGCGGGAGTCGAACAGCTCCAGATGCGGATAGACGCCCTTACGGCGGGTCGTCAGCACCTGGTACGTGGCGATGGTGACCGGCCGGATCTCCTTGCGCGTACCGCTGTACTCGCCGATCTCGTCCTCGGTCAGCGACGTCCGCTTCACCAGCTCGTGCTTCCACTGCCGGGCCGAGACGGTGTTCGTCACCAGGATCAGCGTGGTCGCCTTGGCCTCCGCCATCGCACCGGCCCCGACCAGTGTCTTGCCCGCACCACAGGGCAGTACGACGACACCGGAGCCACCGTGCCAGAACCCCTCGACGGCCTGCCTCTGGTACGGCCGCAGTGCCCAGCCGTCCTCGGCCAGCTCGATCGGGTGCGCCTCGCCGTCGACGTACCCGGCGAGGTCCTCGGCCGGCCAGCCCAGCTTCAGCAGCGTCTGCTTGATCTGCCCGCGCTCGGACGGGTGCACCGCCACGGTGTCCGGGTCGATCCGGGCCCCGACCAGCGGCTGGACCTTCTTCGACCGGAGGATCTCCTCCAGAACGGGCCGGTCCGTGGAGGTCAGCACCAGACCGTGGACCGGATGCTTGGAGAGCGTGAGGCGGCCGTACCGGGCCATCGTCTCGGCGATGTCGACGAGCAGCGCGTGCGGTACCGGATAGCGCGAGTACTGCACGAGCGCGTCGACGACCTGCTCGGCGTCGTGCCCGGCGGCGCGTGCGTTCCACAGCCCGAGGGGGGTCAGCCGGTAGGTGTGGATGTGCTCCGGCGCCCGCTCCAGTTCCGCGAAGGGCGCGATCGCGCGACGGCAGGCATCGGCCTGGTCGTGGTCGACTTCCAGGAGCAGGGTCTTGTCGCTTTGGACGATGAGGGGTCCGGTCACGCGTCTCGGCCCTTTCTACGGGGTACGGCCGCCCGTGCGGCCAAACGTCCAGTGTGCCCCATGTGAGGTAGGTGGCGCGTAGGTGTCGGCGAGCGGGTTGTCCGGCCACTCGCTCGCCGTGCGGGTACGGGACGTGTCCCGGCCCGCGGGTGACCCGTGCCGCTGCCGGGGGTACGGCACCGGAGCGGCCGCGCCGGCGGTGGCCCGTCCCGCTGGGCCGGGAGGTCAGGTGGTGGCGTCGTCGGCCAGTTCGGCGACGCCGGTGATCCGGTGCAGCGGGTAGGTGCGGACCTCGTCCGCCGTGTGGTCGTACGCCGTCACGAAGCCGCCCTCCACCCGGACCGGGGCGATGACCCGCTGGCTGGCCGCGCCCTCCGCGTTGACGTACCCGATCCACACCGCGGAGCCCGTCATCGCCGCCGCCTGGACCGTGGCGAGGGTCTCCGCGGACGTCGTGCGGGGCAGTGAGCCGGCCGTGGCGGCGGCGGTCCCGTCCGTCTCCTTGTGGACGACCGTCGCGGCTGTGTCCCCGGCGCGGATCGCCCGTACCGCCGCGCCCAGCAGCGTTCCGTCGGGCACCGGCGGGCCTTCGGGGACAGGGGCGGGCGGGGTACGGGGCGGGGTGCGGCGGATGCCCGCGCGGGTGATCAGGACGTCGCCCTCGGCGGACTCGGCGGCCGGGGCGTAGCCCATCTCGCGCAGCCCTTCGAGCAGGGACGCCGGGTCGATCTGGGCGGCCAGTGCCGTCGGTGCGAGGCGGCGCAGGCGCAGGGTGGCCGAGCGCCGGTCGGCGAGGATCTCGTTGAGCACGGCCTCGTCGTCGCAGCGTACGTAAGCGGAAGCGGCGCCGATCCGCAGATGGCCGTGACGGCGGGCGACGTCGTCGATGAGGTAGCTGAGGGGCTGCGGGACCGGCGTACAGCTGTGTGCGGCGAGGAACGCGTGCAGATCGGCCGCGGACTGTCCGGCGTCCAGCGCACGGCGTACGGAGCCCGGCGTGAACCGGTAGACCGTCGCACCACCCTTCGACTCGATGTCGGCGAGGACGGACAGCGTGTCGGCGAGGGGGCGTTCCAGCGGGCCGGGCGCGACGGCCGTCAGGTCGGCCTGGAGCAGGACGTGGTCGAGGGGCTCCGGGATGAGCGGGGCGAGCAGCGCGGCGGCCTTCGCCGGTCCGGAGTCGATCAGGGCGCGGGACTGGGAGGAGAGCGCGCCACGGCCGGTGATGCCGAGGAGTTCGGACTCGTTCAGCGTCCACAGGGCGATCCGGGACCGCAGGTCGGTGGTGTTCCCGGCGGACGTGGAGGCGCCGCGCAGCGGCCGCTCCCAGCGGAGCCGGGCGAGCAGCGACTCCGGGTCCGGGGCGGTGCCGGGGTCCAGCGAGGCGAGCAGGGCCAGGATGCGGTGGCGTACCTCGGGGGCGGCCGAGCGGTCGAGTTCGGGGCCGAGCGCGGACAGGGCCCGGCCCTTGGCGTCCTGGCCGCCGACCAGGCCGGCGGTGCGGGTGGCGGTGAGCCAGGTGGTGGCGAGGTGCACCCAGCGGTCCTGGACGGGGAGTTCGGTCCAGTCGTCGTAGGCGGGGGTCGGCGCATACCGTTCGTCGGCCTCGCCGTCGGAGGCCAGCAGTCCGGCCGCGTAGGCGAGTTCGAGCCAGAACGCGGCGATCGGCTCGGACACGTCGAGAACGGTCGCGATCCGCTTCAGCTCGCGGACGCTGAGGCCGCCGGCGCGCAGTATCGGTGGGCCGCCGCCGTTCCAGCTCGTCAGGAGTTCCTCGACGGTGGACACCGCCAGGAACGCCTGGCCCGCCGCCGCACTGTCCACAGCCCGGGGATCACGCGTCGCGGCCGCCACGACGGCGGGCGGCAGCGGCTCCGGTACGCGGTGGGCGCGCCCGGCCCGCAGATGCAGGGCCGCCTCGCGCGGCAGGACGACCGTGCGCGTCGACACGGGCAGCAGCAGCCCGCGGTCGCGCAGCCACTTCACGGGCGGCGTCGGGTTCGGGGTCACCTCCCCGTACGGCGGGCCCCACACCAGCCGGTCCAGCACCGACAGGGCCTCGACCGGCGCGGTGTCGAGCAGCTCGCCCATCCTGCCGCGGTCGGTGAAGAGCGCGGACAGGGAGGCCACGGCGGAGACCGGGTCATGGGTGGCGGGCAGTCCGGCCGCCACCAGGATCTCCTGGAGCCGGCCCGGCGACATGCCGGCCGTGGCCTCGGCGACGGTCGGCCCCAGCCCGGTGGGGGAGGGGTGCTGAGGGGACGGGGCAAGGAGTTCGCGCGCGGTACGCACCAGCCGCAGCCGGTCGTTCTCGCCCCAGACGAGGGCCTGTTCGCGCAGGGTCGCGAGGGCGCCGGGTGCCGCGCTCCGGATCGCCGTACCCGCATCGTCGCGGGCCGTGCCGTCGTCCTGGCCGTCGCCGGTGAGCAGGGCGAGCAGAGTGTCGTACGGGGCCGGATCGGGCGCGACGGCAAGCGCCTCCGCGGTCTGCAGGGCGAACCGGTCGAGGTGCTCCAGCGCGCGTACGACAGAGGCCCGGGTGCCGGCTCGCGTCGCCAGCTGGGTGATGTCGTTCGGTACCGGAGACAGAAGATCGGGGCGGGCGCGGAGCAGCCCGGCCAACGACTCGTCGTCCCGGGCGCGCAGAGCTTCGGCGAGCGTCCGCGGTGGTGTGGTCATCCCCATCCGTCCCACGGTAGTCGCTCCGGACAGGCCCGAGGGCGCTACCGTCGGTGCAGGCCGGTCAGAGGGGAACCATCGCGTGGGGATCGAGAGCGACCAGCTCGTCTACGACTATCTGAGCCGGGTCGGGGATCTGGCCCAGCAGCAACAGCTGTCCTCGGGCACCCGGATGCGGCTCGTGGCGGCACTGCGCACGGAGATCGACCGGCAGCGCGGAAGCCAGGCCACGGACACGCCGGCGGCGGTGCGCCGCATCATCGGGCGGCTCGGCACACCGGACGAACTGGTCGCCGCGGCGGCCCGGTCGGCCGACGGAACGGTGACGTTGCCGGGGGCGCCGGGGGCTCCGGATGCGGATGATCCGGAGCCGCGGGGGATCCCCCGGCCGCGCAGAGGGACGCTCCGGAAAGAGAGTTCGCGCAAGGGCGCGTCGGAGGGGGCGACGGGGGCCTCTCGGGCCTCGGAGATCTCGGGGGCCTCGGGGATTTCGGGCGGCGATGTGCCGGCCCAACGGGTGCCGTCGCCGCCGCACATGGCGGGGACGGACGAACTGGGCGCGTCCGGGAGCGAACCCGACTGGTGGCGCATCGAGTCCGGGCCGTTCGGGGACGGCGTGGAGGTGCCGGGGTTCGTGGGCGGGGTGGAGATCCCCGAGCTGTTGAGGCCACCGCGGCCGCCGGTGGAGGGGGCTGCGGAGGGGGTCGGTGCGGATGCCGACGAGGGCGTGGAGGGTGACGGTGCCGGGGCCGGCTCCGACGGTGGTGATTCCAGTGAGGCGGACGACGCGCCGCGCGGTCGGTGGCGGCCGCGGCTGCGTCGGCGTACACCCCGCGACGAGAACAAGGGGTTCCGGTTCTCCCACCCGTTGTTGCTGCTCGCCGCGGCGCTGCTGGTCACCGGTGCGGTGACCGGGTACTGGGTGGCCCTGGCGGGCGGATGGCTGCTCGCGTACGGCTCACGCACGCTCTCGCGCAGGGAGGCCAAGCTGGCCGCGATGGGGCTGCCGGGGGCGGTCGCGGCGGCCGGCCTGGTCTGGCTGTGGGGGCGGATGGACGGGCGCTGGGGTGAGCCGATCCCGGAGGACGGGATGGGCGAGGCGCTGAGTGGGGTGTGGCCGGTGGTGGTGCGGGCGGCGGCGGTGACGTCAGCGCTGTTCCTGGTGTGGCGGGCGCGGAGGCGGGTGGGGTAGACGGGGGGTTGCGCCGTGGCGTCCGGCTGCCGGGTCTGAGGGGTGGGCGGTTCCGTCCTCGAGCGCCGGACGGGCTTGAGCGGGTTCCTGGCACAGGGGTGGGCGCCGGCGCGCCTGCCCGGGGAGTGGTGGGCGGTGCCCCTCCGGGGTGTCTCCTCAGAACTGGCGCGGAAGCCGGCGACGCGGACGAACCCGGCACGTGCGCCAGTCCCTGCACGGCCCCGCCCAGGCATCACTCGCGCTCGCGGCCCGGTGGGGTGGGGCTCAGGAGGGCGGGGTCCAGGGGGCGCCCGGCACGACCAGGGGCGAACCCGTCACCGGGTCCGGGACGATCACTGCCTCCAGGCCGAACACCTCGCGTACGAGCTCCGCGGTGACGATGTCCGCCGGGTGGCCCTCGGCGACGATCCGGCCCGCCTTCATCGCGACCAGGTGGTCCGCGTACCGCGCGGCCTGGTTCAGGTCGTGGAGCACGGTGACGACCGTCCGGCCGCGGCTGCCGTCCGCCGCCGGTGCGGCGAGCTGGCGCACCAGGTCGAGGACCTCCACCTGGTGCGAGATGTCGAGGTACGTCGTCGGCTCGTCGAGCAGCAGCAGATCCGTCTCCTGGGCCAGCGCCATCGCGATCCAGACCCGCTGCCGCTGACCGCCGGACAGTTCGTCCACCGACCGGTCGCCGAGCGCCGTGATGTCCGTACGGTCCATGGCATCGGTGACGGCCCGCTCGTCCTCCTCGGACCACTGCTGCCACCAGTGCTGGTGCGGCTGCCGGCCGCGGGCGACGAGGTCGGAGACGGTGATCGCCTCGGGCGCGACCGGGGTCTGCGGCAGCAGTCCTATGGACTGGGCGATCTTCTTGGTGGGGATCCGGGACAGCTCCGTACCGTCGAGGAGTACGGCCCCGCCGCGCGGCTTGAGCAGCCGGCCCAGTGCGCGCAGGGTGGTCGACTTGCCGCATGCGTTCGGGCCGACGATGACCGTCACCCGGCCGTCGGGAACGGTGAGGTCCAGCTCGTGCACGACCGTGCGGTCCTCGTAGGCGAGGGTCAGCCGGCGCGCGGTGAGCCGGCCGGTCGTCGCCTCGGCGACGGCATCGGACGTACGGGTCGAGCTCATGCCTTGCCTCCATTGCGGCCACCGTGACCGCGGATGATCAGCCAGATCAGATACGGGGCGCCGACCGCCGCCGTCAGCACACCCACCGGCAGCTCGGTGGGCGAGAAGAGTTTGCGCGCCAGCAGATCGGCGAAGACGACGATCACCGCGCCGAGCAGCGCCGAGCACAGCAGCGGGATCTGTGCGGTACGTGTCATGCGGCGGGCGATCTGCGGGGCGAGCAGCGCCACGAAGTCGACCGGCCCGGCCGTCCCCGTCGCCACGGACGCCAGGATCACACCGAGCGCGACGAGCCCCAGGCGTACCCGGCCCAGCCGTACCCCCAGCGCGGTCGCGGTGTCGTCGTCCATCGACACGGTGCGCTGTGCGCGAGCCGCCCACAGGACGGCCGGTACGAGCGCGAGCAGCGTCCAGCCGATCGGCGCCACCTCGTTCCACCCGCGGCCGTTCAGCGAACCCGTCATCCAGATCTGCGCCTGCTGGGCGACCAGATAGTCGCCCTTGGTCAGGAACAGTGTGGTGACGGACCGCAGCGCGATGGCGAAGCCGATGCCGATGAGGACGAACCGGGTGGCGTGCAGCCCGCCGCGCCATGCGAAGACGTAGACGAGCGCCGCCGCCGCGACTCCGCCGATGACCGACAGATACGGCAGCACGGTGTACGAGGTGACGCCGAACGTCATCGCGCCGACCGTGAGCGCGCCCGCACCCTGGCTGATGCCGATGATGTCGGGGCTGGCCAGCGGATTGCGGGCCACCGTCTGGATCAGCGCCCCGGCGATCCCGAAGGCCGCGCCGACGAGCAGGCCGACGACCATGCGCGGCAGCCGCAGCGTCCCGACGACCAGTTCGTACGGCGACGGCTGCCCGAGGATCACCTTCACGACCTCGGAGGGTGCGACGAAGCTCTCGCCGGCACAGAGGTACGCGACGCAGACGACCGCCAGCAGCACGACGAGGACCGTCGCGGCGACGGCCGCACGCCGGTGCAGCAGGAACCGCCCGCGCGCCCCGATCCGTACGACGCTGTACCCGGCGGGCCGGACCGGGGTCCGGGTGAGGGTGCCGCTCATGCCGGGACCGCCTTCCGACGTACCAGTGCGACCAGGAACGGCACCCCGATCAGCGCCGTCATCACGCCCGCCGGGACCTCGCTCGGAGGAAAGACGATCCGGCCGATGACGTCCGAGACCAGCAGCATCACGGGGCCGATCAGCGCCGCCATCGGCAGTACCCACCGGTGGTCGCTGCCGACGATCGCGCGGGCGATGTGCGGGACGGCCAGCCCGATGAACGCGATCGGCCCGGCCGCGGCCACCCCGACCCCGGTCAGCACGGTGGCCCCGACGCCGCCGACGATCCGTACCGTCGCGACCTTCTGCCCCAGCCCCTTCGCCACGTCCTCGCCCAGCGCCAGCGCGTCGAGGCCTCGTGCCACGGACAGCACGAGCACCGTGCCGACGAGCAGGAACGGCCAGATCTGCTGCGCCACCTCGGCCTCCCGCCCGGCGATCGAACCGACCTGCCAGAAGCGGAACTCGTCGAGTGCGGACGCCTTCGTCGTCAGCACCGCCATCGTCACGGACACCAGCAGCGCATTGATCGCGGCGCCGCCCAGTGCGAGCTTCACCGGCGTCGCCCCGCCGCGCCCGCGTGACGCGATCGCGTACACGGCGACGGACGCGACGGCCGCCCCTGCGAACGCGAACCAGACGTACCCGGTCAGCGTGTGGATCCCCGCGTACGCGATGGCCAGCACCACGCCGACCGAGGCGCCCTGGCTGATGCCGAGGATGCCGGGGTCGGCGATGGGGTTACGGGTGATGCCCTGGAGCACCGTGCCCGCGAGGGCCAGCGCCGCACCGACCATCAGCCCGATCAGGGTGCGCGGCACCCGCAACTGGCGAATCACTTCGGCGGCGTCGGAGTGCCCGCCGTGCAGCAGGGCGTCGAGCACCGCGGACGGCGCGATGGTGCGCGCGCCCACGGCAAGGCTGAGCAGGACGGCCACCAGCAGCGCCAGGACGGCCGTCGCCGTCGCGAGAGCGCGTCTGTGACGGCGAGGTGCGGCGGCTGGCATCGGACCCAATCGGCGAACTGGACGACCTGGCTCTGTGCCGCCACGCAGGGCCGGCACAGCCAGGTAAGGCTTGGCTTAGTCTAGGCGGGGTGTCATGGGGCCCGGAGGGCGAGGGGCAGATCCGTGACCTCGGCACAATGGGAGCCATGGCTTCGCACCCCCTGACGGTCGGCTTCGACCTCGATATGACGCTCATCGACTCCCGGCCCGGCATCAAGGCCGCCTACCAGGCGCTTTCCGCGGAGACGGGGAGGCCGATCGACGCCGATCTGGTGGTCAGCAGGCTCGGTCCGCCGCTGGAGGACGAACTGGCGAACTGGTTCCCGGCGGACGTCCTGGCCGCCACGGCCGACCGCTACCGGGAGATCTATCCCACACACGCCATCACCCCGACCCCGGCGCTGCCCGGCGCCCGGGAGTCCGTCGCCGCGATCCGCGAGCGGGGCGGCCGGACGATCGTCGTCACGGCGAAGTACGAGCCGAACGCCAGGCTCCACCTGGCGCATCTCGGGATCGAGGCCGACGAGATCGTCGGCGGCCTGTGGGCGGAGGGAAAGGCGCGGGCGCTGCGCGAGCACGGCGCGCAGGTGTATGTCGGCGACCACACAGGGGACGTACGCGGCGCCCGCACGGCACAGGCGCTGTCGGTGGCGGTCACCACGGGCCCGTGCGACGCGGACGAACTGCGAGCGGCGGGCGCGGATGTGATCCTGCGGAACCTGACGGAGTTCCCGGCCTGGCTGGACGCCTACCGGGCCGTGTAGGGGCTGCTCGGAGGATCGCCCCCCCGGCACGCCCGCTTTCGCCCTACCGCGTGGCGTCCCGCTTCGGAGACCCTGCCCATGCCGACCGGACCACGCCTGCCGCCGCGATCAGGAATCCCACCCCCATCAACATGCACACCGCATACGCGATGGACGGGAACGGGTCGGTCCCGAGGAACAGCGGGGCCACTGTGACCAGCGTGGCCAGCGCCCCGATGAAGAAGACGATCGCGCCGACCCGGACGAGCCGGTCGCCTGCAGAAGGAGGAGTACTCACCCCGCAAGGGTAGTTCCCACCCCGGAAGAACCCCTCTTCACCCGTAGTGCGCCGTTTCTGGACACAGTCCGGATGACCAGGCTTGACGAGGGGTACTGCACCTGTGGAGGCTTCTGCCAGCAGGGGAGCACGACCATGGTCCGGCCTGACCTGCTGAGGCTTGGTTCCGGCATACGGGTTGAGATGGGGTGCGTGCTTTGCCGACTGGCAAGGTCAAATGGTTCAACAGCGAGAAGGGCTTCGGCTTCCTTTCCCGCGACGACGGTGGCGACGTGTTCGTGCACTCGTCGGTGCTCCCTGACGGAGTCGACGCCCTCAAGCCCGGCCAGCGCGTCGAATTCGGCGTCGTGGCAGGTCAGCGCGGAGACCAAGCGCTGTCGGTGACGATTCTGGACCCGACGCCGTCCGTCGCGGCCGCCCAGCGCCGCAAGCCGGACGAACTGGCATCGATCGTGCAGGATCTGACGACGCTGCTGGAGAACATCACGCCGATGCTGGAGCGGGGCCGTTACCCCGACAAGGCGGCCGGCAAGCAGATCGGCGGCCTGCTGCGCGCGGTGGCCGACCAGCTCGACGTATAGCGGACCGGCGACAGGCTGGGCAGTCTGTCGCCGGTCGGCCGGCGCCCGGCATCGTCAGACGAACGACAGCGCGTCCGGGCCGAGGGGCGGCACCAGCCCCTCGGCCGCCGCGCGGGTCAGCAGTCCGCGGATCGCCGCGTAGCCGTTCTCGCCGAGGTCGGCGGTGAACTCGTTGACGTACAGCCCGATGTGCTGGTCGGCCACGGCCGGGTCCATCTCCTGGGCGTGCTCCAGCACGTACGGCCGCGACGCCTCCGGGTCGTCCCAGGCCATCCGGACCGATGTACGCACCGACTCGGCCAGCGCCTTCAGCTTCTCGGCGCCCAGCGACCGCTTGGCGATGATCGCGCCGAGCGGGATCGGCAGGCCGGTCGTCAACTCCCAGTGCTCGCCCATGTCGGCGAGGCTGTGCAGACCGTAGTTCCGGTAGGTGAACCGCGCCTCGTGGATGACGAGACCGGCGTCCACCTTCCCGTCCCGTACGGCGGGCATGATCTCGTCGAACGGCATGACGACGATCTCGCCGACGTCACCCGGGACGACATCCGCCGCCCAGAGCCGGAACAGCAGATAGGCGGTCGAGCGCTCGCTCGGCACGGCGACGGTCTTCCCCGTCAGATCCGTACCCGGCTCCTTCGTCAGGACGAGCGGCCCGCAGCCGCGCCCCAGCGCCCCGCCGCAGGGCAGCAGCGCGTACTCCTCCAGGACCCAGGGCAGCACCGCGTACGACACCTTCAGTACGTCCAGCTCGCCGCGCTCGGCCATGCCGTTGGTGAGGTCGATGTCGGCGAACGTGACATCGAGGGCGGGCGCGCCGGGGACCCGGCCGTGCGCCCAGGCGTCGAAGACGAACGTGTCGTTCGGGCACGGCGAGAAGGCGATGCGCAGGGCGTCGCCGGTGGTGTCAGCGGTGTCGGTCATGGGGAGTGGTCCAGCCTTCCAGTACGGGGGTGAGCTTCCCGAACGCCTCGGTGAGCGCGGTCAGCGCGTCGCCGATGCGCCAGGCGTCCCGGTCGCGCGGGCCGACGGCGTTCGAGACGGCCCGGATCTCCAGCACCGGTACGCGCAGCCGCTCGGCGGCCTCGGCGACCCCGAAGCCCTCCATGGCCTCGGCGACGGCGTGCGGGTGGGCGGTGCGCAGGGCGGCTGCGCGTCCGGCGCTGCCGGTCACGGTGGAGACGGTGAGGACCTCGCCGGTCAGCGCGCCGGTGGCCGCGGCCACGTCCCGTACCAGGTCGGGCGGCGGCACGAACCGTTCCCGTCCGAAGCCCAGGGCGGTGACGGGCACGAAGCCGTCGGGGGTCTCGGCGCCCAGATCGGCGGCGACGATCCCACTCGCCACGACGAGGGAACCGACGGGGGCGTCGGGCGCGAACCCGCCGCCGATCCCGGCCGAGACGACCAGGCCGTACGGTCCCGCCCCGGCTCCGGGACCGACCCCCGCCCCGGCCCCCGAGGCCAGGGCGAAGGCGGCCGCGGCGGCCGCGGAAGCCGGACCCGCGCCGCCCGCGACGACATCGAGGGCGCCGGCGCGGTGCAGCTCGGCGCCGGGCACATCGAGGACCTGCGGTCTGTCCGTGAACGCACGCGTGACCGCGTCCCGTTCCACCGGGACAGCGGTCACGACAAGCACACGCACGGGGAGGGCCCTCCCAGGTCAGGAGGGGATCAGTCGGTCTTCTTGAGCTCGAAGTGCCAGATGCCGGTGAGCTTCTTGCCGTCGGTCTCCACGATGCTGACCTGCGTCTTGTTCGTGGTCCCGCCGGTCTGGCTGGAGAAGAAGGCACTGCCCGGGATGGACCGGTAGGTCTTCTTGTAGGGCTCCTGCTCGGCCTGCTGGCCGTTGATGAAGAGCGTCCAGCCCTTGTCCGCGATCTCAGGGTCGACGCCGAAGCGGACCTTGTCGTCCATCGCGACCTCGACGGACTTCTCCGCCTTCTTGTTCAGGCAGGTCTTGATCTGCGAGTCCTTGAGGGCGTCGCCGTCGTTGTAGCAGGACGCCTCGGTGGTCACCGAGGTGTCGCCGACCGTCACGGTGGCGAGCGGCGTCGGCTTGTCGCAGGCGGACAGGACAAGGAGTCCCGCGGACACGGCACCAAGAGCGACGCCGATACGACGGCCCTTACCGGAGAAGAACGCAACGGTCATGGGCCGAAGGTTATCGGTCGCCCCGGCTCACGCCACGCGGGGGTGCGGCGAGCCGCGCCGCGCGGCGCTCAGCAGACCCCGTACGGAGGCTGCCGCACCCAGGGCGAGGATCCCCGCAGCGACCGACATCCCCAGTACGCCGTTGAGGGGGAGAGAGATGCCGATGCCGCCGCCGATCACCCAGGCCATCTGCAGCAGTGTCTCGGACCGGGCGAACGCGGAGGTCCGTACCTCCTCCGGCACGTCGCGCTGGATCATCGCGTCCAGCGACAGCTTGGACAGCGCCTGGGTGAAGCCCGCCATCGCACTGAGCGCGGCGACCATCAGGGTGGAGAAGAAGACCGCGGCGAGGACGGCGATGCCGAGCGCCAGCCCCAGCACCGAGGCGATGATCACCTCGGGGCCGCGGGTCCGGAGCCAGGAGCCCATGGCCGTACCGAGGGCGTTGCCGACACCGGCCGCGACACCGACGATGCCGAGCGAGACGGCGGCGCTCTGCCCGGCCAGCGGCTGCTCACGCAGCAGGAACGCCAGGAAGAAGATCAGGAAGCCGGAGAGGGCGCGGTGCGCGGCGTTCGCCTGGAGCCCGTGCAGGACGGACGGCCCGACGGTCCGCAGCCCCGGCCGCCTCTCCTTCTCCCCGGACCTCGTGGTGGCTTTCTTGCCGTTGGTCCTTTTTCCGTTGGCCTTGGACGGTTTGGCCAACGGCTGATGGACGTGGTGCTCGACCAGCTGGGCCCGGCGCTCGCCCTTCGCCGAGTCGACCTTGCGCGGCAGTGTGAAGGCGAGCACGGTGCCGCCGATGAAGATCACGCACGCGCCGTACAGCGGCCAGCCGGATCCGACGGTCTGCAGCCCGGCCCCGATCGGCGCCGCCACACCGGTGGCCAGCAGCCCGGCCAGGGTGACCCGGGAGTTCGCCTTCACCAGGGAGAAACCGGGTGGCAGCAGGCGCGGCACGACCGCGCTGCGTACGACCCCGTACGCCTTCGAGGAGACCAGGACGCCCAGCGCCGCCGGATACAGCTCCAGACCGCCTGTGGCGACCGCGCTGGACATGGTGAGTGCCAGCAGCGCCCGGGCCAGCATGGCGCCCGCCATCGCGGCGCGGCGGCCGTGCGGCAGGCGGTCCAGGAGCGGGCCGATGACGGGGGCGAGGAGCGTGAAGGGCGCCATCGTGACGGCGAGATAGAGGGCGACGCGCCCGCGGGCCTCGTCCGTAGGCACGGAGAAGAACACCGTCGAGGCGAGCGCGACCGTGATCATCACGTCGCCCGCGCCGTTCACGGCATGCAGCTCGATCAGTTTGCCGAGCCCGGATTCGCCGGCGCCGTGGGCGTGGGTCGCCTTGCGGATGCCCTTCGCTGTGCCGGTGAACGGCGCGTGCAGGGCATGACCGATCGTCCGGCCCGTCCTGCGGAGCGGGCCGGACCCGTCGTGCGACCTGGCGGAAGCCACCCCGTCATAGTGCCCCAGTCACACCGGTAACGAACCGAGAACGGTGCGAGGCGCGATGAGCGCCGCCCTGTCGGGCCAGTGAGGACCGCGGGCGCCCGTAGTCGCCGCTGCCGGGTCCGCTCTGACACGGACACGGCAGTGGATACGGCCTTGTTTGGGACGGGCAGGTGGGCGGGGAGCGGCGGAGAGGGTAGCGTGCGTAGCGCGCCACCGGCGGTTGTTCTTGGCCGCGCGCCTCTCGGCGATCCCGCAGAATGGATAGCAGAAGGCGCGCCCGAGGCAGGCACAACGGGTGTGGACGTCGACGCGGCCCCCAGGTCCGCTCCGCCCGCAACCGTTATGGCCGTAATCGATGGATCTGCTGGCGCGCTCGTGAGACGGCGTATGGAGAGAAGCGAGACCTGTGAGTGCTGCTACGACGCGAAGCCGTACTGCCCGTACCCCTGCCCCCGACCGCCTGTGCGCCGAGGCGGTAGACCTCGCGCGCTCGGCGGCCGAGGAAGCCGCCGCGCCAGGAGTGGTCGGTGAGCATGTGGCGCTGGTCTCCGAAGGGGACCGGGTCGTCACGCACTACTTCGAGTGCAAGGAGCCCGGCTACCGGGGCTGGCGCTGGGCGGTGACGGTCGCCAGGGCCTCCCGCGCCAAGAACGTCACGCTCGACGAGGCGGTACTGCTGCCCGGGACGGATGCGCTGCTCGCCCCCGAGTGGGTGCCGTGGAGCGAACGGCTGCGCCCCGGCGACATGGGACCCGGCGATCTGCTGCCCACCGAGGCGGAGGATCTCCGGCTGGAGCCCGGGTACACCGGCGAGGACGAGCCGCCGCCGAACTCGGTGGTCTCCGAGATGTCGGAGGAACTGGCCGATCTCGTCGACGCGGAGGACGCGGAGCTGACGACGCGCCCGGAGGCGACGGACCGCGGCTCGATCGCGGCGGTCGCCGAAGAGCTCGGGATGCGGCGGGCGCGGGTGCTGTCCCGGTACGGGCTGCATGCGGCGGCCGACCGGTGGGACGAGGCATTCGGCGCGAAGACGCCGATGGCGCAGGCGGCACCGGCGTCCTGCGACACGTGCGCCTTCCTGGTGCCGATCGCAGGATCCCTGCGGCAGGCGTTCGGGGTGTGCGCGAACGAGTTCAGCCCGGCGGACGGGCGGGTCGTCTCGCTGTCGTACGGGTGCGGTGGGCATTCGGAGGCCGCGGTGATGCCGAAGCCGCCGAAGCCGGCGCCGCACGCTCTGGACACGATGCAGGTGGACGAGTACCTGCTGCGCCCGGCGAGGGACGGCGGGTCGGTTCCGGCGGAGCCGGATGCGCCGTCGGAGGACCTCGGCCACTCCTGACGCTCCTCGTCGCCGGGGGATCCGGGCTTGCGCTGCCCGGCCACCCGGTGACCGCTTCGTCCGGTGACCGCTTCGTCCTCGATCTCCCCCATGGCCCCAGGGCATGGGGGACCCCTTCGAGGGGCCTGACTCGAGCGTGTCCGGCGTTTGAGGACAAAACGTGGCGCATGGGCTCGGCGCACCGGCTTTCCGCTCGCGGTACCTTCGGGCGCACACTGGCGGCACGGGTGCACCCGCACTCCCCGCCGCACACGGATAACGCGTCACCGGACAGAGCGGAGTCAGAGCGTGAGCATGAATGCGACCGAGGGGGCCGATCCGTTCGGGACGGCGCGGCTGCGGCGCGGGGTGCTCGATGCCTGGGGCGCCGGTCCCGCCCGGTTCCGGGAGGACGCCAACGCCGAGGAGGACCTCGCGCTCGGCGGCTACCGTGACCGCCTCGTCGTCGAGCTCGCCCAGAACGCCGCCGACGCCGCCGCCCGCGCCGGTGTCCCCGGCCGTCTCCGTCTCACCCTGCACCCCGGCGACACCGGGAACGCCGTCCTCGCCGCAGCCAACACCGGCGCCCCCCTCGACGCCACCGGCGTCGAATCGCTCAGCACGCTCCGGGCCTCCGCCAAGCGCGAGGGCCACGAGTCCGCCGTCGGCAGGTTCGGTGTCGGATTCGCCGCCGTGCTCGCGGTCAGTGACGAGCCCGCCGTCGTCGGCCGGCACGGCGGGGTCCGCTGGTCCCTCGCCGAGGCCCGCGGCCTCGCCCGGCAGGCCGCCGTCGGCAGCCCCGGCCTCGGTGACGAACTCCGCCGCCGCGACGGTCACGTACCGCTGCTCCGTCTCCCGCTGCCCGCCGAGGGCACCGCGCCGGACGGGTACGACACGGTCGTCGTCCTGCCGCTGCGCGACGGTGTCGCCGAGGACCTCGTCGGCCGGCTGCTCGCCGCCGTCGACGACGCGCTGCTCCTGACGCTGCCCGGCCTCGAAGAGATCGTCATCGACACCCCCGACGGGGCACGGACGTTGCACCGCTCCCAGCACGGCCCGTACACGCACGTCGACGACTCCGTGCACGGCAGGAACCGCTGGCGCACGGTCGCGCACCACGGTCCGATCGAGCCGGCCCTGCTCGCCGACCGCCCCCTTGAGGAAC
The DNA here is from genome assembly GCF_036108815.1 of Streptomyces sp. NBC_00353. Lineage (NCBI taxonomy): Bacteria > Bacillati > Actinomycetota > Actinomycetes > Kitasatosporales > Streptomycetaceae > Streptomyces > Streptomyces sp. NBC_00353. The sequence continues at coordinate 4,894,331 of NZ_CP107985.1, read as the reverse complement.
GGCTGCGCCCGCACTGGTCGGTGACCTGGGCGGTGCCCGTGGACATTGACGGGGCGCCGGTCTACCCCCGCACCGCCCCCGTCGTCCACGCCCCGACCCCCACCGACGAACCCCTCGGCGTGCCCGCGCTGCTCATCGCGTCGCTGCCGCTCGACACCACCCGCCGCCACCCCGCGCCCGGCCCGCTCACCGACTACCTGGTGCAGCGCGCGGCCGACGCCTACGCCGAACTGCTCGCGGACTGGCATCCGGTGAGCGTCGGAACGATCGACCTGGTGCCCGGTCCGCTCGGCAGCGGCGAACTGGACGGTGCGCTGCGCGGCGCGATCCTGGAACGCCTGCCGCGCGTCGCGTTCCTGGAGGCCGCCGCCCCGCGCGACACCGCCGCCGAACCGGACCGCTGGGACGCCTGGGACGCGGAGCCGGAGAGCGCCCACGAGGCCACCACCGCGCTGCGGCCCATCGAGGCCGAAGTGCTGGAGGGGGTCGGCGCCGAGACCGTCCAGGTGCTCTCCGAGGTGCTGCCGTGCCTGCTGCCCGCGGGACTTGAGCGCCGCAGCGAACTGCGCACGCTCGGGGTGGCCAGGGTGCCGCTGACCGAGGCCATCGACCGGCTCGCCGGTCTGGAGCGCGATCCCGCCTGGTGGCGGCGGCTGTACGACAGCCTGTCCGGCATCGACCCGGACCGGCTCTCCGGACTGCCGGTGCCGCTGGCCGGGACGGTGGATCAGGCGGCAGAGGGGCCGGACGGCATTGCGGCCCCGCGCACCACGATCGGTCCCCGTCAGGTCCTGCTGCCGCTGCCCGAAGCGCTCACCGGCCCCGTCCTCGACCGGCTGGCCCGGCTCGGCCTGAAGGTCGCGCATCCGGACGCCGCCCATCCGCTCCTGGAGAAGCTGGGCGCGCTGCCCGCCACCCCGCGCGCCGTGCTGACGACCCCGCAGGTACGCGCGGCCGTCGCCGGTTCGCTGGACGCGGGCGAGGTGTGGGACGAGGACGCGCTGGACGCCGAAGAGCTCGCGGAGACCGTCCTCACGCTGGTCCGGGACGCAGACCTGTCGCCCGGCGACGAACCCTGGCTCGGCGCCCTCGCGCTCCCGGACGAGGAGGGCGAACCCGCTCCGGCCGGTGAACTCGTGCTGCCGGGAAGCCCGTTCGCACAGATCATGCGCGACGGTGAACTCGCCCTCTGCGACGAGGAACTGGCCGTGCGCTGGGGCGAACAGCCGCTGACCGCCTGCGGGGTGCTGGCCACCTTCGCACTGGTCCGCGCCACCGATGTCGTCCTCGACCCGGACGAACTGGAGCCGCGCGAAGGCGACTTCGCCGAACCCGACGACGCGGGGCTGCTCGACGCCGTCGACGTGTGGTGCGAGGACATCCTCGACCAGCTGCCGGACACCCCTGTGCCGCCGGTCGCCACCGAACTCGTCGCCGTCCGCGACCTCGACCTCGTCGACGACGACGCCTGGCCGCAGGCGCTCGCCCTGCTCTCCCGCCCGCCGCTGCGCGACGCACTGACGCAGCCGGTGCGGGTACTGCTCCCGGACGGCACGACCCGGTCCGTGCGTCCGTACACCGCCTGGTGGCTGCGCGACCACCCGGTGCTCGACGGCCGCCGCCCGGCGGGTCTGCGGGCCGCGGGCAGCGACCCGCGGCTGTCCGGGCTGTACGACTCCGCCGACGCGGCCGGCTTCGACGACGTCCAGGTGCTGCGCGCGCTCGGCGTACGGACGTCGGTCGCGGCGCTCCTCGACGAGCCGGGCGGTGCCGCCGAACTCCTCGGCCGGCTCGCGGACGAGGGCCGCCCGGTCGGTTCCGTGCAACTCCACGAGCTGTACACGGCCCTGGCCGATCTCGACCCCGAACACGTCACACTGCCCGACGAGCTGCGGGCCGTGGTCGACGGCGAGGTGCGGGTCGTCGACGCGGCGGACGCGGTGATCGCGGACGCCCCCGATCTGCTGTCGCTGACGGACAGTCTTCCGCTGCTGCCGGTGGCCCCGGCGCGCGCCACCGAGTTGGCCGAGCTGTTCCAGGTGCGGCGACTCGGCGAGACCGTCGAGGCGCAGGTGACGACGGAGGGCGAGGAGCACCAGGTGCCGGAACCGGTACGGGTCCTGCTCGGCGCCGGGACCCCGGACACGTACATCGAACACGGCGAACTCCGCGCGGGCGGCGTCGAACTGGACTGGCGCCGTACCCCGGACGGGGTCGTCCATGCGTCGACGCTCGAGGGCGTCGCGGCGGGCCTGGCGTGGGCGGCCGGTCAGTGGCCGCGGCGCTTCGAGGTCGCCGCGCTGCTGGAGGACCCGTCACGTACGGAGGAACTGGCCCGGGACCGCTGGTTCGACTGACGGCGCGGGCCCAATTGCCAGGGCCCGGTCACGCATACGTAAAGATTCTCCCCGACCGCACAACCGTTCACCCGTCTCATTGATCTCGTCCATGAAGCCACCAGGCTTCACAGACGATCTTGGGCCCCACGGACGGACGACCTCCGCGGGCCCCTTTCTCCACTGGGGAATGAACATGCGTATACGTGCCACTGTGGCCGCCGTGACCGGCGCCCTGGCTCTCTCCGCCCTCGTCGTACCGTCGGCGGCCAACGCCGCCGACGCGCACCACTCGGTCCTCGGCGACGTCGTGCGTGCCGCGCAGGCCGCGTCCGGCACGAAGACCGGCGCGCGCGCCGTCGGCGCCGCCGACACCGCCCCGCTCGACCTCACCTTCTCCAAGCTTTCGGTGAACGGCGGCAAGCCGATCGTCGTGGGCACCACCAACACGAAGACCGTGGCGACCACGTTCACCGTGACGCACGGCGCCGACGTGGACATCTTCGCCGACGACTTCATGCTCGATGTCGAGCTCTACCGCGGTTCGTTCGACGACCCGACGAACATCCTGTTCGGCGACGTGGCCCCCACCTGCAAGACCGTCTCCTCGACGGTCGCCACCTGCAAGGGGCAGATCGACGTCTGGCCGCAGATCGACTTCATCGGCAACGCGGACGCCACGACGTGGAAGGCGGTGGGCTTCGCCGCCGACTTCAACGGCCAGGACCCGTCCGACCCCGACTTCGACCCGAGCCAGATCGGCTTCGTGGAGCAGGACGGCCTGGGCACCACCAAGCTCCAGCGCTTCTCGAAGCTGACCGTCAACGCCGCCCCGGAGCCCGTCAAGAAGGGCAGGACCATCACGGTCACCGGCAAGCTGACGCGCGCCAACTGGGACGACTTCGCCTACCACGGCTACACCGTCCAGCCGGTGAAGCTCCAGTTCCGCAAGAAGACCAGCACCGCCTACACCACGGTGAAGACGATCAAGTCGAGCAGCACCGGCGCCCTGAAGACCACGGTCACGGCCTCGGTCGACGGCTACTGGCGCTACAGCTTCGCCGGCACGTCCACCACCCCGGCCGTCACCACCACCGGTGACTACGTCGACGTGCAGTAGTCACAGCACCAGTTCCACCATCGGTTCCACCCGAGCAGCGGGATCTCCGAGCGAGGTCCCGCTGTCCGGCGGACCCACCGTCTCATCGGGTCCCGCAGAGGCCGGAGCCATCGGAGCCACTGCCCGCGGGGCCCCTTTCTCCTTTCTCACCTGGGGACACTTATGCGCATTCGTGCCACTGTGGCCGCCGTGACCGGCGCCCTGGCTCTCTCCGCCCTCGCCGTGCCGGCCGCGCATGCGGCAACGGCTCCCGTCCTCTCCAAGGTCACCGTCAACGGCGGCAAGGACATCGTTCTGGGGACGACGGTGCCGAAGACGGTCACCGTCTCCGTCACCGCCTCGCACGCCTCCGGCATAGCCACCGGCTGGGCGATCCTCTGGCACGGGACGAACCTGGAAAAGGGTATGGACGGCGCGCTGGTGCCGACGCAGGAAGCGACCTGCCAGGAGGCGAGCGCCACCACCGCCACCTGCTCGCTCACCATCACGGTCGACCCGAGGGCCGACCTGACCAGGAACGCGCTGGCCGGTTCCTGGCACATCCTCGCGGGCGCCGAGGCCAAGGACGGCTCCAGCACGTCGTACGACTCCTACGCCACGACCCATGTGCAGCGGCTGTCGAAGCTGACGGTCAACGCCGCCCCGGAGCCCGTCAAGAAGGGCAGGACCATCACGGTCACCGGGAAGCTGACGCGCGCCAACTGGGAGACGCACGCCTACGCCGGCTACACCGTCCAGCCGGTGAAGCTCCAGTTCCGCAAGAAGACCAGCACTGCCTACACCACGGTGAAGACGATCAAGTCGAGCAGCACCGGCGCCCTGAAGACCACGGTCACGGCCTCGGTCGACGGCTACTGGCGCTACAGCTTCGCCGGCACGTCCACCACCCCGGCCGTCACCACCACGAGTGACTACGTCGACGTGCAGTAACAGCTATACCGGGAAGCGGCGACTGACCAGGCGCCAGGTGAACTCCAGGGCAGTCGCCGCCACCACCGCAATCCCCACCGCTGCCCACGGCATGACCGCGCCCACCAGCTTCAGCGCGAAGAAGCCCTGCAGCCACGGCACCACCAGCACGATCAGGAACGCCGCCCCCATCGTCGCGACCAGGACGATCCGCCACCAGGTGTAGGGGCGGGCGATGATCGCGAGGACCCACATCGAGACCAGGAACAGCGTGAGCGTCGCCGCACTGGTCTCCGCGTCCAGCGCATGCGGACCCGTGTAGTAGTGCCTGGCGATCAGATACGTCGCGAACGTGGCGATGCCCGCGATGACGCCGGACGGGACCGAGTACCGCATGACTCTGCGGACGAAGTGCGGCCGGGCCCGCTCCTTGTTGGGCGCGAGGGCCAGGAAGAACGCCGGGACGCCGATCGTCAGCGTCGACAGCAGGGTCAGATGCCGGGGCAGGAACGGGTACTCGACCTGGAAACAGACCACCAGGATCGCCAGCAGCACCGAGTAGACGGTCTTCGTGAGGAACAGGGTGGCGACCCGGGTGATGTTGCCGATGACCCGGCGGCCCTCGGCCACCACCGACGGCAGGGTCGCGAAGCTGTTGTTGAGCAGCACGATCTGCGCCACCGCGCGCGTCGCCTCCGAGCCGGATCCCATCGAGACCCCGATGTCGGCGTCCTTGAGCGCCAGCACGTCGTTGACCCCGTCACCCGTCATCGCGACCGTGTGGCCGCGGGACTGGAGCGCGGCGACCATCTCCCGCTTCTGCTGCGGGGTGACCCGGCCGAAGACCGCGTTCTCCTCCATGGCGGTGGCCATGTCGTCCGGGTCCGTGGGCAGCCGGCGCGCGTCCAGGGTGTGTTCGGCGCCGGGCAGGCCGAGCTTGCCCGCGACCGCGCCGACCGAGACGGCGTTGTCCCCGGAGATGACCTTCGTGGCGACCCGCTGGTCGGCGAAGTAGCGCAGCGTCTGGCCGGCGTCCGGCCGCAGCCGCTGCTCCAGGACGACCAGTGCGGCCGGTTCGGCCCCGGTGGCGCTCTGCGGCCCTTCCAGCTCCCCCTGCGCGCGGGCCAGCAGCAGGACCCGCAGTCCCTCCTGGTTGAGCTGCTCGATCTCGCCGAGCGCCGGGTCGTGGTCCGGGAGCAGCACATCGGGTGCGCCGAGCAGCCAGCTCGACGCCTTGCCGCTGCCCTCGTCGAACGCGGCGCCGCTGTACTTGCGTGCCGAGGAGAACGGCAGCGCCTCCGTGCAGCGCCACGCCTCGCCGTTCGGTGACGGGTACGCGTCGATGATCGCCTGCAGGCTGGCATTGGGCCGTGGGTCGGACGCGCCGAGGTTGGCCAGCACCTGGCGTATGTACGGGTCGTCCGCACCTCCCAGCGTCCGCACCTCGGTGACGTCCATGCCGCCTTCGGTGAGGGTGCCGGTCTTGTCGAGGCAGACGACGTCGACCCGGGCGAGGCCCTCGATGGCGGGCAGCTCCTGCACCAGGCACTGCTTACGGCCGAGCCGTACGACACCGATCGCGAAGGCGACCGAGGTGAGCAGGACCAGGCCCTCCGGGATCATCGGGACGATTCCGCCGACCGTCCGGGCGATGGAGTCCTTGAGGTCGGTCTTCTTGACGACGAGCTGGCTGATGATCAGGCCGATCGCGGTCGGCACCATCATCCAGGTGATGTACTTGAGGATCGTGCTGATGCCGCTGCGCAGTTCGGACTGGACGAGGGTGAAGCGCGACGCCTCCTCGGCGAGCTGCGCGGCGTAGGCCTCGCGGCCGACCTTCGTGGCGGAGAACGCGCCGCCGCCCGCGACGACGAAGCTGCCGGACATCACCGGATCGCCGGGCTGTTTCAGTACGGGGTCGGCCTCGCCGGTGAGCAGCGACTCGTCGATCTCCAGGTTGTCGGCCTCCGCCACCGCGCCGTCCACGACGACCTTGTCGCCGGGGCCGAGCTCGACCAGATCGCCGAGGACGATCTCCGAGGTGGATATCTCGGCGGCGGCCCCGTCGCGCCGGACCGTGGGTTTCGCCTCGCCGATGACGGCCAGGCCGTCGAGGGTCTTCTTGGCCCGCCACTCCTGGACGATGCCGATACCGGTGTTGGCGATGATCACGTAGCCGAAGAGGCTGTCCTGGAACGGCGCGACGAACAGCATGACCAGCCAGAGCACGCCGATGATCAGGTTGAACCGGGTGAAGACATTGGCGCGGACGATCTCGCCGATGGAGCGGGACGAGCGGACGGGTACGTCGTTGACCTCGCCCCGGGCGATCCGCTCGGCGACCTCGGCGGCGGTCAGCCCGCTGCTGCGCACGGCCGAGGCCGGCAGCTTCATCGGGTGGACCGGGTCGAGTTCGGAACCGGCGTCGATGGGGGCCGGCCGGGGCCGGCGGGGTTTCTGCTTCCCGGAGGAGTCGACTGCCCGCTGCGTCATGGTTCCGACGGTACGGGCGGAACGCCCGATTCACCTGCCGGGATTCCGAAGATCGGACCGCAGGAGGAGGGGATGCGGTCCGGGGCGTCAGGGAAGTCCGGGGGGCGTCCCCGACTTTCGCAGTGGTTGCGCGCCGGCCCGGGTCGCGGACTCCGTCGGTGGCTCGGGTCGGCGGCTTGCGCCGGTCGCGTCAGTGGCTGCCGTCGGCCGCGTCGGCCGTTCCGGCCTTGGCGGCGGCCGCCCGCTTGAGCGCCGCGTCGCGCCCCCGCACGTACCAGATGCCGATCAGTCCGAGCCCGGCACCGGCCAGACACGTCCACACCCACCAGGTGTGCCCGTGGTCGTCGAACCAGCCGTAGAACGGGAGCTGGACGAGGAAGAGGACGAACCAGAGGATCGTTCCGCCGGTGATGGTGGCGACGACGGGCCCCTCCAGGGGCTCGGGTGCCTCGTGTGTCGGTGTCCACTTCGCCATGGGGTCAGTGTATGCGGCCCGTATGTAAAGCCGGTCGGCCCAGTCGGCCCAAGGGTCTACGCGCGGAGATAGCGATCTTCGACTTATGTATTCATACTGAATCTGCTTACGGCTGTCTCGATTTATTCGTGTAAAAGTCCAAAGCTGACCGCTCTTCTCCCCCCTCTACGCACGACTGAGGTCATACATGTCCCCCTCGGCCACCGCTTCGGTCGACTCCAGGCAGCCCATAGCTCCAAAGCCGCACGGCGGCCTGGACCGTTTCTTCAAGATCTCCGAGCGGGGGTCGTCGGTCGCGCGCGAGATCCGCGGCGGATTCGCCACATTCTTTGCGATGGCGTACATCATCGTGCTGAACCCGATCATTCTCGGCAGCGCGAAGGACATGTACGGGCACCAGCTCAATGGCGGCCAGCTGGTCACCGCCACCGTGCTGACCGCCGCGTTCTCCACCCTGCTGATGGGCGTCATCGGCAATGTGCCGATCGCGCTGGCCGCCGGTCTCGGCGTCAACACCGTCGTGGCCCTGCAGCTCGCCCCCCGGATGAGCTGGCCGGACGCGATGGGCATGGTCGTCCTCGCCGGCATCGTGGTCATGCTGCTCGTCGCGACCGGGCTGCGCGAACGCGTGATGAACGCCGTACCGAAGTCGCTCCGCAAGGGCATCGCGATCGGTATCGGTCTCTTCATCCTGCTGATCGGCCTGGTCGACTCGGGCTTCGTCTCCCGCATCCCGGACATCGCGCACACCACCGTGCCGCTCCAGCTCGGCAGCGACGGTCACCTCAACGGCTGGCCGGTTCTGGTCTTCATCCTCGGCGCGCTGCTCACCCTCGCGCTGATCGTCCGCAAGGTGCCGGGCGCGATCCTGATCTCGATCGTCGCCATGACGGTTGTCGCGATGGTCATCGACACCGTCGCCGACCTGCCGGGCGAGGCCTGGGGCCTGACCGTTCCGCAGTGGCCGGGCAACCCGGTCGCCACCCCCGACTTCGGGCTGATCGGCAAGGTCAGCCTGTTCGGCGGCTTCGACAAGGTCGGTGTGCTGACCGGCCTCCTGTTCGTCTTCACCGTGCTGCTGTCCTGCTTCTTCGACGCGATGGGCACCATCCTCGGTGTCGGTGACGAGGCCAAGCTGACGGACAAGGACGGCAACTTCCCCGGCATCAACAAGGTGCTGTTCGTGGACGGCATCGCGGTCGCCGCGGGCGGTGCGAGCTCCTCCTCCGCCAGCACCTGCTTCGTGGAGTCCACGGCGGGTGTCGGAGAGGGTGCCCGCACCGGCTTCGCGAGCGTGGTGACGGGTCTGCTCTTCACGGTGGCGCTGTTCCTGACGCCGCTGGCGACCATGGTTCCGTCGCAGGCGGCCACGCCGGCGCTGCTGGCGGTCGGCTTCCTGATCATCGCGGGGTCGGTGCGGGACATCGACTGGAGCGACTACACGCTCGCCATCCCGGCCTTCCTGGCCATGGTGATGATGCCGTTCACGTACTCGATCACCAACGGCATCGGCATCGGCTTCATCGCCTTCTCCGTGCTGCGGGTGGCGGCCGGTCGCTGGCGCGAGGTGCCGGTGGCCATGTACGTGGTGTCGGCGGTCTTCGTCTTCTACTACGCGATGCCGGCCCTCGGCCTGACGTCGTAACCCTTCACACGTCACCCTCTGCGGGGCGGACGGCCGGGCGAATCAGTTCACCCGGTCGTCCGCCCCGTAGAATTTTTCCGTCTCCTCGACGGCCGCTTTGAAGCGCTCGTCGAAATCGCTGCGCATGAGCGTCCTGACGACGTAGTCCTGGACGCTCATTCCGCGTCTGGCGGCGTGCTGTCGGAGCCGGTCGAGCAGCTCACCGTCTATCCGCAGGCTGAGCACTGTCGATCCCATGGCAAGCAGGGTTACGGCCTTGAGGTCGTTTCGCGTCACTTTCCGGATCTGACTCACTCGTTTGGGTGATCGATAGACCGCGCGTGTACCAGTCGAGTGGTATTTAGGGTAGGTAATGAGTTACGCTAACAAACATGCCTGACCTGATCCACGACGGCGACAGTGCGGCCGCCGTGAGCTCCCTTCGTTCCGCCGTGATGCTGCTGGGCCGACGCCTCAAGCACCAGCGCGTCGACGAGTCGCTGAGCCCCACCGAGATGTCGGTGCTCGGCACGCTCGCCCGCTGCGGATCCGCCACCCCCGGTGAGCTGGCCCGCAAGGAGCATGTGCAGCCTCCGTCGATGACCCGCATCGTCGCGCTGCTCGAAGCCAAGGGACTGGTCAGACTGGAACCGCACCCCGATGACCGTCGCCAGAAGATGGTCAGCCAGACCGAGCAGGCCGAAGCCATGCTCGAGGAGAGCCGCTCCAAGCGGAACGCCTGGCTGGCCACCCTCGCCGAAGGCCTGGACGAGGACGAGTGGGAGACGCTGCGCAAGGCCGCACCTGTGCTGGAGAAGCTCGCCCACCTGTAGCGGTACGGGGGGGTACGCCGGGCCAGAGTCGGCGTGCAGCCCGTACGGCCGCATCCCGTCAGTCAGCACGCAGTCCACGCCCGAGGAGGCGAACCCTTTTGAGTACGGGATCCGGAGCAGACTCCGCCCCCGCACCGACGTCCACCCACGAGAGCAAGCCCGGCGGGACCTTCTCGTCGCTGAAGATCCGCAACTACCGCCTGTTCGCCACAGGCGCGGTGATCTCCAACACCGGTACCTGGATGTCCCGCATCACGCAGGACTGGCTCGTTCTGAGCCTCACCGGGTCCGCCACCGCCGTCGGCATCACCACGGCCCTCCAGTTCCTCCCCATGCTGCTCTTCGGCCTGTACGGCGGGGTCATCGCCGACCGGCTCCCGAAGCGCAAGCTCCTCCTCGTCAGCCAGGCCGCGCTCGGCCTCTGTGGGCTAGCCCTCGCCGCCCTCACCCTCTCCGGCGTCGTCCAGGTCTGGCACGTCTACCTGATCGCCTTCCTGCTCGGCATGGTCACGGTCGTGGACAACCCGGCCCGCCAGTCCTTCGTCTCCGAGATGGTCGGCCCCGCCCAGCTGCGCAACGCGGTCAGTCTGAATTCGGCCAACTTCCAGTCGGCCCGGCTGATCGGTCCCGCCGTCGCGGGTGTCCTGATCACCACGGTCGGCAGCGGCTGGGCCTTCATGTTCAACGGACTGTCCTTCGGAGCCCCGCTCATCGGCCTGCTGCTGATGCGTACGAGCGAACTGCACAAGGCGGTCGTCGTGCCGCGTGCCAAGGGTCAGCTCCGTGAGGGGCTGCGCTATGTCTCCGGACGCCCCGAGCTGATCTGGCCGATCGTCCTGGTCGGCTTCGTCGGCACGTTCGGCTTCAACTTCCCGATCTGGCTCACCGCTTTCGCGGACGAGATCTTCCACGGCGGCGCCGGGATGTACTCGTTCTTCAACATCCTCATGGCGGCCGGTTCACTGGCCGGCGCACTGCTGGCGGCCCGTCGGCGCTCCTCGCGGCTGCGGATGCTGGTGGCGGCGGGTACGGTGTTCGGTCTCCTGGAGATCATCGCGTCCGTGTCGCCGTACGTCTGGCTCTTCGCGATCCTGCTGCTCCCGATCGGCATGATCGGCCTGACCACCAACATCAGCGCCAACACGAGTGTCCAGATGGCCGCCGATCCGGCCATGCGCGGCCGGGTGATGAGCCTGTACATGATGGTCTTCGCCGGGGGTACGCCGGTGGGCGCCCCGATCGTGGGCTGGATCAGCGACACGTACGGCGTCCGGACCGCCATGGCGGTCGGCGGCGCGTTCTCGATGTTCGCCGCACTCGGCGTCGGCTTCATGCTGGCCCGCGTCGGCGGCCTGCGCATCAAGGTCGATCTGCGGCCGGGCCGCCCGCATGTGCGGTTCGTCCCCCGCGAGCAGCTGACTACGGCGGCCTGAGAGCCGCCCGTACGCGACGTGGCAAGGCCCCGGCCGGTGGACACCGGCCGGGGCCGTTTCACGGATACGCGGGGCCCGTTTCACAGGTACAACGCGGTACGCACGGTGACCGGGATGCGCGCCGGTACGGTGCGACACTCGGCCCATGAGCCGCATGAGACTCTTCGTCGCCGTCCTGCCGCCCGACTCCGCCGTCGCGGAGCTCCGCCGTGCCGTGGCCCCGCTGCACACCCTTCCGGGCGCCGCTCGCATGCGCTGGACCGGTACCGACGCGTGGCACTTCACGCTCGCCTTCCTCGGTGTGGTCGACGAAGGGCTGCTGCCCGATCTGCACGAGCGGCTGGGACGCGCCGCCCGCCGCACCGAGCGGTTCCCGCTGCGCATCCACCGCGGCGGCCGGTTCGACGGCCATGTGCTGTGGGCCGGGGCCGCGGGTGGACTCGACACGCTGAGGCTCCTCGCCGAACGCGCCGACGCGGCAGCCCGCCGCGCCGGCGTCGCGATGGACGAGCACCGCCGCTACACCCCGCACCTCACCCTCGCCCGCAGCCGCTCCGAGACCGACCTGCATCCCTACCTGGAGGCCCTGGACACCTTCGAGGGCACACCGTGGGAGGTCGGCGAGGTCGCTCTCGTACGCAGCAATCTGCCGGTCGCCGGGGTGCCGGGGGAGCAGCCGCGGTACGAGGTGGTGGCCTCCTGGCCGCTGGGGCACTGAGCGGTGCGGTTACGCTCGACGGGTGGACCCGAAGACCAGAAACCGCATCATGGCCGTCGTGCTCGTACTGATGTTCGCCGTTGTCGCCGTGACAGCCGCAGTCGGAGGCTGAGGCGCCGACACCGGCTCCCGTCAGCCGAGCCCCAGGCCCCGGGCCGTCTCCTTCACGAACGCCTCGGGGTTGTCCAGCATGATGTTGTGCTCGCACCCCGGGACCGGCACGACCCGCACCCCGCCCTCGACCAGACCGTCCTCGTCGGGCAGCGGCCCGTCGCTCTCCGGCCGCAGGTAGGTACGCGGAATCTTCAGCTCCAGCAGCTGCTCGCGCATCGTGGGCGTCGTTCCGCGCGCGAGGTGCACGGCGCTGCGATGCAGTGCCTCCGAGCCCGAGAGCCGCATCGTCGACCACCAGTGGGGTCCCACCCGGTCGCGCACCTCGACCATGCCGTGATCGAGGAACTCCTGCTCCGTGTAGGCGGCGATGCCGCTGCTGCCGGGCCGTTGCCGATCGGGCGCGACCGGGTCGAGGTTGGCGTCGATCAGGACGAGCCGCGCCACCAGCTCCGGGTGGCGTGCCGCGAGCACGATGGCCACCGAGCCGCCCATGCTGTGCGCGACGACGTCAGTGGCGTACGCATCGGCGGCCCTGAGTGCGACGGCGATCGCGTCGGCGTGCGCTTCGAGCGTGTAGTCGAAGTCCGTGGGCCGGTCGCTGATGCCGAAGCCGAGCATGTCCATGAGCAGCGAACGGCTGCCGGCGAGGAGCGGATGGACGGCGCTCGCGGTGAAGTACGGACCGGACGAGGCGCCGAGACCGTGCAGATAGACGCGGGTCCGTCCGTCGCTGCCCGGGATCTCCACCCACCGGATGCGCGCACCGCCCGCTGTCACCTGTGCGTTCTGCATGTCTCTCGCTCCCCTCCGGCCATGAAACCATCGGCGAGACCATATATCGGTGCCGATGTATGACGCGAGGGCGGAGGATGCTCGGGTGCTGGAACTGGCCATCCTGGGATTTCTGTACGAGCAGCCGCTGCACGGCTACGAGTTGAAGCGACGCGTCGCCCATCTCACCGGCCATGTCCGCCCGATCGCGGACGGCACGCTGTACCCGGCGATCAAGCGCCTGGAGCGCGCCGGGTGGCTCGGGCGCCGGACCGAGCCCGGCAGCAGGGCCGCGCCCCGCCACACGCTGACCCTGACGGACGACGGGCGCGAGGAGCTGCGCCGCCGGCTGCGCGAGGCCGACGACGTGGACATCAGCGACGAGAACCGCTGGTTCACCGTCCTCGCCTTCCTCCGTCACCTGCAGGCACCCGCCGAGCAGGCGGATGTACTGCGGCGCAGGCTGACGTTCCTGCAGGAGCCGAGCAGTTTCTTCTACGACTACGGCTCCGGGGGCGAGCGCCCGCTCGGCCCTGAGGCCTTCGACGACCCGTTCCGCCGAGGCGTTCTCACGGTCGCCCGTGCGGCGAGCGAGGCGGAACTGAGCTGGCTGACAACGACTCTGAAGGATCTCGGAACCCGTTGAGTCCGCCCGCTGAGCCCTTGCTTCGAGCGGACTCGAAGGCGTTGGCTTGGTGCCCATGAAGTACACGCAGCTCGGACGCACCGGACTTGAGGTCAGCCGACTCGTCCTCGGCACCATGAACTTCGGTCCGCAGACCAATGAGGCCGACAGTCACGCGATCATGGACGCCGCGCTGGACGCGGGCGTCAACTTTTTCGACACTGCCAATGTCTACGGCTGGGGCGAGAACAAGGGCCGCACGGAGGAGATCCTCGGCACCTGGTTCGCCAAGGGCGGTGAACGCCGCGACAAGGTCGTACTCGCCACCAAGGTGTACGGGAACATGGCCGCGGAGGGCGATGCCTGGCCCAACCACCACAAGCTCTCCGCGCTCAACATCCGGCGCGCCGTCGACGCCAGCCTCAAGCGGCTGCAGACGGACCACATCGACCTGTACCAGTTCCACCACATCGACCGCGCCACCCCGGTCGAGGAGATCTGGCAGGCCATCGACGTCCTGATCCAGCAGGGCAAGATCCTCTACGCCGGCTCGTCCAACTTCGCCGGCTGGAAGATCGCCCAGACCAACGAGACCGCGAAGCGCCTCGGCTCGTACGGTCTGGTCAGCGAGCAGTGCCTCTACAACCTCGCCGAACGCCGCGCCGAGATGGAGGTCATCCCGGCCGCGCAGGAGTACGGCCTCGGTGTCATCCCGTGGTCCCCGCTGCACGGCGGACTGCTCGGCGGTGTGATCCGCAAGGAGCGCGAGGGCGGTGCGGCCCGTTCGGCGTCCGGCCGGTCCGCGGACGCGCTCGCCAACACCACGGTGCGTGCGCAGATCCAGGCGTACGAGGACCTGCTGGAGAAGCACGGCCTGGAGCCCGGCGAGGTGGGCCTGGCCTGGCTGCTGACCCGGCCGGGCGTGACCGGCCCGATCTCCGGCCCGCGTACGCGTGGGCAACTGGACTCGGCGGTGCGCGCCGTGGACCTGGAGCTGTCGGACGAGGTGCTGGCCGCCCTGGACGAGATCTTCCCGGGCCCCGGCCCGTCGCCGGAGGCCTTCGCCTGGTGAGCGGCGGCGCCTCCCTGTGAACACCTGAGCCCGGCTCTGCGGCACAAGCGCGCGGAGCCGGGCTCAGGTCATGGTGCGCGACGGCTACTTGAGGTAGACCAGGCCGTCGGTGGTGATCGCCGGACGCCCCGAGGTGGCGACGACGACGATCTTGACCGTGTGCTTGGCGCTCGTGGACCAGCTCTTCGTCCACAGCGCGTCGCGGTACTTGGTGGTGGACGACTTCAGGTCGACCGTGGCCACCTTCGTGCCGTCGACATAGACGTACGCCTGGCCGGACGTACTGGCGCGCGAGACCACCCAGGCGGCCGACCGGCCGGTGAACGTCCAGGTCAGGCTCGCGCTCTTGGACGAGCTGGAGTACGACTTGCCGCCGAGATAGCTGGACGACGACTTCGTCGTCCAGGTGCCCGTCTTCGTGGCCGAGGTCTCCTGGAGGATGACCGGGGTGCCGGAGACGGAGGCGGCGGCGGTGTTGCCCGCCAGGTCGTACGCGGTCATGGACCAGGCGGTCGCCGCGCCGGACTTGGCGGTGTGCGAGGCGCTCGTGGTGGTCGGCCCGTAGGTCTTGGCGACCGGGGCGGTCAGCCGGACCTCCTTCAGGGAAGCGGTGTCGGTCGCCTTCCACTTCAGGGTGAGCGGGACGGCGGTGGTGTTCACCGTGCCGGTGCGCAGGGCGAGGTTCGGCTTGGTGGTGAACGTGGGAGCCGTCTGATCGGCGATCATGGTCGCGGCCGCGGACGTGGCCGTCTTCCCCGACTGGTGCGTGGCGCGGACCTGGATCTTGTGGGTGCCGGCACCGAGCGTGGCCTTCGCCGAGGTGGCGGTGGCCGCGGCCGTGGCGACGCTCTTGCCGTCGACCAGGAGTTCGTACTTGGAGATCAGGGTGCTCGGCGTGGTGGCCGACCAGCCCACGGTGATGGCGGACTTGGTGTAGTACGACGTCCCGGACAGCGTGGCACCGGTCACCGACTTGATGGCCAGTCCGGTGACGGGGCCTGCGGCGAGGCTGCGGATCGCAGGCAGCTGCCCGTACAGCTTGGTGCCGGGGCACTCGGTGTTGAAGCCGTCGCGGTGGCCGGAGATCTGATTGAAGGAGTACTGCGTACCGGCGGTGAAGGTCTTCCCGAAGCCGTTGGAGCCGGTGGCGCCCGCGGTGAGCATGGTGCTGCCCGCCGGGTCACCCTTGTACTGGCCGAGCTTCCACGCGGCGATCCGGGCCACCGAGGTGGTCACCGCGCTGGGGGCGGCCACATCCGTGTAGGTGCCGAGGACGGAGATACCGGTCGACTCCCGGTTGAAGCCGTAGGTGTGTGCGCCGAGGACCGGCCGGTCCACGCCGCCCTTGCGGCCCTCGAAGATCGTCCCGCACTTGTCGACCAGGAAGTTGTAGCCGATGTCCTTCCAGCCCTCGCTCTGGACGTGGTACGCGTACACGCTGCGCACGATCGCCGCGGAGTCGGCGCAGGAGTAGTCGTTGGTCCCCGCGGTGTGGTGGACGAAGACGGCCTTGACCGTGTCGTTGTACTCCGGCGCCTCCGGGCTGATCGACTCGTCGGCACCCCAGCCCGCACGCGAGGTGATGGGCGGCTTGGGCACGGTCGACGGCGGTGCGGGCGGCAGCGACGCGGACGGCGAGGTGCTCGCGGTCGGCGAGGAGCTGTCGCTCGCCGTGGGCGAGGGGCTGTCCGTTGCCGTCTCGGAAGGTGTCACGGCCGGCGTCTCGGATGCCGGGGCGGTGTCGGACTCCGTGGCCGTGGGGGTCGGTTCCGAGGTGGCCGTCGGATCGGCCGAGGGGGAGTCGGACGGCGACGGGTCGGCCGGGATTTCGGTCTCGGCGACGAAGGCGGCCGGGGCCGCGTGCAGCGACGAGCCCTTGCCGGGGTCGACGGTGTCCAGCCGCAGCCCGGCGGGCAGCTTCGCGGAGACCTTGGCGCCCGAGGTGACGCGTACCTCGACGCCGTTGGACGGGCCGACCCACCGCGGTTCGGTGGACCCGCGGACACCGGAGCGGCCCGCCTCCGTACGGCCGTCGTTGTCGGTCTCCAGCGGCGTCCAGGACGACCAGGTGCCGTTCGAGGCCGCCCTGGTCCGTACCTCGACCGCTCCCGTCACCTTCGCCGCCGGGTCGGTCCAGGTGACGCCGAGCATGCTGAACGGAGCGGTGTCCCGCCTGCCGAGAGTCGCGGAACTGCCGTCCGCGGACACCTTCAGCGCCGCCTCGCGCACCTCGGCCCTGACCGGACCTGCCTTGCTGTCGGCACTGTCGCCGGAATTTCCGGTCATGCCCTGGAACACCAGGACACCGGCCACCGCCGTCGTCGCAACAGCAGCCGTGGCCCAGAGTCGTCGCCGCGATCTCAAGTCGTATCCCTTGGGAAGAGAGTGGTTGGACAGTCAGGTTCCGTCGGCTCGGGGGCAGGTTGGGGAAACGCCACGTGAATTCCGACGAGGGAAGCAAGATCCGCCGCGCTGCGACGAGCTGCATAGCATGCCATTGCTGTTTTCGGCCGACGGGACCGCCCCCGCCTTCCGCCGGTCCCTGTCCTCTACTGCGCGGCGAACCGGTCCAGTGCCTCCAGGACCGCCCGGGTGGTCGCCGGACCGCCCAGATGCCCCGCCCCGTCGATCACGGTCAGCTCCGCGTCCGGCCAGGCCCTCGCCAGCTCCCACGCGGTGATCAGCGGGCCGGCGAGGTCGAACCGGCCGTGCACCAGCACCCCCGGGATCCCCGCCAGCCGCCCGGCGTTCCGGATCAGCTGCCCCTCCTCCAGCCAGGCGCCGTGGGAGAAGTAGTGCGAGCAGATCCGTACCAGCGCCTGCTGGGCCCTGCCCGGCCGGCCGCTGTAGGGGGGTGGTCCCGAGTACGTCTCCTGGGAGAGAACCGCGTCCTCCCAGGCGCACCAGTCGGCCGTGGCCTTCGCCCGTACCGCGGTGTCGGGGCTCTCCATCCGCCGGGCGTACGCGGCCACCAGGTCGCCGTCCCCGGCCGCCTCCGGGACGCCCGCCCGGAACAGGTCCCACGCCTCCGGAAAGATCCGCCCGGCCCCCCGGTACAGCCAGTCGATCTCACTGCGCCGGGTCGTCGTGACGGCCGGGATCACGATCTCGGAGACCCGCTGGGGATGCTCCTGTGCGTACGCCAGGATCAGCGTCGACCCCCAGGACCCCCCGTACAGCAGCCACTTCTCGATCCCGAGACGGGCACGCAGCCGCTCCATGTCGGCGATCAGGTGGGCGGTGGTGTTGTGCCGCATGTCGGCGGCCGGGTCGCTCGCGTGCGGGGTCGACCGGCCGCAGCCCCGCTGGTCGAAGAGGACGATCCGGTACCGGTCCGGGTCGAAGTACTGCCGGGCGTGCGCGCCGCACCCCGACCCCGGACCGCCGTGGACGACCAGCGCGGGCTTGCCGTCCGGGTTGCCGCAGACCTCCCAGTACACGAGGTTGCCGTCACCGACGTCGAGCATGCCCTGGTCGTACGGTTCGATCACCGGGTACTTCTCGTCGGGCTTGCGGTCCATGGCGGCGTCCTTCCGGTCCGGGCCAAAGGGCTCACCTTATGGCGGGGCGTAGCGTGGCTGCCGTGATTTCCACCCCACGGGTCCTGGCCGTACTCGACGATCTGCTCGCCACCGCAGCCCCCGACCGGCGCGGTGCGCTCTGGCAACTGGCTGAACAGGGGAGGGAGCTGGACGCCAACCTGGTGCGTCTGCCGCCGGGCGGCGAGGTCGGGGAGCATCAGGAGGACGTCCTCGACGTGCTCCTCGTCGTCATCGCGGGAAGCGGCCGGGCGACCACGGGCGCAGAGGTCCTGGAGCTCGCCCCCACCACGGTCCTCTGGTTGCCCCGCACCTCCCGCCGCGCCCTCGCGGCCGGCCCGGACGGCCTGGCGTACCTCACCGTCCACCGCCGCCGTCCGGGCCTGACCATCAAGCCCTCGGTCGAGGTCCCGGCGGCGCACGAAGGCGGCGAGGGGCCCTGCATGCTGGACCGGGTCTGTCCCGACTGCGGCCGCCTCTCGGTCGATCCGGCGCCGGTGTTCTGCAGCAGGTGCGGGGAGCGGTTCCCGGAGCGGTGAGCGTGCCGCGGCCTGCACGTGGCCGACGGGTTTGCTCGGGGGCCGCTCCGTTCACCCCGCCGTGGGTTGTGGCGTAACTGCACGGCCAACACGTGCTGACCGGCGCACCGTTCCCGAAGAGCGGGGGCGGATGCGCGCCCGGCACGCCACGGCAGGTCACCTCGTCGATCGTGTGGGCAACTCCGTTGACTGCGGCTGAACGGCCGTGCGACGGTGAGACCGCCTTCCCCTCACGCCTGCCCCGGGCCCGCGCGATCACGGGCCGACTCGAGAACTGGAAGCGGATACTGTGACGCTCGGACACCCTCACTCCCATCAGGCCACCGACCGCAGTCTCACCCCCGCGCAGTTCGAGGTCTTCGAGAAGGAGTTCGCCTCTCGGCCGGCGAACCGGCTGATGCAGAACGCCGTGACCCAGACGCCCGTGGACGACATCGCCCTGGACCGGCGGATCGTGACCGCCGTCGACCACTCGGTCTCCCACCACCTGGACGACTGGAAAGTCACCAACCAGAAGAACAGCGGGCGCTGTTGGATGTTCGCCGGGCTCAACCTGCTGCGCGTCGGCGCCGCACGGAAGCTCGGTGTGAAGGACTTCGAGTTCTCCCAGAACTACCTGCTCTGGTGGGACAAGTTCGAGCGGGCGAACCACTTCCTCGAGGCCATCATCGAGACCGCTGACCGAGACGTCGACGACCGGACGGTGGCGCACCTGCTCGGGGACCCCATCAGCGACGGCGGCCAGTGGAACATGTTCGTGGCGCTGGTCGCCAAGCACGGCCTGGTACCGAAGTCGGCGATGCCGGAGACGGACAGCTCGTCGGCGACGGGACCGATGAACCGGGCCCTGAGGAGCCTGCTCCGCCAGGGTGCCCGGGATCTGCGCCGGGCGGCCGCCGAGGGGGCCGAGGCGCAGCGCGTGCACAAGCGAGCGGTGCTGGCCGCCGTCCACCGCGTACTCAGCATCCACCTCGGTACACCGCCGCAGCGGTTTCTGTGGCAGTGGCGGGACAAGGATCAGGAGTTCCACCGCGCCGGCTGGATGACGCCGGCCGAGTTCGCGAAGTCGTACGTGCAGATACCCCTCGACGACTACGTCTGTATCGTCCACGACCCGAGGGAGTCGAGTCCGGCCGGCCGCACCTTCACCGTCGAGTACTTGGGCAACGTCGTCGAAGCTCCGCCGGTGGTCTACCTGAACGTGGAGATGGACCTGCTGAAGCGTCTCAGTACGGACGCCGTCGTCGGCGGCGAGCCGGTCTGGTTCGGCTGCGACGTGGCCCGGATGATGCGTGCGGACCTCGGGATCTGGGACGCCGATCTGTTCGACTACGAGGCCGTCTACGACACGTCGTTCGAGCTGGACAAGGCGGCACGGCTCATCCACCACGAGACCCAGATGACGCACGCGATGCTGTTGACCGGCGTGGATGTGGTCGACGGCGCTCCGCGCCGCTGGCGGGTCGAGAACAGCTGGGGCGATGAGAAGGCCGACAAGGGCTTCTGGACCATGAACGACTCATGGTTCGGCGAGCACGTCTTCGAGGTCGCGGTGCGGCGCTCCGCACTGCCGCCGGAACTGGCCGCCGCCCTCGACGAGCCGCCGATCGTCCTGCCGGCCTGGGACCCCATGGGTGCACTCGCCGATTGAGGCCCGCCCGCTCGAAGCCACCGACGGGGTGGGGTGGCGGCCCGCCCGTCGGTAGTGGGGGCATGTTCATGCCCGTGGCCGCCGGCCGGCCCTGCCGTACGCAACGGAGAGTTCGCAGCGCACCCGGTTCCGCCGGTCGGACCGGGGCAATCACACACCGCGGCAATCACACACGGCTGACACCTCGCATACAGAGCTAAAATGGATGCATGGCGGCGGGTGATCTACCGGATGAGCTCGCCGGACTTCTGCCCCGCATCCAGAGGCTCGCCCGGCGACGGCTGTGGAGCGGGCTGCCCCCACCCCGGCTGCGTGGGGCGCACGCCGAACTGCTCCGTCTTGTCGCCGCCGGACCTGGCATCCGGGTCTCCGCCGCCGCGCACGACCTCTGCCTCGCGGCCAACTCCGTCAGCACCCTGGTCAACCACCTGGTCGCGCAAGGGCTGTTGCGACGGGAGACCGACCCCGGCGACGGGCGTGCCGCACTGCTGTACCCGACCCCCGCAGGCGTCGCGCGGCTGCGCGAGTGGCGTGCCCGGCGCGACGCGCTCTTCCGTGAACACGTCGCGAAGCTCGACGCGGCCGACCGGGCCGCGCTGACCGCCGCGCTCCCGTCACTGCGCAGACTCGCCGACTCATTGCGCGAAGGGGAGGAGCCCCCGTGACCCCCGCTCTCAGCTGCACCGGTCTGACCTACTCCTTCGGTACGTCGAAAGCCGTCGACGGTCTGGACCTGCTGGTCCACCCCGGCGAGGTCTTCGGCCTGCTCGGGCCCAACGGCGCGGGCAAGACGACCACCTTGCGCGCGATCACCACCCTGCTGCCCGTGCCGCCCGGTGTCATCGAGGTGTTCGGCCATGACGCGGCCCGGCAGAAGATGGCCGTACGGCGCCTGCTCGGTTACGTACCGCAGCAGCTGTCGGCCGACGCCAGTCTCACCGGCCGGGAGAACGTCGCCCTCTTCGCCCGCGTCTTCGACGTGCCCCGCCGCCAGCGCGCGGCCCGCGTCGGACAGGCGCTGGACGCGGTCGGCCTCGGCCCCCAGGCGCACCGGCTCGCCGCCACATACTCCGGCGGCATGGTGCGCCGCCTCGAACTGGCCCAGGCCCTGGTCAGCGCACCCCGCCTGATGATCCTGGACGAGCCGACCATCGGCCTGGACCCGATCGCGCGCGACAGTGTCTGGGACCGCATCACCGAGATCCGGACCGGCACCGGGATGACCGTGCTGGTCACCACCCACTCCATGGACGAGGCCGATCAGCGCTGCGACCGGCTGGCCCTCATGCACCTCGGCAGACTCCGCGCGCTCGGCACGCCCGCCGAGCTCAAGGCCGGACTGATCGCGCACCGCCGGGAGTCCGGCGAGACCGTCCTGCCGCCGCCCACCCTGGAGGACGTCTTCCGGTACCACTCCGGAAGCGGCCTGGACGACCCCGGCCCCGGCTCAGGCCCCGGCTCCGGTCCCGGTTCAGGCTCCGGCCCCGGCTCAGGTTCCGATGAACGGAAGGGAGCGTTCCGCGATGTCCGCCGTACCCGTCGCACCGCATCACGCCTCGGCTGAACCCGGCTCGCCCGACGAGCGGTTCGCTCTGCTGCTGGACCCGCCGCCGCCCCGCACCGGCTGGCGCGTCGTCCCCGCGCGCGTCACCGCGATGTGCGTCGTGGAAATGCAGAAGCTGCGCCACGACCGCACCGAGATCTACACCCGCGCCGTGCAGCCGGCGCTCTGGCTGCTGGTCTTCGGCGTGACGTTCTCCCGAATCCACGCCATCCCGACCGGCGGCGTCCCCTACCTCGACTTCCTGGCGCCCGGCATCATCGCCCAGTCCGCCATGTTCATCGCGATCTTCTACGGCATCATGATCATCTGGGAGCGGGACTCGGGTGTCCTCACCAAACTCATGGTCACACCGACGCCGCGGACCGCCCTGGTGACCGGCAAGGCCTTCGCCGCCGGAGTGAAAGCCGTGATCCAGGCGGCGGTCGTCATCGTGATCGCCGCGCTGATCGGTGTCGGCATGACCTGGAACCCGTTGCGCCTGCTCGGCGTGGTCGTGGTCGTCGTCCTCGCCTCGGCGTTCTTCTCCTGCCTGTCGATGTCGATCGCCGGCATCGTCCTGACCCGCGACCGGCTGATGGGCATCGGCCAGGCCATCACCATGCCGCTGTTCTTCGCGTCCAACGCGCTGTACCCGGTCGCGCTGATGCCGGGCTGGCTCCAGGCCATCAGCAGGGTGAACCCGCTGAGCTACCAGGTCGACGCCCTGCGCGGGCTGCTCATCGGTACACCGGCCCACCTGGGGCTCGACTTCGCGATCCTCGCCTTCGCCGCGCTCGTCGGCATCGTCGCCGCAGGTTCGCTCCTCGGCCGGCTGGCCCGCTGAGCTACCGCGTGCGCGGACGGTCGAACCAGATCGTCAGCAGTGTCGGCCCCAGCCCCACCCAGAACACCACCTGCGGAACACCCCGGTCCGTCCACGGCACCGCCACGACGGCCACCGCGCACAGCGTCCCCACCGCCGCCTGCACCAGCACCAGCCGTGCCCAGAACATCCGGCGCAACAGCGACCGGACACTCAGCTGCACCCCCGCCCGCAGCTTCCGGTAGCGCCGCCACGCGCCGAACGCCCAGACCACCGCGATCAGCGCCAGCACGTAGAGCCGCGTGCCGATCGGCAGCGGCAGCTCGGGTCCGTCCCCGTCGGACGGGAACAGGTTGATCGCCGCACCCGCCAGCACCAGACTCAGCACGGCGAGCCACCGGGTGCCACGCAGCATCTGGAACACGGCCCGGTCCAGCCCCATGCGCATGCTGTCGGAACCGGGGTCGGCGGCCAGCGCGGACGCGTACACCTCCGCCCGCCGCCCGGGCCCCGTGCCGGGCGCGGCGGCCTGCTTCTCGGCGAGCTCACGAAGCGCCCAGGCACTCGTCGGGTCGAGCCGCAGCGTCTCGCGGATCGCGTGGTCCCGCACGTCGAAGGCCCCGTTGAGCAGCGCCGCCTTCCACAGCCCCTGGTACGCCGCGGGCTCCTCGGGGGCCATCCGGACCGCCGTCTGCGCCAGCTCGAGGACCTCGGGCCAGCGCGGCTGCCAGGCACTGACCGCCTCCGCGAGCGCGTCGACCGCCTGCCACGAGTGCGGGTTGATCCGCACCGCCTCCTGGGCCGCCGCGAGCGCCTCGTCCCGACGACCGGTCCTGCGCAGCCCGTACATCCGCACGATCCATGCGTCGCAGTCCTGCGGGGCGATCCGCAGCGCCTCGCCGGTGGTGGTGACGACGTCCTCGAACTCCCGCTCGCGCAGATGGCAGCGCGCCAGCCGCACCCAGGCCCGGAAGTCCTCGGGGTCCTCGGCGAGTCGCTCGGTCAGCAGGGCCTTCGCCTCGTCCAGCCGGTCCAGGCCGATGAGGGCGGCCGCCTGCTCGGTCAGGGGGTGCTCGGCAGTGGTCACAGCTTGCGCTTCCTCTTCAGGTAGGCGAGCAACTCGTCGTACATGCCGCCCTCGTTGGCGAACATCGCGACATTGCGCGCCGAGGCGAACCACGGATCGGTGGACGGCCGGACCTCCTTCGCCGCACCCAGCAGATCCTTCATGTTGATCATCCGGACCACCCCGGTACGGGTCGAGTCGAGCAGCGCCCGCTCCGACGCGGATTCGCAGAGGTGGGCCAGATCGGCGCCCGACAGATCCTCGGTGACCTTGACCAGCTTGCCCAGGTCGACGGATTCGATCGGCCGGTCGCGCAGGTGGTAGCGGAGGATCGCCTCGCGTGCCGGCGCGTCCGGCGGCAGGACGAGCAGGGTGCGGTCGAGCCGGCCGGGGCGCCGCAGCGCGATGTCCACATCCCAGGGGACGTTGGTCGCGGCGAGCACGAACACGCCCTCGTTGGCCCCGCCGACGCCGTCCAGTTCGGTGAGCAACTGGTTGACGGTGTTGCGCATCCCACCGTGCTGCATACGACTGCGCTTGGCTCCCAGCGCATCGACCTCGTCCAGGAACAGCACGCACGGCGCCTGGCGGCGGGCTGTCTCGAAGACCTCGTGCATATTGCGCTCGGAGTTGCCCATCCACATGTCGAGCACGTCGTTGATCGACACGGACATGAAGCTCGCCCCGAGCTCACCGGCGACGGCCCGCGCGATGAACGTCTTCCCGCAGCCGGGCGGCCCGTACATCAACAGCCCGCCGCGCAGGCTCTTCCCGTACAACCTGCCCAGTTCGGGATTGCGCATGGGAGCGAGGAACGCGGCTTCGAGGCGTTCCTTGATCTCCTCCATGCCGCCGACGTCGGCGAGCGTGACGGTACCGGGAGTGTCGACCTCCCAGGCCGTGGCGTCCCCCGGGTCGCCGCCGCCGTCCGCGGCGAGGGGTGCCTCGGGAGCGGTGGAGGTGGGGCCGGAGGTCACGAACCGCGGCGGTACGGCGTCCGCGACCTCGTTCTCGGCGGCCGCCCAGTCGAAGCCGGTGGGCGGCGCGGGGGCGTCGGGCACCTCCGGTGCCGGCTGCTGAGCCCGGGGCTCCTGCGGTGCCGGAGTCGGCACGGACTCGGGCTCTTCGGCAGCCGGTGCGGGCAGGCCCATCGCCCGCATCATGAGCGCCCGCGCCCCCGCGTCCCCGGGCGCGTGCTGCAACGCCACGGCGGTCTCGGCGACCGCGGCCTCGCTCAGACCCTCACCGAGCAACAGCTCGGCGAGGTGCAGGCGCAGCGGTACGTCGGTGGGCGCCGCGGCGACAGCGGTACGCATGCTCTGGATCAGGGGCGACTCGGTGGACATGCCGACACCCTACGGAGCGGGTCCGGCAGCCGGCGACGCGGCCTCCGGCGCCGCCCGGCCCCTGCTGCCGCGCGGCGTACGAGGGGAAGTCCGCCCAGGCGGTGGGGGAAAGGGCGAGGGCGGGGACGGCGAGGTCCGGCTCGGGCGGCTGAGCCCGCGCCGCACCTTGCCGACCATGTCTGAGCCCGTCATCGGGTGACAACTCTGCTTCCTGTTACCGAAAAGACCGGTCCGTAGCGGCAGTGGTGGTGCGGACGAACGGAGTTGGGGAGGGCCCGGATCGCCTGCGATCGGCGGGCACCGAAGGCGTGGCGGATCCTCCGCTTGTGGGGCGAAACGGGGAGAATGGCGGCGTTTCCTGGGTTGCCGCCCCGAGTCGGGATGTCGGGGCCGACGAAAGAGGACCTGTGGTGGATGCCCTGGTGAGCCGCGGAACAGGGACGGGCGAGGCGGTCGGGACGGTCCATGCGATCGCCGAGGACCGTGCGCAGTGGCGTGGACGGCTGTTGCGGGCCGGACGGGCCCTGTTCGCCGCCTACGGCTACGCAAACACGACCGTCGAGCAGCTGTGTGCCGAGGCGAAGGTGCCGGTCCGGGCCTTCTCCCAGCAGTTCACCTCGCGGGAGGCGCTGTTGATCGCGCTGTACGACGAGGTGGCGACCCGCGGACTGCGCGCGTCCGAGGCGGTCCTGCTCTCCGACGGCATGGACGAGTGCTCGACCGAGGAGCGGTTCCGTCGCCTCTTCGACGCCTATGTGCGGGCCGTCACGGATGATCCGCGCGGCGCGCGGGTGGCGTTCGTCGAAGTGCTGGGCGTCAGCCGCACGGTGGACGACCATCTCGCGATGTGGCGGAGGATGTGGTCGGAGTTCCTGACGTGCGAGGCCGAGCGTGCCGCGGAGCGGGGTGAGGTGGGGGACGGCGACCAGCGGGTCGCGGTCATGGTGATGACCCACTCGGTCGACGAGCTCCTCGCGCACCACGGCCGGCGTCCGCGCCAGGTCACGCCCGACTGGCTGACCGATGAGCTGACCCGGCTCTCCCTGATCATGCTGGGCTCGCCGTGACAGCTCGCCATGACCACGCGGCTTGACAACTCCACTTGCCGGGACGGCAAATGGAGGTATGGCAGAGGGTGCGAGGACAGCGGGAGAAGAAGAGGCGGACGGAGACGGGTTCGCCGCCGTCCTGACCGGTGTCGGTCCGAGACTGCGGGCGCTGCGCCGGGACCGCGGCACGACCCTGGCCCAGCTGAGCGATACGACCGGCATCTCGCTCAGCACCCTCTCCCGGCTGGAGTCCGGCCACCGCAGACCGACCCTGGAACTGCTGCTGCCGCTGGCCAAGGCGTACGGCGTGCAGCTGGACGAACTCGTCGGCGCCCCGCCCACCGGGGATCCCCGCATCCATCTGCGCCCCTTCACCCGCGACGGCATGACATTCATGCCGCTGACCCGTCACCTCGGCGGGCCGCACGCGTACAAGCAGATCCTTCCCGGCGGCCGAGGCGCGACCGGGCCGCTGGAGCAGCGGGTGCACGAGGGCTACGAGTGGCTGTACGTGCTGGCCGGGAGGCTTCGGCTGGTGCTGGGTGAGCACGATCTCGTACTCACCGCCGGGGAGGTCGTGGAGTTCGACACCCGTACGCCCCATGCGTGGGCCAGCGCCGGGCCGGAACCGGTCGAGTTCCTCAGCCTGTTCGGGAGACAGGGCGAGCGGATGCATGTGCGGGCGCGACCCGCGGGGCAGTGAGGAGATCCGGGGGACCCGGGGCTGTTGTCCTCAACCGCCGGACGGGCTCGACATGTAGGGACCGCCCAGGCCCCACGCCTGGTGCATCGCGTCGGCGAACGCCCCGGCAAGTTTCTGTTCACCCGTGGGGCCGGGGTGCGTACCGTCGTAGGTGTCCGTGTGGATGTCGTAGGTGGCCGGGCGCGACGCCAGCAGGATGGGGGACGCCGGCGTGTCGAGATCGGCGACGGCCTTCGCGAGCAGTTCGTTGAAGCGGTCGCACTCGGCGGCGAACGGGGCATCGGACTCGGCCCGGACGTTCGGTATCACAGGCAGGAGCACGGCCTTGACGTGAGGTGCGGCGGTGCGGGCGGCCTCGATGAACGCCCTTACGTTGAGGGCGGTCTGCTCGCTGTCCGTGTAGAACCCGAGGTCTATCAGGCCGAGCGAGACGAGCAGCACGTCCGCGCGGGTCGCGGTGACCGTGTCCGCGATCACCGGGGCCATGTGCAGCCACCCCTCGCCCCAGCCCGCCAGATGGCGGCGGGCCTCGGCGGGGAACTCCGGATCGCCGTACGCGTACGAGCCCGGGGTGTTCGTCACGGTGTCGTACAGCTCGGTGCGCGGGCCGACGATCTCGTACGGACTGTCGAAGGCCGCTTCGAGGTGCTGCCACATGCGGTAGCGCCAGGTGAAGTCGCCGGCGCGCCCGATGGTCATGGAATCGCCGACGAACATGAAACGCATGGCGACATCATGGCGGATCAACGCGCCGGGCTGCGACGTGACGATGGACACTTGACCCCATGCGTTCGTATCTGACTGTCTCCGGCGCCGCCGCGCTGCTCGTCCTCGCCGGTGCGGCCGTGACCGCGGTCCCGGCCACGGCCGACGACGGAGCTGCCGACCGCAGCTTCACGATCGAGGACCCCCGGATCACCGAGTCCAGCGGCCTCGCCGCGAGCCGCGCCCACCCGGGCATCTACTGGACGCACAACGACAGCGAGGACGGACCGTACATCTACGCCGTCGACTCCCGGACCGGGAAGACCGTCGCGACGATCACCATGCGCGGGGTCGGCGCGCCGCGCGACGTGGAGGCGATCTCGCTCGGGCCCGACGGCAATCTGTACGTCGGCGACATCGGCGACAACCTGAACGGCAGCTGGGACCACGTCTGGATCTACCGGTTCCCCGAACCGAAGGTGCTGAAGGACGCGACGGTCCGGGCGACCCAGTTCGACGTGAAGTACGCGGACGGGGCGCGCAACGCCGAGGCGCTGATGGTCCACCCGAAGACCGGCCGGGTCTACATCGCCTCGAAGAACGAGGGCGGCGGCGGACTCTACGAAGGCCCCGCACGGCTCACCACCGGCCGGACCAATGTGTTCCGGCGGGTCGGGGAGGTGCCATGGGTGACGGACGGGACGTTCTCGCCGGACGGGAAGGAACTGGTGCTGCGGTCCTACTTCAGCGCCCGTGGCTACGCGTTCGAGGACGGACGGCTCGGTGCCGACCACCGTGTGGACGCGCCGCTGCAGGGGCAGGCCGAGTCCGTGACGTACACGGCGGACGGCTCGGCGCTGATGTTCGGCTCGGAGGGCGCGCGGAGCGAGGTGGTACGGGTGGACGTCGCAGGAGCGCGCGGAAACGGCAGCGACTCCAAGTCTCCGTCGAAGGACGGCGGCGGCGCGTCGTCCGCCGGCGGCGCGGGCGGGGGCGGCAGCGAGATGAAGGGCAGCACGCTGGTCGGAGCGGCGCTGCTCGCCGCCGTGGGCGCGCTCGTCTTCATGAACCGGCGCCGCAAGCGCGGCTGACCGACCGCACCCGACCCCCGTCGGCGCAGATCCCGGGGCCGGAGCCATCCCGTGCAGCGCCGCACGTAGGGTCGGGCGCTATGACGAACCACGGGCCCGAGGCCTTCTCCACCGAGCGGCTCGACGCAACTCCGCTGCGAGCCGCGCACGCCGAGGAGATGGCGGCGGTCCTCGCCGACCCGGCCCTGCACACGTACACGGGCGGCGCCCCGGAGGACCTCGACACCCTCCGGGCTCGTTACACCCGCTGGGAATCCGGCTCCCCCGACCCTGCCGAACACTGGTGGAACTGGGTACTCCGGGTCCGCGCCGACGGCCGCCTGGCGGGCTGGGTCCAGGCCACGGTGGTGGGTCGGCGGGCCGAGATCGCCTGGGTGATCGGCACCCGGTGGCAGGGCCTGGGTTACGCGAAGGAGGCGGCGGCGGGGCTGGTGGCGCACCTGCTGGCCGGGGGCACGGTCCATACGGTCGTCGCGCACATCCACCCCGACCACACCGCGTCCGCGGCGGTGGCCGCGGCGGCAGGACTCGTCCCCACCGACGAGTGGGAGGACGGGGAGCGGCGGTGGCACCGCACGGACGTCACTTCCGGTGCTGCCCGGCCTTGAGCAGATCCGCGACATCGACTGTTGGGTGGTGTCGAGAGCGTCATCGTAGGACGGTGTGCCCCCACATGTCCCGTTGGTGATCGTCCACTCGGTCGAGTGAACGAGCGGGACATGCCCTTGTCAGTGGTCCCTACCTTGTTGATCGGGATGAGCGAGCCATTCGTAGGGTTGGCTCACCCAGGGGTGTCGGGTGTGGCTTTCAGTGGTCTGCCGTCCGTGTGGCTTCCTACGATTCGCCGCCCGACACCCCCCGACGACTCGGCTGCTGATTAGGAATTGCGATCCGATCGCTGAGTAGGGACTCGCCAGCGAGGTCGTCTGTGGTGCATGTAGGCAAACGACCCGTGGAGAGCGCGTGACAGCGATCTGGGCCGGCATCGACGCCGGCAGGACCCATCACCACTGCGTGGTGATCGACGACACCGGCAAACGGCTGCTGTCGCGGCGCGTGGCCAACGACGAGCCGGAACTGCTGAAGCTCCTGGCCGATGTCCTCGCCCTGGGCGATGAGGTCACCTGGGGCATCGACCTTGCCGACGGCGGCGCCGCCCTGCTGATCGATCTGCTCCTCAACCACAGCCAGCACACGCTCTACATCCCTGGCCGAGCCGTCAGCCGCGCCTCCGAGGGCTACCGGGGCGAAGGCAAGACCGACGCCAAGGACGCCGCG
The DNA here is from genome assembly GCF_036108815.1 of Streptomyces sp. NBC_00353. NCBI lineage: Bacteria > Bacillati > Actinomycetota > Actinomycetes > Kitasatosporales > Streptomycetaceae > Streptomyces > Streptomyces sp. NBC_00353. The sequence goes on along the minus strand of NZ_CP107985.1, from coordinate 4,864,475 downwards.
ATCATCGCCGACCAGGCCCGGATCCGCCGGGACCTGCAGCCCTTGCGGCCCGGCGACGAACTCGTCGCCGAGATCAAGGTACTCACCGGCCATCGCCGCGACCTCGCCGACGACCGCACCCGCGTGATCAACCGGCTCCACAACCACCTCACCAGCATCTTTCCCTCTCTGGACCGGGCACTGGACCTCACCAACACCGGCCCGCTGATCCTGCTGACCGGCTACCAGACCCCGGCCGCCATCCGCAGGACCGGCGCCCGGCGACTGCAGACCTGGTTGCGCAACCGCAAGGTCCGCGGTGCTGCCCAGCTCGCAGAGACGGCCCTGGCGGCTGCCGAGAACCAACACACCAGCGTGACCGGGGAGAAGCCGACGGCCCAGCTCGTGCACACGCTCGCCAGGGAGGTAATGCGCCTCAATGAGCAGATCGCCGAGACCGACAAGCTCATCGAGGCCCGGTTTCGCGAGCACAAACACGCTGAGGTGATCGCGAGCATGCCCGGCATCGGACCCCTGCTCGGCGCCGAGTTCCTCGCCGCCACCGGCGGCGACATGACGGCCTTCGATAGCCCGGACCGCCTCGCCGGGTTCGCCGGCGTCGCCCCCGCTCCGCGTGACTCGGGCAAGATCAGCGGCAACCTGCACCGGCCCAGACGTTACAGCCGACGCCTCCAGCGCGTGTTCTATACCTCGGCGTTGATCAGCATCCGCTGCTGCGAGGAGTCCCGCCGCTTCTACGACCGCAAACGCGCCGAAGGCAAACGCCATACCCAGGCCGTCCTCGCCCTCGCCCGCCGCCGGGTCAACGTCTTGTGGGCCCTGTTGCGCGACGGACGGTGCTACGAACCCATACCCCCCATCACGAACGCCGCTTGACAAAAAGATTAGGAATCGTTGGCACGATGAACCGCATCACTGAGGGAGGGGTTGCCATGGGCACCTGGGACATCGGTCATTTCGACAGCGACACCGCAGCGGACTTCTCGGGGGACCTGGACGACGCCCCGGAGGGCGAGCGTGCCGAGCTGATCCGGGAGGCTCTTTCGGTGGTCGTCGGGACTCAGGACCACCTCGACTCCGACGAGGCCGTTGTGGCCGTGGCAGCGGCCGCCCTGGTGGCCGCGCAGTGCCCGGGCGGGGAGCCCGTGACGACTGCGTACGGGCCGGACGAGCCCCTTCCGACGCTTCCCCTGGAGCTGCGGGGCCTTGCGGTCCAGGCCCTCGACCGGGTGGTGACCGAGCCGTCCGAGCTGCTGGAGCTGTGGAGCGAGGGCGGGCACGGGGAGCCGTGGGAGGAAGGGATCGGCAGGCTCCGGACGGTCCTGATGGAGGCGGCGGGCTGAGCAACGGCGAGGGGCCCTTGGTACGGATCCGTACCAAGGGCCCCTCGGAGACGTACAGCTGCTCGTTACAGCTTCTCGATCACGTAGTCGATGCAGGCCGTCAGGGCCAGCACGTCCGCCGGGTCGATCGCCGGGAACATCGCGACACGCAGCTGGTTGCGGCCCAGCTTGCGGTACGGCTCCGTGTCGACGATGCCGTTGGCGCGCAGCACCTTGGCGACCGCCGATGCGTCGATCTCGTCCGCGAAGTCGATGGTGCCGATGACCTGCGAGCGCTTCGCCGGGTCGGTGACGAACGGGGTCGCGTACTTCGACTCCTCGGCCCAGCCGTACAGGTTCCGCGCGGACGTGGCGGTGCGGCCGACCGAGAAGTCCAGGCCTCCCTGGGTGTTCAGCCAGGTCAGCTGCTCGTTCAGGAGGAACAGCGTGGCGAGCGCCGGGGTGTTGTACGTCTGGTTCTTCAGGGAGTTGTCGATCGCCGTCGGCAGCGAGAAGAACTCCGGGATGTGGCGGCCGGAGGCATGGATGCGCGCGGCGCGCTCCAGGGCCGCCGGGGAGAACACGGCGATCCACAGGCCACCGTCGGCGGCGAAGGACTTCTGCGGCCCGAAGTAGTAGACGTCCGTCTCGGTGATGTCGACCGGCAGACCACCGGCGCCGGAGGTGGCGTCCACCACGACGAGGGAGCCCTCGTCGGCACCCGAGACGCGCTTGATCGGCATGGCGACACCGGTCGACGTCTCGTTGTGCGTGAACGCGTAGACGTCGACGCCCGCCTCGGCCTGCGGCTCCGGGTGGGTGCCCGGGTCGGAGGCGATGACGCTCGGGTCGGCCAGCCACGGGGCGAGCTCGGCGGCCTTCGTGAACTTCGACGAGAACTCACCGAAGTTGAGGTGCTGGGACTTCGTCTCGATCAGACCGTGCGTCGCGATGTCCCAGAAGGCGGTGGAACCGCCGTTGCCCAGGATCACCTCGTAGCCCTCGGGGAGGGAGAAGAGGTCGCGCACACCCTGACGCACCGAGCCGACCAGGTTCTTGACCGGGGCCTGGCGGTGGGACGTACCGAGAAGAGACGTTCCGGTGGCGGCCAGCGCGTCGAGCGCCTCCGTCCGCACCTTGGAAGGACCGGCGCCGAAGCGTCCGTCGGAGGGCTTGATGTCAGCGGGAATCTGGATATCGGCCACGAACCGGAGCGTAGTACCTCGTGGACACGGTCGAGGACCGTGTCCGTCGGATGAGACACCGCTCCGGCCTGTGGACCACCTCGAACGGCGGATCAGCCCAGCTCGACCGGCAGGTCGTACAGGTCGTTCTGGGTGACGATCGGCTTGTTCCGCAGCTCGGAGGCCGGGACGGCGAGTTCCAGATCCGGGAACCGCTCGTACAGCGCGGGCAGCGCCACCCCCGCCTCCAGCCGCGACAGCGCCGCCCCGGGGCACACATGCGGGCCGTGGCCGAACGCGATGTGGCGGTTGGGGGAGCGGGTGACATCGAAGTCACCGGCGGTCGGCCCGTACTGCGCCTCGTCGCGGCCCAGCGCACCGAAGGAGACGATCAGCGCCTCGCCCTTCGGCAGCACCTTGTCGCCGACTTCGACGTCCTCCGTGGCGAACCGGATCAGCACATGCGAGGTCGGGGTGTTCCAGCGCAGGGTCTCCTCGATCACGTTCTCCCACGGCACCTCCCCGCCGAGCACCTGCTTGCGCTGCTCGGGGTGGGTCTGGAGTGCCACGACCGCGTTCACGATCAGGCTGATGGTGGTCTCGTGGCCTGCCGCGATGATCAGCTGGAGGGTGTTGACGATCTCCTCGTCGGTGAGGTGGTCGCCGTCCTCGGAGGCCGCGATCAGGGCGCTCGTCAGATCGTCACCCGGGCTCTCACGCTTGGCGTCGACGATCTTCGTGAAGAGGGCGCCGAGGTCCGCCATCATCTGCGGGACCTCCTCCGGCGGCGTCTGCGTCGAGAAGAACTTCTCGAACAGCTCCTTCAGCCGCGGGTGGTCGGCGGCGTCCACGCCCATCAGCTCGCTGATCACGTTCATCGGCAGCGGGTACGCGAACTCCGCCTTCAGGTCGATCTGCTCGCCCCGGGGCAGCGCCGACAGCCGGTCCAGGCTCGCCGTCGTCAGCGCCTCGATGCCGGCCCGCAGCCGCTCCACCCGCTTCACGGTCAGCGCCTGCGCGACCAGGGTGCGCAGCCGGCGGTGGTCCGCGCCGTCGACCGTCAGCATGGAACGGCCCGGGTTGGCGAGGCCGATCAGCGGCCAGTCCATCGGTATCTCGCCGCGCTGCCAGGCGCTCCAGACATTGATGTCCTTGACGACCCGGCTGTCGGTGAGCAGCTGCCGCGCCTCGGCGTGGTGGGTGACCGCGTAGCAGTGCACCCCGCCCGGCAGCTCCACCTCGGCGAGCGGACCCGCCGCGCGCAGCCGGGCGCTCTCGCCGTCGAGATCGGTGACGAAGGGGTCAAGGGCGATCCGGGTCATCAATGGCCTCCAAGGGCGGGGGTGGGAGTGAACGTCACGGGCAGGTCCGTCAGGCCCCGCAGCCAGGGGGACGGGCGCCGGGTCAGCTGTTCGGCGGGGACGGCGAGGTCGAGGTCCGGCAGCCGGTCCAGCAGCACCTCGATGCCGGTACGGGCGATGACCTCGGCGGTCTCCTGGGCCGGGAACGGGCAGCGGTGCTCGCCGTGGCCGAAGGAGAGAAACGCGTTGTTGCCGCCGGTCAGTGACGAGCCGTCGGTGCGGACCTGCGGATCCCCGTTGGCGGCGGCGATGCCGAGCAGCAGCAGGTCGCCCGCCTGGATGTGACGGCCGCCGAGGTGGGTGTCGCGCGACGCCCAGCGGCCCGCCACGTTCTGCGTCGGGGTGTCTTCCCAGAGGACCTCGTTCATGGCCTCGGCGACGCTGTGCCGGCCGCCCGACAGGGACGCGGCGAACCGGTCGTCGGTGAGCATCAGCCGCAGCGAGTTGCCCATCCAGTCGGCGGTCGGCTGGTGGCCCGCGGCCATCATGACCATCAGGTCCTGGGCGATTTCCTCGTCGGTGAAGCCGCCGGGGTCGGCGAGCATCCGGGTGGCGACGTCGTCGGCGGGCTCGGCGTTCTTGTCGACCAGCAGCTGGACCATGGACGAGGCGAGGTGCTGCTGCCCGGCGAGGGCCCGCTCGCGGCCGTCGATCATGTCGTTGATCGAGCCGACGAGCGCAAATCCGGTATCGCTGCCGAAGCCGTAGATCTTCGCCAGGACGAGGGCCGGGAGCAGCATCGCGTAGTCGGCGATGATGTCGGTCCCGCCCTTGGAGCAGAACCGGTCGATGAGCGTGTCCGCGAAGTCCTCCGCGTACCGCTTGAGCGCGAACGGGTCGACGGCCTCCAGCGCGTTGCTGATCATCGCGGCGCGCTCGGTGTGGCGCGGGCCGACCGTGTACAGGATCGACGGCTGCTTGCGGCCGATCATCGGCAGCAGCGGCCAGTCGTCCGGAATGCGGTCCCACTGGTTCCACAGGTCGGAGTCGCGGCTGAACAGCACCGGGTCGTTGGTCAGCTGGTGCAGTTCGCGGTAGCCGAGGACGAGCCAGGCGGGTACGTCGCCGTCGAGGACGACAGGCGCCACGGCTCCGTGGTCGCGGCGCATCTCCCGGTACAGCCGGGTCGGTTCGGTCTGGAACCGGGGGCCCGAGAGCGGCGCGGGGCCGTGCGGGACGGGGCAGCCGGCGGGGGGCGCCGGGGGCTGAGTCACGAGCTGGGCTCCGGGGTCTTCTGCGGTGCGGGCTCCGGCGTGGTCTCCGGACGGGCGGCGGACGGGGCGGACACCTTGCCCTGCGCGAGCGCATGGAGGTGCTCGACCAGCGTGATCAGTACGTACTTGCTCGACGAACGGTCCCGGGCGTCGCACTCCACCAGGGGTATGTCGTCCGAGAGGTCGAGCGCCTCACGTATCTGCTGTTCGGTGTGGAGCGGGCCGCCGAAGTCGTTGCACGCCACGATGAACGGCGTGCCGTGGTGCTCCAGGCGGTCGATCGCGTACCAGGAGTCGGCGAGCCGACGGGTGTCGACGAGGACGACGGCGCCGAGCGTGCCCGAGAACAGCCGGTCCCACAGGAACCAGAAGCGTTCCTGACCGGGGGCGCCGAACAGGTACAGCACCGAGCGTTCGTCGAGCGTGATCCGGCCGAAGTCGAAGGCGACGGTCGTGGACGATTTCGCGTACACCCCGTCGAGACGGTCGACGGCCTCGCCCGCGCGGGTCATGGTCTCTTCCGTGTTCAGCGGACGGATCTCGCTGACGGATCGGACCATGGTGGTCTTGCCGACGCCGAAGCCGCCGACGACGACGATCTTCAGTCCGTTGTCGGCCGTCGCCTGCAGGGCGGAACGGTCAGAGGTTGCGGAGTCCAACGAGCACCTGTTCCAGGATGTCGGGGTCGGGGAACCGGTCCGCGACACGGGCGGTACGGGGGTGACGGGCGCTGATCCGGCCGGTGGCCAGCAGATCGGACAGCATGATCCGGACGATGCTGACCGGCAGGCCGAGGCCCGCCGCGATCTCCACGACCGCGGTGGGGCGCTCGCACATGCGCAGGATGGTGACGTGCTCCGACTGCATGCCGGGGGACGGCTCGCATTCGGAGACCACCAGCGTCACCAGGTCGAACGCGTCCGAATCGGACCGGCTGCGGCCACCGGTGAGGGTGTACAGCCGGTCCGGACCGTCGTCCCGGCCGGGTCGGGGGCGGGTCATACGTCGGCGGTCGCGTCGACGGTGGCAGTCGGGTCCGCGGTGGAGCGCGGCGGGGCACTGAGGTGCTCGCCGAGCTGCTCGACGAGCTCGCTCATGTTGTGCCCGATGAGGCCGACATCGGCGTCCTCGGAGGCGACGACCGCGAGATGGGCGCCCGCGCCCGCCTCGACGATGAACAGCACGCCGCCGTAGAACTCGGCCATCGCGGACCGTACGCCGCCGGTGCCGTCACCGAACTCGACGGACGCGCCGTGCGAGAGGCTCTGGATGCCGGCCGAGATCGCGGCCAGCTGGTCGGCCTGGTCGACGGAGAGCTCGGGGGTGCGGCACAGCTTGAGGCCGTCCCTGGAGAGGACGAGGGCATGCCGGGTGCCGGGGGTGCGCTCCAGGAGCCCCTCCAGCAGCCAGTTGAGCTTCTCGTCGGTGGTCGCGGTCATCGGGTGTTGCCTTCCGGGTGCGGGGAATTGGGCCGTACAGCCTGGCGGAAGCTGCTGAAGCGCGCTGCCTGTTCCTTGGGGTCGGCGGTACGGGGCCGGGGAGTTGCGGTGGCGCCGTCGGTCCGGGCGCGGGCCTCGGCGGCGGCGAGGGTACGACCGCGGGTGCGCTTGGGCAGTCCGCTCTCGCCGGTGGCGGGCTCGGGCTCGGCGTCGGTGCCGGTCTCTGTGCCGGGCTCAGCGCCGGTGCCGGTGCCGGCGTCGGCCTCCGGTGCCGTGTCCGTCGCGTCGTGGGCGGGTTCCGGCCCGGCGGCCGGCGCGAGGGGCGGCGTCGCGGTGACCGGGGCGGGTGCCGGAACGGCCACCGGGGTCCGGGTGATGAGCTCCTGCGGGAGCATCATCAATGCTCCCGTGCCGCCCCGCGCGGACGGCCGGAACGACACCGTCAGACCGTGCTTGCGGGCCAGCCGGCCGACGACGGCCAGGCCGAGCCGGGTGCCGGACAGCCCGGCCAGGTCCTGGTCGGTCGCGGACACCGCGCGCTCGGCGCGCCGCAACTGCACATCGCTCATCACCAGGCCGCTGTCCTCGACAGTCAGCACGACACCGGCCGGCACCTCCTCGACGTACACATGGACTTCCGCGGTGGGCGGCGAGAAGTTGGCAGCGTTGTCGAGGAGTTCGGCGAGGGCGTGCATGACACCCTCGGCGGCGTGGCCGGCGATCGCGACATCACTGGTCGAGTGGAGACGTACCCGCTGATAGCCGCCGATCCGGCCCATCGCGCCGCGCAGGATGGACTCCATCACGATCGGCTTCGCCCAGCGGCGTCCGGAGCGGGCACCGGTCAGCACGGCGATCGAGTCGGCCACCCGGCCGACCTGGGCGGTGCGGTGGTCCAGGTGCAGCAGATCCCCGAGGATGTCCTCGGCGGAGTGCCGGTGCTCCATCTCGCGCAGGTCGGCGAGCATGCTCGTGGCCAGGGCCTGCATCCGGCCCGCGGCATTGGCGCATGCGGCGACCGCGGCGGAGCGCTCGGTGGCGCTGCGGGCCGCGCGGGCGGTCAGCTGTTCCACCTCGGCGCCCAGCCGGGCGGCCTCGGCGGCCGCCTGCTCGGTGATCCGGGCGGTCTCGGCCGAGGCGGCGGCCTTGATCCTGGCCGTCTCCGCGGTGAACCGCTGGGCCTCGGCCGCGGACGTCGACACCAGCCGCGAGGTCTCCGCGGTGAACCGCTCGGCCTCCACCGCGTGACGCGCGCGCAGCAGGCGCATGGTGACCCGGGCGTGCACGGCGGCCGCCACGGCGACCGACAGCAGCACGGCGGCGGCGCCCGCCCCCCAGGCCAGCGGGGTCCTTACCGAGGCGGGGGCGGCGACGGCCGCCCACAGGCAGCAGGAGCCGGTGACGGCCGCCGAGACCAGCAGGGCCAGTGCGGTCGGCCGGGATGAGGAGCGCAAGCGGAGTCCTTGGGGGCGGACGGTGACGGACAGGGCGGATCCGGACAGTTCGGCGCGGGCGAGGGTGAGGGCGATAACTGGAGCTGATAATTCCTAATCAAGTCGAGGTCACTATATGAGAATTGACGATCTGTTTGGGAAGCGCTTGCGGCTTTCTTTGTTACGTATGTGACTACGGGGCCGACGTATTCCGACGTATTCCGACGTACTGACGTATTCAGGGGAAACGCGAGGGGCGGCAGCTCCAGTGGCACGGTCGGCGGGACGATCGACGGCATCCTGAGCGCATGACCGACGAGCAGATGCGGACCTCTCTTGTGCGGGCCCTCTCCAGCGCCGTGCGCGGAGAGGTGGAGTTCGACGCCGCCGCACGGGCGCTGATGACGATGGACGCCTCGAACTACCGTCGCGTACCGCTCGGCGTAGTCGCTCCGCGCGACGCCGACGACATCGCCGCCGCGCTCGCCGTCTGCCGCGCGCACGAGGTGCCCGTGGTCCCGCGCGGCGGCGGTACCTCCATCGCCGGGCAGGCCACCGGCACCGGTGTGGTCCTCGACCTCACCCGCCACCTGCGGTCGATCGTGGAGCTGGACGCCGGGGCCCGCACGGCCGTCGTCCAGCCGGGCGTGATCCTGGACGACCTGCGCCGCGCCGCCGCACCGCACGGCCTCACGTTCGGCCCGGACCCGTCCACGCACAGCCGCTGCACACTCGGCGGGATGATCGGCAACAACTCCTGCGGCTCGCACTCGGTGGCCTGGGGCACCACCGCCGACAACGTCGAAGCGCTGACCGTCGCCCGCTACGGCGGCGACACGCTGCGGCTGGGCCGCGGCCGGTGGGACGGCGCGCCCGCCGGCCTGCGCGAACTGGCCGGCAGCCACCTCGCCCTGCTGCGCACCGGCTTCCCCGAACTCCCGCGCCGCATCTCCGGGTACGCCCTCGACGCCCTGCTGCCGGAGCGCGGACCGGACCTGGCCCGCGCCTTCTGCGGCAGCGAGGGGACGCTCGGCGTGGTGACGGAGGCGACCGTACGGCTGGTCGAGGCACCCGAGGCCCGCGCCCTCGCCGTACTCGGGTACGCCGACGAGTCCGCGGCCGCCGAAGCCGCCCCCGGCCTCCTCCCGTACTGCCCCCTGACGGTCGAGGGCATGGCCGCCGATCTCGTACGCGAACCGGCCGGTCTGCCGCGCGGCGGAGCCTGGCTCTTCGTCGAGACGGGCGGCGCCACCCCGGCCGAGGCACGGGCACGCGCCGCACAGATCCTGCGGGCGGCCGACGCGTTGGACGCGGCCGTCGTCACCGACCCGGCCGGCCAGCGGGTCCTGTGGCGCATCCGGGAGGACGCATCCGGCACGGCGACCCGGATGCCCGACGGCAGTGAGGCCTGGCCCGGCTGGGAGGACTGCGCCGTACCGCCCGCACGCCTCGGCCCCTATCTGCGCGAATTCCGCGCCCTGCTCACGGCACACGGGCTGCGCGGCACACCGTACGGACACTTCGGCGACGGCTGCATCCATGTGCGGATCGACTTCGACCTGCTGAGCGGTGAGGGCGTGGCCCGGTTCCGCCGCTTCTCCGAGGAGCTGGCCACGCTTGTCGTCGCGCACGGCGGATCGCTGAGCGGGGAACACGGCGACGGGCAGGCCCGGGCCGAACTGCTTCCTCGCATGTACGGGGACGAACTCGTCGCTCTCTTCGGGAGGTTCAAGGATCTCTGGGACCCGGACGGCGGCATGAACCCCGGTGTGCTCGCCCGCCCGGCCCGCCTCGACGAGAACCTCCGCTTCGACGTCCTGCCGACGCGCCCGGTGGACGTCACCTTCGGCTACCCGCACGACGGCGGCGACTTCTCGGCGGCCGTACGACGGTGTGTCGGCGTCGCGAAGTGCCGTACGGCGCAGGCGCCGGGCACGGGCGTGATGTGCCCGTCGTTCCGGGCGACCGGTGAGGAGGCGCACTCCACCCGCGGCCGGGCCCGGCTGCTGCACGAGATGCTCGCGGGTGAGGTGATCACGGACGGATGGCGGTCGAAGGAGGTCCGGGACGCGCTCGACCTGTGCCTGTCCTGCAAAGGATGCCGCAGCGACTGCCCGGTGGGCGTGGACATGGCCACGTACAAGGCGGAGTTCCTGCACCACCACTACCGGGGGCGGCTGCGCCCTGCCGCCCACTACGTGATGGGCCGGCTGCCGGGGTGGCTGCGGCTCGCGGCCCCGTTCGCGCCCGTGCTGAACCTGCTGGCCCGGATCCGCCCGCTCGCCGCACTGGCGAAACGGCTCGCGGGCATCGCTGCGGAGCGGACGATTCCGGTGCTGGCGGGGGAGACGTTCACCCGGTGGGCGGTCAAGCGCGGGGGCCGGGGGACGGTGCTCCTTTCGAGCGACCAGGTGGTGACGGTCTGGCCGGACACCTTCACCAACCACCTCTCCCCGGAGGTCGGCAGGGCGGCTGTCCGGGTCCTGGAGGCGGCGGGCCGGACAGCCCTGTACCCGGGGCGGGGGGTGTGCTGCGGCCTCACCTACGTATCGACGGGCCAGCTGGACAAGGCCCGCAGGGTCATGCGCCGCACGCTGGACCGGATGGGGGCCTCCCTCGGCGACCCGCTCGTCGTCCTCGAACCGAGCTGCGCCGCCACCCTCCGTACGGATCTCCCGGAACTCCTCCCCGACGACCCCCGCGCCGCCGAACTCGCCACCTCCGTACGCACTTTGGCCCAGTACCTGGAGGAGTACGCCCCTGACTGGCAGCCGCCGCGCCTGGACCGCCCGGTCGTCGGCCAGACCCACTGCCACCAGCACGCCGTCCTCGGTGACGCGGCGGAACGACGGCTGCGCGAACGCGCCGGACTGGAAGGGGAACTGACCGGTGGCTGCTGCGGACTGGCGGGCAACTTCGGTTTCGAACGAGGCCACTGGGGGGTGTCGGTGGCATGCGCGGAGGAGCAGCTGCTGCCGTCGGTACGGAGCGCGGAGCCCGGCACGGACATCCTGGCGGACGGCTTCTCCTGCCGGACCCAGCTGGCACAGCTGGCGGGAGTGCGGTCGAGACACCTGGCAGAGCTGCTGGCAGAAGGCCTGAACAGTACCGACACCCACCCGGTCTGACCCCAGCCCCTGCGGCGCCCGCCCCGGGCCCCGGCGGCAACACCCCAAGCCCCTGCGGCGATCGAGCAGCGGGCCTCCGGGGTGGAGCCCCGGGTTCGGGAAGGGGCGGGGCGGGGAGCGGAACCGCCCCGCCCCGCGCGCCATCAGCCCGTGGCGGCCGCCCGCGCCACCGCCGCCACCAACCGCTCGTTCTCCGGCGCCGCCCCGCCAGGAAACGCATACCGCCGCCGTGTGTACCCGTACGCCACCCCACTGGCCGGATCCGCGAACGCCTGCGCCCCCGCCGCACCGCAGTGCCCGAACGCCCCCTCGCCCAGCGACGGATACCGCACGGACGGCCGCTCGAAGCCGAGCCCGAAGTGGTCCTCCTCGCCGGTCACCAGGTCGGTGCCCACCGCGTGCGGCCGGGCGACGTCGGCGAGCGTCTCCGCCTTGAGCAGCGGGGCCCGGCCGTCCACCTCCGAGATGGCGGCCGCGTACATCCCGGCCAGCCCGCGCGCGGAGCCCACACCACCCACCGAGGCCGGGCCGAGCGCCCGCACGGACGGCTTGTTGATCCACGCGATCAGGTCTGTCGGGTAGTTGAAGGCGACGGCCCTGAGACTCTTCGGATCGACCGGGTCGAGCGCGAGCCCGGCCGCCTGCTCCGGGGTGGGTGCCATCGGCCGGATGGCGACGTAGCGCGCTTCGAGCGCCTCGGGCTGCCCCAGAAAGAAGTCCAGCCCGTACGGGGCCCTGATCCGCTCCTCGAAGAGCTCCTGGATCGACTGCCCGGTGACCCGGCGCACCACTTCACCGGTGAGGGCCCCGATCACCAGGCCGTGGTACCCGTACGCCGTGCCGGGCGTCCAGAACGGCTTCTGCTCCGCCAGCCGGGCGGCGAGCAGCCGGTCGTCGGCCAGCTCCTCGTCGCTGAACCCGCCCTCGACCCCGATCGCTCCGGAGGCGTGCGCGAGCAGCTGCCGCAGTGTCAGCTCACCCTTGCCCTCGGCGGCGAACGCCGGCCAGTAGGAGGCGACCGTACGGTCCAGGTCGAGAACGCCGTCCTGGATCAGCAACGCGACGACCAGGTGAGCGGCGCCCTTGGTGGACGAGTACACGGCGGGCAGTGAATCCGCCTCGATCCCGTCCCCGGCCCACAGATCGACGACCGTCCGGCCGTGCAGCCGCACTGCGAGCTGGGACCCGGGCTCGGTGGTGTCCTCGGCGAGTACGGCGGCGTAGGCGTCCCGTACGCCTTCGAAGCCCGGCGCGACCGTGCCGTGCACGGTGATGTCGTTCGTCAAGGTGATCCCCCAGGTGTCGGCCGGCCTGTGTCCGGCTTTCACAGCACCCCAACTCCCCTGCTGTGCGGGGAAATTCCCTCACCCGGCGATGTCTTCTCCAATGATTTCCCGCGCCATTTCGGCGAGCTTCGGCAGCGCCGGATGGCCGGGTGCGTCGCGGCGGGCGAGCAGCAGCGGCACGGTCGGGGCGTCGACGAGCGGGCGGTAAGCGACCCCGGCGTGCGGATGCATGTCGGCGGTGGAGGCGACCGACACCCCGGATCCGCGCCCGGCCGCGATGGCGGTCAGCCAGTCGTCGGTGTTGGCGACGGTGAGGGTGGCGGCGGGCCGGGCGTGCGGCGGCCACAGGTCGACGGTGGTGGTGCCGGAGACGGTGTTGAGGACGACCGTGCCGCCCGCGAGATCGGCGAGCCGGAGCGTGGTGTGTGCGGCGAGCGGCCCGTCCGCGGTCACCGCCGCCACCCGGTCCTCGCTGAACAGCACCTCGGTGACGAGACCCGGCGCGTCGACGGGCCCGCGCAGCAGCGCCGCGTCGACCTCGCCGCGGGTGAGCCCGGCCGTGCGGTCGTCGATCCGCAGCAGTTCGAGAGGGGTCTCCGGGTACCGCTCCTGCCAGCTGCGGAGCAGCGGTGTGGTGTACGGGCCGAACGCGGACCAGGCGTGTCCGAGCCGCAGCGGCCAGTGGCGCAGGCCGCCGGAGTCGACCGCCTCGTCGAAGGCGGCGACCGCGGCGGCCGCCTTGTCGCGGAAGACGACGCCCTCGGGGGTGAGAGCGAGGTGATGGGTGGAGCGGTCCACGAGACGGACGCCGAGATGCTGCTCAAGGGCGGCGAGGGTGCGGGAGACGGCGGGCTGGGTGAGGCGGAGCGCGGCTGCGGCGCGTGTGACGTTGCCCGCGTCAGCGACGGCGAGGAAGGCCCGCAAGTGGCGCAGCTCGACGCTGCGGCCCTGTCCTGTGCTCATGCGTCGGCAGCATAACGGGAGCGCATTCGGCATTTCACGCGCCGCGCGGAGGTCTCTACCGTAAAGAAACGGCCCATGCCGCAAGAGTGCAGTATCTTCAATCGTGCAGTGCAATGAAGTGAACCCGACCCTGCTCAGCCCATCGAGGACGAAGGCCGCCACGTGAACGACCAGCGCAGTGCCGCAGAGCCGGCCGCAGCAGCCGTCGCCGTACCGGAGGCGGTGTCCGCCCTCGACGGGGGCCCTGTGCGTCCGGGCGGGCGCAGGGCGGCGCTCGCCCCGGTGGCCCTGGTGGTCGCGGGCGGCCTCTCCGTGCAGTTCGGCTCGGCGGTCGCGGCCCTGCTGATGCCGCGGGCCGGTGCGCTCGGGGTGGTCACGCTCCGGCTGGTGGTCGCCGCGGTCGTCCTGCTGGTCGTCTGCCGCCCGAAGTTGCGCGGCCACTCGCGGGCCGACTGGGGCACGGTGGTCGCGTTCGGCATCGCCATGGGCGCCATGAACATGCTCTTCTACCAGGCTCTCGACCGCATTCCGCTGGGCGCGGCCGTCACCCTGGAGGTGCTCGGCCCGCTGGCGCTCTCGGTGATCGCCTCCCGCCGCCTGATCAACTTCGTCTGGGCGGGGCTCGCGCTGGGCGGGGTGTTCCTGCTGGGCGGCGGAGGCTTCGACCGGCTGGACCCGCTCGGTGCGGCGTTCGCGCTGGGTGCGGGGGCGATGTGGGCGACGTACATCGTCTTCAGCGCCCGCACCGGCCGCCGCTTCCCGCAGGCCGACGGTCTGGCCCTGGCGATGGTGGTCGCCGCGGTGCTGTCGCTGCCGCTGGGCATCCTGGAATCCGGCGCGAAGCTGGCGGTCCCGTCGACACTGGCGATGGGTGCGGCGGTGGCGCTGATGAGCTCGGTGCTCCCGTACACCCTCGAACTGATGGCGCTGCGCCGGCTGCCCGCGCACACATTCGCCGTACTGATGAGCCTGGAACCGGCCATCGCGGCGACGGCCGGCTTCCTCATCCTCGACCAGGCCCTGACGGCCACCGACGCACTGGCGATCGCGCTGGTCATCGGGGCGAGCATGGGTGCGGTCCGCAGCCAGGTGGGCGCCGGCCGCCGCGCGAAGGCGAATTCCTGAGGGCTGTCCCGTAATCCCTGGTGGATCAGCGCGCGGCGTCGGATGCGGTGCATCGCAAGGCGGAGGGACGTCTTCATACCGGTCGTATTCGGGCGTTCCGACAACGCGTCGAGGTGCCGTAGCTGTCGTCGTGCGCCCGCCAGGGATCACGGGACAGCCCTCAGGGGGCTGCCGTCACCATCCGCAGGCCGCGTCCAGGTCCCAGACCGAATCCGCCAGTTCCGCCGGAGACGTCGGCCAGCCGGAGGCGTGCCAGTGGGCGATCCGCCAGGACAGGCGGCGGGGCCAGACCGGGGTGGTGGGCAGGTCGGAGACCGGTACCCAGGCAGGGGCGCCACCGTAGTTGTCCAGGGTCTCCGGTTCGCCCACCTCGCCCTCTGCCTCCATCGTGAAGTAGTGGCCCCGGGTGCCGCCCCGCCAGATCCGGGCCACCTCGCGTACGACCGTTCCGTGCAGGCCGGTCTCCTCCCGGAGTTCGCGGACCGCCGCCACCTCCGGTGTCTCGCCGGCTTCGACGCCGCCGCCCGGGATCTCGTAGTGGCAGCCGTCGTCCCCGGGGAAGTGGATCAGCAGCATCCGCCGGTCGCGGATGACGATCGCGCCGCCGCGGACCCGGGTCGGTTCGGCTGTCGTCGGGTCGTCCAGGGCGGCCGTGTCCTGCGGGGGAGCTCCCTGCGACCACGCGCGCAGGACATTCTCCGCCGTGCCGACCGGGCGGATCCGGGCGTGCAGCGCCTCGGCCAGGGAGAGCGCGGCCGATGTCCCCCCGGCGGCCCGGTCGTCGGCGCGGATGGAACCCGGGGCGGAGCTCGGGGCGCCGCCCGGGAAGGAGTAGTAGATGCCGGTCTCGTCCCGATACTGCTCCAGGACAAGCCTGTTGTCGTCGAAACGCACACCCGCGGTGCGAGGTTCGTCAGTCATCGGCGGAGGCTAGCAGCCGGGTCCCGGCCCGGCCGTGGAGCCGGATGCATCAAACAATGCAAGCATGCTTGCTTGTTTCCTGGTCCGCTGACATGCTCCTGGGCACACCGCCACGCCCCGAGGGGAGCGCACCGTGTCCGATGCCGCAGCCGTGCTCGACGATCTGCGCAGCGAGAGCGACGAACTCGACCTGCTGGTAGCGGAGTTGAGCGCCGACCAGTGGGCCGGACCGACCCCCGCCGAGCGCTGGACCGTCGCCCACCAGATCGCCCATCTGACGTGGACCGACGAGGTCGCCCTGCTCGCCGTCACCGACCCGGACGCCTTCGCGGCGGAGGTCGCCAAGGCGCAGGCGGCACCCGACAGCTTCGTCGACCAGGCCGCCGAGGTGCTCGTGGCCGTGGAGCCGGCCGCGCTGCTCGCACGCTGGCGCGACGGACGTGACCGGCTCCAACGAGCCCTGCGCGGCGCCCCGCCCGGCACCCGCATCCCCTGGTACGGGCCGCCCATGAGCGTCGCGTCCATGGCGACCGCGCGGCTGATGGAGACCTGGGCGCACGGGCAGGACATCGCCGACGCCCTCGGCGCCGTACGCGCCCCGACCACCCGGCTGCGCCACATCGCCCGGATCGGGGTGCGGGCCCGTGACTACGCGTTCCTCGTGCGGGGGATCAAGGCGCCCGATGAGGAGTTCCGCGTCGAACTCGAAGCGCCCGACGGTGAGGTGATCGCATTCGGGCCCGAGGATGCCGGACAGCGTGTCACCGGGCCGCTGCACGATTTCTGCCTCCTCGTCACCCAGCGCGCCCACCGCGGCGACCTCGCCGTCCGTGCCTTCGGGGCCGACGCCGACCAGTGGCTGGACATCGCCCAGGCCTTCGCCGGCCCACCCGGCCCCGGCCGCGCACCCGGGGGCGGTGCACGGGTCGGCGCCCGATGACCGCCGCACCGCTGCGGATCGGGAACGCCTCCGGGTTCTACGGCGACCGCTTCGACGCCGTACGCGAGATGCTCACCGACGGCCCCCTCGACGTCCTCACCGGCGACTACCTCGCCGAGCTGACCATGCTCATCCTCGGGCGCAGCCGGCTCAAGGACCCCGCCCGCGGCTACGCCACCACCTTTCTGCAGCAGCTCGAAGAAGGCCTCGGGCTCGCCCACGAGCGTGGTGTGAAGATCGTCGCCAATGCCGGAGGGCTCAACCCGGCCGCACTCGCCGGGGCCGTCGCCGAGCTGGCACGCAAGGTGGGGGTGCCGGTCCGGGTCGCGCATGTCGAGGGCGACAGCCTGCCCGTGCCCGACGGGTTCCTCACCGCCAACGCCTACCTCGGCGGCCACGGCATCGCCGCCTGCCTGCGCGCCGGGGCCGATGTCGTCGTCACCGGCCGGGTCACCGACGCCGCCCTCGTCACCGGCCCCGCCGCCGCCCACTTCGGCTGGGGGCCGGACGACCACGACGCACTCGCCGGGGCCGTCGTCGCCGGGCACGTCCTGGAGTGCGGCACCCAGGCCACCGGCGGGAACTACTCCTTCTTCCGCGGCCACGACATCCGCCGGCCCGGCTTCCCGCTCGCCGAGATCCACGCCGACGGGTCGTCCGTCATCACCAAGCACGACGGCACGGGCGGCTTCGTCGACGTCGGGACCGTCACCGCCCAGCTCCTCTACGAGACCGGGGGCGCCCGGTACGCCGGGCCGGACGTGACCGCCCGGCTCGACACCGTGAGCCTGACCCAGGACGGGCCGGACCGGGTCCGGATCTCCGGGGTGCGCGGCGAGGCCCCGCCGCGCACCCTCAAGGCGGGGCTCACCCGGCTCGGCGGCTGGCGCAACGAGGTCGTCTTCGTGCTCACCGGACTCGACATCGAGGCCAAGGCACAGCTGGTGCAGGACCAGTTCGCGCAGGCGCTCACCCGGTCCCGTACCGGGCCGCCCGACGAGGTGCGGTGGGAGCTGGCCCGTACCGACAGGGCCGACGCCGACACCGAGGAGACCGCCGGCGCCCTGCTCCGGCTCGTCGTCCGCGACCAGGACCCGGAGGCCGTCGGAAGGACGGTCTCCGGGGCCGCGATCGAGCTGGCCCTGGGCAGTTACCCGGGCTTCCACGTCACCGCCCCGCCCGGCAAGGGCGCGCCCTACGGAGTGTTCGAGGCGAGGTACGTACCGGCGGAGGACGTCGAGCACATCGCCGTGGGGCCGGACGGGCGACGGGAGCGGGTGACACCACCCGTACGGACAAAGGCGCTCGAGGAAGTGGACGAGCCCGCTCTCCCCGAACCCCTGCCCGCCGGGCTGACCCAGCTCACCCCCCTCGGGCGCATCGCCGGGGCGCGGAGCGGCGACAAGGGCGGTGACGCCAACATCGGCATCTGGGTCCGCACCGACGACGCCTGGCGCTGGCTGGCGCACGAACTGACCGTCGAACGCTTCCAGGAACTGCTCCCCGAAACAGCCGAGTTGAACGTCGTCCGGCACGTCCTGCCGAACCTCCGCGCGCTGAACTTCGTCGTCCACGGCCTGCTCGGCGAAGGCGTCGCCGCACAGGCCCGCTTCGATCCACAGGCCAAGGCGGTGGGGGAGTGGCTGCGGTCCCGGCACCTCCCCATCCCCGTGACCCTGCTCGAAACCACCGACGCACCGGAGGCGCACGCATGACCGTCCTGGCCACCGGGCTCGACACCACGAGTCCCGAATACGCCGCGAACCGCGCCACCATGCTCGACCGGATCGACGAGCTCGGCACCGAGCACGGCAAGGCCCTCGCGGGCGGCGGCGAGAAGTACGTCGAACGGCACCGGGGGCGCGGCAAACTCCTCGCCCGGGAGCGGATCGAGCTGCTGATCGATGCCGACACACCGTTCCTCGAGCTGTCGCCGCTCGCCGCCTGGGGCAGCGAGTACGCCGTGGGCGCCTCGCTCGTCACGGGCATCGGGGTCGTCGAGGGCGTGGAGTGCCTGATCACCGCCAACGACCCGACCGTACGCGGTGGCGCCTCCAACCCCTGGACCCTGAAGAAGGCCCTGCGCGCCAACGAGATCGCCTTCGCCAACCGGCTGCCCTGCATCAGCCTCGTCGAGTCAGGCGGGGCCGATCTGCCGTCCCAGAAGGAGATCTTCATCCCCGGCGGCGCACTGTTCCGGGACCTCACCCGGCTCTCCGCCGCCGGTATCCCCACCGTCGCGGTCGTCTTCGGGAACTCCACGGCCGGCGGGGCATACGTCCCCGGGATGTCCGACCACACCGTCATGATCAAGGAACAGTCGAAGGTCTTCCTCGGCGGACCGCCGCTGGTGAAGATGGCGACCGGCGAGGAGAGCGACGACGAGTCCCTCGGCGGCGCCGACATGCACGCCCGCACCTCCGGACTCGCCGACCACTTCGCCGTCGACGAGCACGACGCGCTGCGCCAGGCACGGCGGATCGTCGCCCGGCTCAACTGGCGCAAGGCGCACGCCGATCCAGGACCCGCCGAGCCGCCGAAGTACGACGAGGACGAGCTGCTCGGGATCGTGCCGGGGGATCTCAAGATCCCGTTCGATCCGCGCGAGGTGATCGCCCGGCTCGTCGACGGCTCCGACTTCGACGCGTTCAAACCGCTGTACGGGACGAGCCTGGTCACCGGATGGGCGCGGCTGCACGGCTACCCCGTCGGTATCCTCGCCAACGCGCAAGGGGTGCTGTTCAGCGAGGAGTCGCAGAAGGCCGCCCAGTTCATCCAGCTCGCCAACCAGCGCGACATCCCCCTCCTCTTCCTGCACAACACCACCGGCTACATGGTCGGCAAGGAGTACGAGCAGGGCGGCATCATCAAACACGGCGCGATGATGATCAACGCGGTGTCCAACTCCAGGGTCCCGCACCTGTCCGTGCTGATGGGCGCCTCCTACGGGGCCGGGCACTACGGCATGTGCGGGCGCGCCTACGACCCCCGCTTCCTCTTCGCCTGGCCGAGCAGCAAGTCCGCCGTGATGGGCCCGCAGCAGCTCGCGGGTGTGCTGTCCATCGTCGCCCGGGCCTCCGCCGCCGCGAAGGGACGGCCCTACGACGACGAGGCCGACGCCGGGCTGCGCGCCATGGTGGAGCAGCAGATCGAGTCCGAGTCGCTGCCGATGTTCCTCTCCGGGCGGCTGTACGACGACGGGGTCATCGACCCGCGCGACACCAGGACCGTCCTCGGGATCTGCCTGTCCGCGATCCACACCGCCCCGGTCGAAGGCGCCCGCGGCGGCTTCGGCATCTTCCGGATGTGAGGCCGACCATGATCAGCACCCTGCTCGTCGCCAATCGGGGCGAGATCGCCTGCCGGATCTTCCGCACCTGCCGTGCACTCGGCATCGCCACCGTCGCCGTGTACTCGGACGCGGACGCCGACGCACTGCACGTCAGGGAGGCCGACACCGCCGTACGACTGCCGGGGGCCGCGCCCGCCGACACCTATCTGCGCGGCGATCTCGTCGTACGTGCCGCACGCACGGCGGGCGCCGACGCCGTGCACCCCGGCTACGGCTTCCTCTCCGAGAACGCCGGGTTCGCCCGGGCCGTGCAGGACGCCGGGCTCGTCTGGGTCGGCCCGCCGGTCAAGGCCATCGAGATGATGGCGTCCAAGACCCGGGCCAAGGAACTCATGGCCGCCGCCGGGGTGCCGCTGCTCGCACCCGTCGACCCGGCGCAGGCGACCGCGGGTGACCTGCCGCTGCTGCTGAAGGCCGCGGCGGGCGGCGGCGGACGCGGCATGCGGGTCGTACGTGAACTGGGCGCACTGCCGGGCGAGATGGCGGCCGCCACGGCCGAGGCCGCGAGCGCCTTCGGCGACGGCGAAGTCTTCGCCGAGCCCTACGTCGAACGCGGCCGGCATGTCGAGGTCCAGATCATGGCCGACGCACACGGCACCGTATGGGCGCTCGGCACCCGCGACTGCTCGCTCCAGCGCCGCCACCAGAAGGTCATCGAGGAGGCCCCCGCACCCGGCCTCGACGACGCGCTGCGCACCCGGCTGCACGACGCGGCGACCGCAGCGGCCCGCGCCGTCGGCTACCGGGGCGCGGGCACCGTCGAGTTCCTCCTCGCCGCCGACGGACGCCCGTACTTCCTGGAAATGAACACCCGCCTCCAGGTCGAACACCCCGTCACCGAAGCCGTCTTCGGGCTCGACCTCGTCGCCCTGCAACTGTCCGTCGCCGAAGGCGAACCCCTCCCCACCACGCCCCCGACCCCGCACGGGCACGCCGTCGAGGCCCGGCTCTACGCGGAGGACCCGGCCCGCGACTGGCAGCCACAGACCGGAGCACTGCTCACGCTGGACGTACCGGACGAACCCGGTCTGCGCCTCGACACCGGATACGCCGGCGGCGACACCATCGGCATCCACTACGACCCGATGCTCGCCAAGGTCATCGCCCACGCCCCCACCCGCGCCCAAGCCGTACGGCTCCTCGCCCGCGCCCTGGAACGCACCCGCATCCACGGCCCGGTCACCAACCGCGAGCTGCTCGTACGGTCCCTGCGCCACCCCGACTTCACCGGCGCCCGCCCCGACACCGGCTTCTACGACCGTCACCTGGACGCCCTCACCCGCACCCCGGGCGACAACGCGGACCGGCACCTCGCGGCCCTCGCCGCAGCCGCCGCCCACGCCGCCCGGCACCCGGACGCCGTCGGCACATCCCGCTTCGGCGGCTGGCGCAACCTCCCCTCCCAGCCGCAGACCAGGCGCTACCGCAGCGAACCCGACGGCGCCGAACACGAGATCGCCTACCGCACCACCCGCAGCGGCGCGATCGACACCCCCGGCGCCCGGATCCTCACCGCCACCCCCGGACACGTCACCGTCGAAACCGACGACGGCGTCACCCACCACTTCCGCCTCGCCACCCACCACGACCGGGTCCACGTGGACGGCGCCACCGGCACGCACACCTTCACCGCCCTCCCCCGCTTCACCGACCCCACCGAACGCACCGAACCCGGTTCCCTGCTCGCCCCCATGCCCGGCACCGTCGTCCGGCTCGCCGACGGCCTCGCACCCGGCACCACCGTCCGGGCCGGGCAGCCCCTCATCTGGCTGGAGGCGATGAAGATGGAACACCGCATCCTCGCCCCCGCCTCCGGCACCCTCACCGCGCTCCATGCCGCACCCGGCCTCCAGGTGGAGGTCGGCGCCCTGCTCGCCGTCGTGCAAGACGCACAGGAGGAACCGACCCCATGACCACCGTCCTCGAAACCGAAGAGCAGCAAGCCCTGCGCGCCGCCGTCGCCGCACTCGGAAAGCGGTACGGGCGCGACTACATGACCTCCGTCGTACGCGACGGCGCCCACCCCCGCGAACTGTGGACCGAAGCCGCCAAGCTCGGCTACCTGGGGGTCAACCTCCCCGAGGAGTACGGCGGCGGAGGCGGCGGCATGGCCGAACTCTCCATAGTCCTGGAAGAACTGGGAGCGGCAGGATCGCCCCTCCTCATGATGATCGTCTCCCCGGCGATCTGCGGCACCGTCATCGCCCGCTTCGGCACCGACACCCAGAAACAGCAGTGGCTCCCCGGCCTCGCCGACGGCACCCTCACCATGGCCTTCGGCATCACCGAACCCGACGCCGGCTCCAACTCCCACCGCATCACCACCACCGCCCGCCGCGACGGCGAGGACTGGCTGCTCACCGGGCGGAAAGTGTTCGTCTCCGGCGTCGACATCGCCGACGCCACCCTCATCGTCGGGCGCACCGAGGACGCCAGGACCGGCAAGCTCAAGCCCTGCCTCTTCATCGTCCCGCGCGACGCCCCCGGATTTCAGCGCTCGCAGATCGACATGGAACTCCAGGCACCGGAGAAGCAGTTCGAACTGGTCCTCGACGACGTGCGGCTGCCCGCCGACGCCCTCGTCGGAGGGGGTACCTCCGGCTCGAGCGAAGCCGAGAGCGGGGGAGAGGACGCGGGCCTCCTCCAGCTTTTCGCCGGACTCAACCCCGAACGCATCATGACCGCCGCCTTCGCCCTCGGCATGGGCCGGTACGCCCTCGGCCGCGCCGTCGACTACGCGCGGACCCGACAGGTGTGGAAGGAGCCCATCGGCTCCCACCAGGCCATCGCCCACCCCCTCGCCCAGGCGCACATCGAACTCGAACTGGCCCGCCTGATGATGCAGAAGGCCGCCAGGCTCTACGACGAGGGCGACGACATCGGCGCGGGCGAAGCCGCCAACATGGCGAAGTACGCCGCCGCCGAGGCCTGCGTGAAAGCCGTCGACCAGGCCGTGCACACCCTCGGCGGCAACGGCCTCACCCGCGAATACGGCATCGCTTCCCTGATCACCGCAGCCCGCGTCGCCCGGATCGCGCCCGTCAGCCGGGAAATGATCCTGAACTACGTTTCCCACCAGTCCCTGGGTCTCCCCAAGTCGTACTGACACAGGGGACTCTGTCCCTCCAGCCGCCGTTCGAAGGGACCCGCCATGGTGAACGTGTTCCGCAGCGAGTACGCAGACGTCCAGCCGCTCGACCTCCCCATCCATGACGCGGTCCTCGGGCAGGCCGCCGCCGCCTACGGCGACACGGTCGCCCTGATCGACGGCACCGACGGCACCACCACGCTCACCTACCGGCAACTCGACACATTCCACCGCCGGATCGCGGCGGCGCTCGCCGCCACCGGGGTCCGCAAGGGCGACGTCGTCGCCCTGCACAGCCCCAACACCCTCGCCTACCCGACCGTGTTCTTCGGAGCCACCAGGGCGGGCGCCACCGTCACCACCGTGCACCCCCTCGCCACGGCGGAGGAGTTCGCCAAACAACTCCGCGACTCCTCCGCCCGCTGGATCGTCACCGTCTCCCCACTCCTCGAAACCGCCCGCCGCGCCGCCGAACTCGTCGGCGGCATAGAGGAGATATTCGTCTGCGACCGGGCCGACGGACACACCTCCGTACTCGACATGCTGGGCTCCACCGCCCCCGAACCACGGATCACCATCGACCCGGCCGAGGACATCGCCGCACTGCCGTACTCCTCCGGCACCACCGGCACACCCAAGGGCGTCATGCTCACCCACCGCTCCATGGCCACCAACCTGGAGCAGCTGCGGCCGTTCATCCCGATGAACCCCGGCCACCGGATCCTCGCCGTCCTCCCGTTCTTCCACATCTACGGGCTGACCGCCCTGATGAACGCCCCGCTCCGGCTCGGCGCCACCGTCGTCGTCCTGCCACGCTTCGACCTCGTCCAGTTCCTCACCGCGATCGAGAAGCACCGGATCAGCGGGCTGTACGTGGCCCCGCCGATCGTCCTGGCCCTCGCCAAACACCCGGCCGTCGCCCAGTACGACCTGTCCTCGCTGGAGTACATCGTCAGCGCCGCCGCCCCGCTCGACGCAGGACTCGCCGCCGCCTGCTCCCGGCGCCTCGGACTGCCACCGGTACGGCAGGCGTACGGCATGACAGAACTCTCGCCCGGCACCCACGTAGTCCCGCTCGCCGCCGAGAACCCGCCGCCCGGCGCCGTCGGAAAACTCCTGCCGGGCACCGAGATGCGCATCGTCTCCCTCGACGACCCGGACCGCGACGCCGGCATCGACACCGACGGCGAGGTACTCATCCGCGGCCCGCAGGTGATGAAGGGCTACCTCGGCCGGCCCGGGGCCACCGCCGACATGATCGACGCCGACGGCTGGGTGCACACCGGCGACATCGGCCGCGTCGACGCCGACGGCTGGCTCCGCATCGTCGACCGGGTCAAGGAACTCATCAAGTACAAGGGCTACCAGGTCGCCCCCGCCGAACTCGAAGCCCTGCTGCTCGGCCACCCGTCGATCGCGGACGCCGCCGTCATCGGGGTGTACGACACCGACGGCAACGAAGTCCCCAAGGCGTATCTGGTCCGGCAGGCGGGAGTCGCCCCCGACGACCTCACCGCCGACGACGTCATGGCGTACGTCACCGAGCGCGTCGCCCCGTACAAGAAGGTCCGGCGGGTCGAATTCATCGGCGCCGTACCCCGCGCCACCTCCGGAAAGATCCTCCGGCGCGAACTGCGCGACCGGGAACAGGTCAACGAAAAAGTCATCGAGAAGGCGGCAGAGGCATGAAACTGGTCCGCACCGGCAGAGAACGTGGCATCGCCACCGTACGGATGGACTCGCAGACGAACCGCAACGCACTCTCCGCGCGGCTCGTCGCCGAACTCCGCGAAACCCTCGCCCGATACGGCGAGGACGACACCGTACGAGCCGTGGTCCTCACCCACACGGGCAACACGTTCTGCGCCGGTGCGGACCTCGGCGCACCCCCCGACCCGGAAGCGTTCGTCGCCCTCATGCGGGAGATCGTCACCCTGCCCAAACCCGTGGTGGCCCGCGTCGACGGACACGTCCGGGCAGGCGGCCTCGGACTCCTCGCCGCCTGCGACATCTCGGCCGCCGGACCCGCCTCCACCTTCGCCCTCACCGAATCCCGGCTCGGCCTCGCCCCCGCCGTGATCTCCCTGCCCCTGCTGCCCCGCACCGACCCGCGCGCCGCCGCCCGCTACTACCTCACCGGAGAACGCTTCGACGCGACCGAAGCCGCCCGGATCTCCCTGATCACCCTCGCCGCCGACGACGTGGACAAGGCGCTCGTCCCCGTACTCGACGGACTGCGCCGAGCCTCACCACAGGGGCTGGCAGCATCGAAGGAGCTGGTCACAGCTACTGTGCGGGAAAGTTTCGACCAGTACGCCGAAGACCTCATCGCCCGCTCGGCAGCACTCTTCGCCTCCGCCGAGGCACGGGAAGGGATGACGGCCTTCCACGAACGACGGGACCCCGCATGGGTGTTGTGACGCCCTCCACCGACAGGACTCCCAAGCAGGACCGCAGCCGCGCCACCCGCCGACGGCTGCTCGAAGCCGCGGTCGCCTGCCTCGCCGAACACGGCTGGGCAGGCTCCACGGTCTCCGTCGTCGCCGAACGCGCAGGCGTATCGCGCGGCGCCGCCCAGCACCACTTCCCCACCCGCGAGGACCTGTTCACGGCAGCCGTCGAATACGTCGCCGAGGAACGCTCCGCCGCCCTGCGCGCCCTGCCCGTCCAGGGCCGCGCAGCCGTCGTCGCCGCCCTCGTCGACCTCTACACAGGACCGCTGTTCCGCGCCGCACTCCAGCTCTGGGTCGCCGCCTCCAACGAGGCGTCACTGCACCCCCGCGTCAGCGAACTCGAAGCCCGCGTCGGCCGCGAGACCCACCGCATCGCCGTCGAACTCCTGAAGGCCGACGAGACACGGCCAGGCGTACGCGAAACCGTCCAGGGCCTCCTCGACATGGCCCGCGGCCTCGGCCTGGCCAACGTACTGACCGACGACACCGCCCGGCGGCAGAGGGTCGTGGCACAGTGGGCGGCCCTGTTGGACGACGCACTCAACTGAGCCCCTGGGCAGCCGACTCCAGGCGTGCCGCACCCTCGGCTTCCCCTTCCGCGGACGGCCCGGCCCGACCCACCGGGTCCGACCTGACCGGACACGGAGGGCGCGGCGCCCCGACGTGAGACACCGCGCCCGTCCGACACCCGGCCGACTCACCCCGTGATGTCGTCGTACCCCTCGATCGCCCGCGGATCACGCGGCCCCGGCCCGACATACCGCGCCGACGGCCGCACCAGCCGGCCCGTCCGCTTCTGCTCCAGAATGTGCGCCGACCAGCCCGCCGTACGCGCACACGTGAACATCGACGTGAACATGTGCGCCGGAACCTCCGCGAAGTCCAGCATGATCGCCGCCCAGAACTCCACGTTCGTCGCCAGCACCCGGTCCGGACGCCGCGCGTGCAGCTCCTCCAGCGCCGCCTTCTCCAGCGCCTCCGCCACCTCGAACCGCGGCGCGCCCAACTCCTTCGCCGTACGCCGCAGCACCCGCGCCCGCGGATCCTCCGCCCGGTACACCCGGTGCCCGAAGCCCATCAGCCGCTCACCCTTGTCCAGGGCCTTCTTCACATACGCGGTCGCGTCACCGGTCCGCTCGATCTCCTCGATCATCCCGAGGACCCGGGACGGCGCACCGCCGTGCAGCGGCCCCGACATCGCACCCACCGCACCCGACAGCGCCGCCGCCACATCGGCACCCGTCGACGCGATGACCCGCGCGGTGAACGTGGACGCGTTCATGCCGTGCTCGGCGGCCGACGTCCAGTACGCGTCGACGGCCTTCACATGCTTCGGATCCGGCTCCCCGCGCCAACGGATCATGAACCGCTCGACGACGGACTGCGCCTTGTCGATCTCGCTCTGCGGAACCATCGGCAGCCCCTGCCCGCGCGCCGACTGGGCGACGTACGACAGCGCCATCACGGCGGCCCGCGCCAGGTCGTTGCGCGCGGTCTCCTCGTCGATGTCGAGCAGCGGCTTCAGACCCCACACCGGCGCCAGCATCGCCAGCGCGGACTGCACATCGACCCGGATGTCACCCGAGTGCACCGGGATCGGGAACGGCTCGGCGGGCGGCAGACCGGGGTTGAACGCCCCGTCGACCAGCAGACCCCACACGTTCCCGAACGACACATGACCGACGAGATCCTCGATGTCGACCCCGCGGTAGCGGAGCGAACCGCCCTCCTTGTCGGGTTCGGCGATCTCCGTCTCGAACGCGATGACTCCCTCGAGCCCGGGTACGAAGTCGGACATCATGCGGCTCCCTCGAATCGGCGGCTGTACGGAGGCCACACTGGCCTGCCCCAAGATATTGGCGGGTTCCCACGACGCGGGGAAGCGTGACATCCCGCACAGCCCCCGGCATTACCGATGCGCGGTTGACACCCCTCCTCGCCGGGCAAACTGGGCCGCTGCGGCAGGATGACCCCGTGCCCACCGCAGATTCCCCTTCCGATTCCACCACCGATCCGGCCGCGATGCGCGAGCAGTACCGCTCCGAGGCCTTCACCGAGGACACGCTCGACGCCGACCCCATGCAGCAGTTCGCCCACTGGTTCCGGCAGATCGCCGCAGGTGGAATGGTCTACGAGCCGAACGCCATGGTGGTCTCCACCGCCACTCCCGACGGCCGCCCGTCCTCCCGCACGGTGCTGCTGAAGAAGTACGACGCCCGGGGCTTCGTCTTCTTCACCAACTACAACTCCCGCAAGGGCCGCGAACTGGACGCCAACCCGTACGTCTCGCTGCTCTTCCCCTGGCACCCGCTGGCCCGCCAGGTCGTCGTCACCGGCATCGCGGCCCGCATCGCCCGCGAGGAGACGGTCGCCTACTTCCGCACCCGCCCCCACGGCTCCCAGTTGGGCGCCTGGGCGAGCGAACAGTCGGCCGTGATCGGCTCCCGCCAGGAGCTCATCGACCGGTACGAGGAACTGGCGGCCCGCTACCCCGAGGGCGTACGCATCCCCGCACCCCCGCAGTGGGGCGGCTTCCGCGTCGTACCGGAGACCATCGAGTTCTGGCAGGGCCACGAGAACCGGCTGCACGACCGGCTGCGATACGTACGCGAGGGCGACGACTGGCGGGTGGAGCGCCTCTCCCCGTGACCGGGCGGCCCCGCACACGCAGAAACCCGCAGGCTCTGGTCCCTCCTTGCGGAGGGGCCGGCCGGACTTACCGGCGAGCCTGCGGGTCGGTGACTGCTTGGGATTGGCCGGCGACCGGCCTGCACTGCAAGAGCGCGACAACGGGCGTCAGCCCGCAGTCACCTCACGAGTCCGAGAAGACTGCACTTCCGGATCACCTCCTTTCAGCGTGTACGGCACACCCTAGGAACGCCGCCGGAACCGCACAACCGAATTACCGAAGGATCGGAAGGTCCCGATTTTCCGGAAAGCCGATGTGTGCTGGGTCACGTTCGAGTTCAATGGTCTGACGTGCGGCAATGGCGGACACGTCCTGCAGGGGGTCCGGGATGAGCGCTTCCACGACCAGTGGAACCACTGATGCCCTCGGCCCCGACCCGATCCCCGGGTCGGAGCTGCTTGCGGCGTTGCTCGACGGGATGGACGCGGCGCTCTGTGCGTTCGGCGCGGACGGCACGGTCACGCACTGGAACCGTGAGGCGGAGCGGATTCTCGGCTGGTCTGCCGAGGAGGCCGTGGGGCGGCCCGGGTTCGCGGGGTGGGCGGTGCGCAGTGCGGACGTGGGTGAGGTGCAGGGGCGGCTGATGGCGGCCATGGATGCGCCGGGGCGTCAGGTGCATGAGTTCGCGTTGCTGCGCAAGGACGGCGGGCGGGTCCTCGTGCGGATGCAGTCGGCCGGGGTGCGGGGTGCGGACGGGAAGCCGGCCGGGGTTTACTGCGCGTTCAGCGAGGTGCATGCGCAGATCGATCTGGAGCGGTCGATCGCGCTGAGTGAGGCGCTGTTCGAGGACGCGTCGTGGGGTGTGGTCCTCGTCGATGTGGATCTGCGGCCGACGGTCGTCAACGCGTGTGCGGCGCGGGCGCTGGGCGGTGGCCGTACGACGCTTCTGGGGCGTCCGCTCGCCGAGTTGGTCGTGCAGGGGGTGGAGGAGTTGGAGGGCGCGCTGCAGCATGTCCTGGCCGAGGGGCAGCCGCCCGCGCCCACCGAGCTGTGGGTGACGCTGCGGACGGCGGACGGGGACCGGCGGCGCTGCTGGCGCAGCGGGTTTCTGCAGCTGGCGTCGCCGCTCGCGGAGGAGCCGGTGCCGTTGGGGGTCGGCTGGCTGTTCCAGGATGTGACGGCGGAGAAGCTGGCGGCGCAGGAGGCGGACCGGGTGCGGTTCCGGTCGAATCAGCTGTACCGGGCGTGCCGGTCGGCGGCCGAGTGCGAGGACCCGATGGAGGCGGCGACGTCGTATCTGGATTTCGCGCTCGCGGGCTTCGCCGACCATGTGCTGATCGATGTGCTGGTGGGGGAGCGGCTGGTGCGGGCGGCGGCGACGCCGGCCGATGCTCCGGGTCCGTGTCTGCCGGTGGCCGGTGGCGGCCTTCCCCTGCGGTACGCGCCGGGGCATCCGGCGCTGCAGGCGGTGGACCGGACGGGTTCGGTCCGGTCGAGTGCCGGTCCGGGTGCGGGGGCTTGGGCGGATGAGCGCCAGTGGCCGAAGGGTTCGGTGCACGCTCTGTGCGCCGTGATGCGCAGCCGGGGCCGGACGCTGGGTGTGGTGACGTTCCTGCGGGCGGCCCATCGCACGGCCTTCGAGCGCCCGGACGCGGCGTATGCGGAGAGCGTTGCGGTCCGGGTGGCGGGTGCGGTGGACCTGGCGCAGGTGCTGGGCGGCTGAGGCCGGTGCGGCCGGGGGCGAAATCGCCCGCGACGGTCTGCCGGCGGTTTCTGCCCGGCCTGGCGGGCGTCGCGGATCCCACCGGCGGAGGTGCTCCGGCGCCGAGCGCGGGTGTGTGCCGGGCGCCGGTTCCTCTACTGCCGGTAGAAGATCCGGTCCGCGTACTCCGTCATCACGCGTCCGTTCCACTCGTGGCCGCCGTCGACGTTTCCGGACCGCAGCAGCGGCGGCTCGATCCCCCGCTCCACCAGCCGTTCCGCGGCCGCCGCCATCATCGCCTGCATCAGCGCACTGGTGACCACCGTCGAGGCGGGGGCGAACGGTGCCTCGATGCCCTTCGCGGTCAGCTCCGCGTCACCGATCGCGATCTTGCTGTCGACGACGATGTCGCAGTGGTCCCGCAGGAATCCGCCGGAGCTGTGCCGCGACCGTGTCGCGTCCGCGTACGCCACCGAGGTGACGCCGACGACCGTCAGTCCGAGCGCGCGGGCGTCCCGCGCCATCTCGACAGGCAGCGCGTTGCGCCCGGAGAGCGAGATGATCACGAGCAGGTCGCCCGCGCTCGCCGGGCTGGAGTCCAGCACGGCGCCGGCCAGACCGTCGACCCGCTCCAGCGCCGAGCCGAGCGTCGCGGGCATCACGTCGACGCCGAGCGTGCCGGGCACGGCGAGAAGGTTCATCAGGGCCAGACCGCCGGCCCGGTAGACGACGTCCTGGGCGGCGAGCGACGAGTGGCCGGCGCCGAACGCGAAGAGCCGGCCGCCGGCCGCGACGGTGTCGGCGATCGCGGCCCCGGCGGCCGCGATGTTGCCGGACTCCTCGTCGCGTACGCGCTCCAGCAGGCCGATCGCTGCGTCGAGGAACTGACCGGCCAGCTTGCTGTCGCTCATCGAGGAGGCCCTTTCGGCGGGGGTGGGTGACCGTGGGGTGTCCGTGCCGCGGATCACGTTGCGGTCTGGACCAGTGACCTGTCAATACCGCTCGGGCCCGCACGCGCGGTCCAGGGTTCGGTCGGCGCGGCACGGTTGTCGGAGGTATGCGTCAGAATTGGCTGAGGGCCAGCGCATGGCGTTGACGGCGTTTTTCATGTCACAGCATCGAGGGGCACGAATGTCCGGACTGATCGACACAACGGAGATGTATCTCCGCACCATCCTCGAACTCGAAGAGGAAGGCGTCGTCCCCATGCGCGCCCGGATCGCGGAGCGGCTGGACCAGAGCGGTCCGACGGTCAGCCAGACGGTGGCGCGCATGGAGCGCGACGGGCTGGTGCAGGTCGCGGGCGACCGGCATCTGGAGCTGACGGAGGAGGGCCGCCGGCTGGCGACGCGGGTGATGCGCAAGCACCGGCTCGCCGAGTGCCTGCTCGTCGACGTGATCGGCCTGGAGTGGGAGCAGGTGCACGCCGAGGCCTGCCGCTGGGAGCACGTGATGAGCGAGGCCGTGGAGCGCCGGGTGCTGGAGTTGCTGCGGCACCCGACGGAGTCTCCGTACGGGAATCCGATCCCGGGCCTGGAGGAGCTGGGTGAGAAGGCCGAGGCCGACCCGTTCCTGAACGCGGACATGGTCAGCCTGTCGGAACTCGACCCGGGAGCCGAGGGCAAGACCGTGGTGGTGCGGAGGATCGGTGAGCCGATCCAGACGGACGCCCAGCTGATGTATACGTTGCGGCGGGCGGGCGTGCAGCCCGGCTCCGTGGTCAGCGTGACCCAGTCGCCCGGCGGGGTGCTGGTCGGCAGCAGTGGCGAGGCGGCGGAGCTGGACGCCGAGGTCGCTTCGCACGTCTTCGTCGCCAAGCGCTGACCGAGATACCGAAGCGTAACGTCCGCTTTCCGTTTTTCCGTCCGGAATTGCAGCGCTCGGGCGGATCGCGTGCCAGGCTGTGGCTGAGGCATACCTGAGAGTGGCGGCCGCTTGGCCACGCGGTCGGGGAGGGAGCAGGAGATGCGCCCGTCGTACTGGCATGTGCACCAGAATGTGACTGCCACGAGCCCGGCCGCCCCCGTGACTGCGTCCAGCCGGCCCGCCCCGCCCGCGCGCACTCCGGCGTCCGCAGGCCTGCTCGCCCCGGTCGACCGCGCTCCGGCGCAGACCGCCTCGCACGCCCCTCTGACGTGGGAGGGCCCCGGCGCCGCGCGGCGCCGGGGCCTGTCCTCCCCTGTTCCGACCTGGAGCCCCGAGCTCTCAAGGTCGGTCCCCGCGGGCCCTCATCCCCGAGTGGTCCGCCTCCCGAAGAAGATCTCCCCGCCGGGGCCGACGTCAATCCTTGGGGGCTGTCACTCGAACGAGGGGTGTTGCGAGCCGGAACCCGTTGTTCGAATAAAGGTTCGATAGTCTGCGTGACGTGACCGCACGGTGATCGAGCGGTGATCGAGGATCAGAAGGGGGTGCCAGGACATATGGTGCGGCGCATCGATGTGACGGGATCCGACGGCGTACGCCTCGCGGCCTGGGAGTTCGCCGATCCGCCCAAGGGGCGCACGGAGGGCGAGCGCGCCCCCGGGGTCTTACTGCTCCACGGACTGATGGGCCGGGCCTCCCACTGGGCCCCCACCACCCGCTGGCTCGCCGAGCGGCACCGGGCCGTGGGCCTCGACCAGCGGGGGCACGGCCGCAGCGAGAAGCCGGCCGAAGGCCCGTACACCCGCGACGCGTACGTCGCCGACGCCGAGGAGGCGATCGAACAGCTCGGCCTCGGCCCCGCCACCGTCGTCGGCCACTCGATGGGCGCCCTCACCGCCTGGCAGCTCGCCGCGAAGCGCCCCGATCTCGTCCGGGCCCTGATCATCTGCGACATGCGGGCCTCCGCGCTCGGCGCCGCCTCGCAGCGGGAGTGGGAGGACTGGTTCAAGTCCTGGCCGCTGCCGTTCGCGACGCTCTCCGACGTGCGGAAGTGGTTCGGCGAGGACGACCCCTGGGTGGAGCGGCCGAACCCGTCCCGCGGCGAGTTCTTCGCCGAGGTGATGGCCGAGCGGGCCGACGGCTGGCGGCCGGTCTTCTCCCGCCGCCAGATGCTCCAGTCCCGCGCGACCTGGGTCCACGACGCGCACTGGGAGGAGCTGGCACAGGTCCGGTGCCCGACGCTGGTGGTCCGTGGCCTGGACGGCGAACTGGGCCGGGCGGAGGCCCAGGAGATGGTCCGCGTACTGCCACGCGGGCAGTACGCGGAGGTGGCGGACGCCGGTCATCTCGTCCACTACGACCAGCCGGAGGGCTGGCGCGCGGTGGTCGAGCCGTTCCTGGAGCAGTTCGCCGAGGACTCCCAGGACGACCGCGAGCCCGTCTCCTCGTAACGAAAGCCGCACCGCCGGCCGGACCTGCTCAGGTCACCCCTTGCTGACCGCCGCCAGGATCTCCGGAAGCCGGTTCGCCGTGCGGGGAGCCGCCAGCCGCAGCCCCGCCCAGGCGATCAGCGTCCCGTACGCGCCACCCACCGGCACCAGCAGCCACAACCAGTCCTCCGCATCGGCGAGATGCAGCCAGATCGTCGCCACGATCACCGGCGCGCACAGCACCGCCGCCGAGACCATGCCGCCGAAGATCGAGATCCAGGCGAGCCCGGCCTGCCCCGGTGCCACGTTCTTGAACGCGCCGTCCTGCGGGATCGAGTACGGGAAGTTGGCCGACGCCACCGCGCCCGTCGCCAGCATCGCGCCCAGCAGGGCGAAGGAGAGACCCATGACGCCCGGCAGCACCTCCCAGTCCCCGAGCACCGCCGCCGTCACGACGGTCACCAGGATTGTGTACGGGAGGGTGATCACCAGCAGCGCCAGCGCCCGCGCCCGCAGTTCGAGGTACGCGTCCCGGGTGGAGGAGATCGTCAGCGCCACTATCCAGAACGCGGAGGTGTCCTGCCCGAACTGGTTGTACATCTGGATGCCGAGCATCCCGGCGGCGAAGCACGCGAAGTAGACCGAGCCGGTGCCCTGCACGGCGTTGAGCAGCGGCACGATCAGACCGATGGCGAGCGCCGTCACCCAGGCGGCCTTGGTCTTCGGGTCCCGTGCGACGTACCGCAGGCTGCGTCGCATCACCGTCCCCGTGCGTCCCTCGGGCAGCAGTGCGGAGAGCCGGGAGCCGGCCGCCGCGGACTTCTTGCGGGTCGGTTCGGCGGCAGCGAGTGTCGAACCGTCCGGGGCGGTCATCAGCTTCACCAGGCTCCGCTGCCACAGCCACAGCAGTGTGCCCAATGCCGCGACGGAGAGCAGCAGTTGCAGCACGGCCCGGCCGTACGAGCCCTGCGCCGCGGAGTCCACCGCACCGATCGCCGAGGCCGGCGGCAGCCAGCGCACCACGTCCGCGGCCGGGTCGAGCGCGGACAGCCCGCCGGACCGGCCGAGCCGTTGCGCACCGAAGTTGACGACCTGGATACCGACCGCGATCACCAGCCCGCTGAGCACCGCCAGATCGCGGCCCTTGCGGGAGGTCAGCAGCCGGGTGTTGGCCGTGGCGACGGCCCGGGCCAGCGCCACGCACACCAGCAGGGTCAGCGGCGCGGCCACCACCGCGCACACCACGGCCGCCGCCCCGTGCGCCACCGCGAACGCCGAACCGACCGCCAGACAGAGCGTGAACAGCGGCCCGATGCCGACCAGGGACGCCATCAGCAGCGCCCTGATCAGCGGGCGCGGCCGCAGCGGCAGCATCACCAGCCGGCTTGGGTCGAGGGTCTCGTCGCCGCTGGGGAAGAACAGCGGCATCACCGCCCAGCCGAGCGCCAGCACCGCCGTGAGCAGCACCACGAGCGATCCTGCGTGGGCGTGGCCGCGCAGCGCGATCAGCGCGATGACCTGGCCGGCGGCGATCAGCAGGGTGACGACGACGGACGAGATGTAGGCGGCCCGCCGGCCCGACGACTGCCGCAGCCCGTTGCGCAGCAGTGTCAGCTTGAGCCGAACGAAGACGGAGACGAGTCCTTCACCGCCCCGGCCGTCCGAGGGGC
Organism: Streptomyces sp. NBC_00353; assembly: GCF_036108815.1. NCBI lineage: Bacteria > Bacillati > Actinomycetota > Actinomycetes > Kitasatosporales > Streptomycetaceae > Streptomyces > Streptomyces sp. NBC_00353. The sequence goes on along the minus strand of NZ_CP107985.1, from coordinate 4,829,972 downwards.
GGGGGGCGGGGATGACGGGGGTGTCGAGCACGCTCATCGGGTGCCGCCCAGCCAGTCGAGGGACTCGCCGGTGTCCCGGCCGCCCGCGCCGACGAGTTCGAGGAACGCGTTCTGCAGCGACGACGCCGAGCCGCGTACCTCGGAGAGGGTGCCCTGGGCCCGGATCGTGCCGTTCGCCATGACGGCCACCCAGTCGCACAGCGACTCGACGAGCTCCATCACATGGCTGGAGAAGACGACGGTCGCCCCCGAGCCGGTGTACCGCTCCAGCACCCTGCGGATGGTCTGTGCCGAGACGGGGTCGACGCCCTCGAACGGCTCGTCCAGGAAGAGCACTTCGGGGTTGTGCAGCAGCGCCGCCGCGAGCCCGATCTTCTTCCGCATGCCGGTCGAGTAGTCGACGACCAGCTTGTGCTGGGCGTCCGCCAGATCCAGTACGTCCAGGAGCTGGGTGGCACGCTTGTCGACCTCGGCGCCCGGCAGCCCGCGCAACCGGCCGGTGTACGCGAGGAGTTCGCGCCCCGAGAGGCGCTCGAAGAGCCGCAGCCCCTCCGGCAGGACGCCGATCCTGGCCTTGACGTCCACCGGGTCGCGCCAGACGTCGCGCCCGCCGACCTCGATCGTTCCGTGGTCGGGTCGGAGCAGGCCGGTCACCATCGACAGCGTGGTGGTCTTGCCTGCGCCGTTGGGTCCGACCAGACCGATGAACTTCCCGGCGGGCAGCTCCAGATCGATCCCGGCGACGGCGGTCTGCTCGCCGAACCGCTTCCAGAGGCCCTGCACGCGAACGGCGGGCGGCGCCTCCACCGCCCCGCTCGATTCCGCTGCTGTCCGGTCCGACATGGTGCACTGCCTTTCGGTGTCCCCGTCTGTGGTGGACAGACTACGAAAGGCGTGCGCGCGCGTCGGCCGCTTCCCGCCCGCAGGCGTAGGCGAGCGGGCAGATGACCTCCCCCGCGTCCGGCAACCACCGGTTTGCGGGGGTCGGGCGGCGCGCCCACTGAACCGCACCGCGCCCGCCGATCCGGGTCGGCGGCGCCGCCACGTAGTCGCCGTCGCCGCGGCCGGACAGATCGATCGCGGCGGCGCTCCAGCCCAGCTTCCGTACGAGATCGTCCACCTTGGCCGCCGCCCCGGGCAGTACGAAGAAGAGCATCCGGCGGTCGGGGGTGCAGGTGACGGGGCCGAGCGGCAGGTTCATCCGCTCCATCCGGGCCAGCGCCAGGAAACCGGCGGACTCCGGTACGTCGATCGCGTCGAAGGTGCGCCCGGTGGGCAACAGGACCGATGCCGTGGGGTACTCGGACCACATCCGGCGGGCCGCGGCGCCGCTGCCGGTCGACCGGCCCGCCCAGTCGGTCCGGGTGGGGTGGGCGCCGGGGGAGGCACAGCCGGCCTCCCCGCACGAGCAGCGCTCCGCCCCTCCCACCGCCTCCAGCCAGGTGCCGGGGAACACGTCCCAGTGCCGCTCCTCCGTGTACCGCACTGCGGCGTCGAGCAGTTGGTCTCCTCGCTGCTTGGGGATCTGTGCGGCTTCCATGACATTGATGGGCTCTTCCACGAACACCTCAACTGCCGCAACCACCTGGGGTTACGGGCGTGGCGAACGCGGTCACGGCACACCGATCACGCATATGGGGCGCATCGGTGCATGGACGGGGGCGCGCATGAGGCGGTGCGTCGATGGGCGGGTAGCCACACGGGGGAAATCCGGAACAGTTCGCCCAAGCCGAATATGTACCAAACGCGAACAACGACACGATGAGCGAGCCAATACCGTCAACAACGCGTAAACGACCAACACCGTGAATGTGTGCATTTCTTCTGCAATTGCCGGGCAGTGATCTCCCCATCGATCACTGCGGCCTCAGGGGGAAACATGGCAGCCAGGCCTCTCGTCGCCCGCCAGCCGAACGAACGGCTCCAGGGACTCATTCAGGAAGCCGGATGTTCCAACGCGGGCCTGGCCCGCCGCGTCAACATGGTCGGAGCGGAGCGCGGCCTCGATCTCCGGTACGACAAGACCTCCGTGGCCCGCTGGCTGCGCGGACAGCAACCCCGCGGCCGGGCACCGGGAATCATCGCCGAGGCGCTCGGCCGCAAGCTCGGCCGTACGGTCACGATCGACGAGATCGGGATGGCCAACGGCAAGAATCTGGCGTCCGGCGTCGGCCTGCAGTTCGCACCGACCGTCACCGGCGCGATCGAGCAGGTCTGCGAGCTGTGGCGCAGCGATGTCGGCCGCCGTGACTTCCTGTCCGGTTCGGCGGTCGTGTCCTCGGCGCTGGTCGAGCCCAGCCGGGACTGGCTGATCACCGCGGCCGACCCGCAGGTGGCGCGGGCCGCCGGGGCCCGGGTCGGGATGTCGGACGTCGAGGCGGTGCGGGCGATGACGGCCGCACTGGTCGATCTCGACCACCGGTTCGGCAGCGGGCACGTCCGGCCGGTGCTGGTGCATTACCTGAACAGCGTGGTCTCCGGGCTGCTCGCGGGGGCGTACCGCGAAACGGTCGGGCGGCAGTTGTTCGCGGCCGTTGCCCGGCTCACCGAACTCGCCGGGTACATGGCGGTCGACACGGGGCAGCCCGGGCTCGCCCAGCGGTACTACATCCAGGCGCTGAGGCTGGCGCAGGCGGCGGGCGACCGGGCGTACGGCGGCTATGTGCTGGCTGCGTCGATGAGTCATCTCGCCGCCCAGCTCGGAAACCCAAGGGAGATCGCGCAGCTGGCGCGGGCCGCGCAGGAGGGGGCACGGGGGCGGGTCACCCCGCGTGCCGAGGCGATGTTCTACGCGGCGGAGGCCCGCGGGCACGCCCTGCTCGGCGACGCCCGCACCTGCCAGCAGGTGACGGGCCGGGCGCTGACGGCCCTGGAGCACGCCGAGCCGGACACGGGCGACGACCCGGCGTGGATCGCCCACTTCGACCACGCCTATCTGGCCGACGAGCTGGCGCACTGCCACCGCGACCTCGGTCAGGCCGAGGCGGCCGTCCGGCGGGCGACGGAGTCCCTGGAGGGCCACCCGGAGTCCCGGGCCCGCCGCCGCGGCATCGGCCTGGTGCTGCTCGCCACGGCGCAGGTGCAGCTGCGCGAGGTGGAGCAGGCGTGCCACACGGGGATGCGGGCGATGGAGCTGCTGGGGACGGTGCGGTCCAGCCGGGGCACGGAGTATCTGGACGATCTGCGGCAGAGGCTCGTGCCGTACGGGGACGAGCCGGCGGTACGGGAGTTCGGGGCGCGACTGGAACTCCAGGCGGCCTGACCGGGGCGCCCGTTAACTGCGCCGTGAGGGCGCTGTGTGTTACTGCCCCGGTGAAGGGGCGGTGAGCGAGAACGGGCGCTTGGCAAAGGGTGGCAACCACCCGATAGCGTGAGCCGACGATTCCGTAGGTTTACACGTAGGAGTCCCGGTGACGCAGAGCGGACAGGGTGACGAGCAGCTCCCTGCTGTACGGCCCACGCACGAAGGTGTCGTGCTGCCCGCAGGTGGCGGAGAGCCCTGGATACCGGGCGGAGCGGCCGACCAGGCCGCTCCCGCGGGTGGGCAGCCGTGGGGCCAGCCCTGGGGGCCTCAGGCGTCACAGGGACAGTACGACCACGGCCAGTACGACCAGCAGCAGGGCCAGTACGGCCAGGGCGGCCAGTACGACCAGCAGCAGGGCCAGTACGGTCAGGGGGGTCAGTACGACCAGCAGCAGGGCCAGTACGGCCAGGAGCCGTCGTACGGACAGCAGCCCCAGGGGCAGCCCCTGCCCCAGCCGTATGCACAGCCGTTGCCCCCGGAGGTCGTGCCGGGCACGGGTGCGGACGCCGCTGCCACGCAGTACATCGCCCCGGTGCCGGCCGGTCCCGCGCCGGGCGGTCTCCCGCCCGAGAGCCCCGCGGAGGCCACCCAGTTCCTGGCCCACACCCAGCCCGCACCGGCTTCCGACGCCGATGCGACCCAGTACATCCCGCCGGTGCCCGGGGGCGCTCCGTACAGCATCAGGCCCGGGACGCCCGGCGAGCGGCAGCCGCCCGCCGAGTTCGACAACCTGTTCCGCAGCGAGGAACCCGCGGGCGCCACGCAGCAGATGCCCCGGTTCGACCCGGGACAGGCGGCGCCGTACGGGGGCGCACAGCAGCCCCCGTTCCAGCAGCCGCAGCCGCCGCAGCACAGCGAGCCGCCGCAGGGGCGGGCCGGGCAGCGCAAGAAGCCGTCGCACGTCCCGCTGATCGCCGCGGTCGTCGTCGGCTGCGCGATCATCGGGCTCGGCGCGGGTGCGCTGATGAGCGGCGACGACAAGGGCAAGGACGACAAGCAGCCGGTGGCCGCGGCGAGTTCACCCGCCGCGAAGCCCTCCACGCAGGCGGCGGCCGACCCGGCGAAGCCGCAGGCCGAGGAGCTCGACAAGCTGCTGGCGGACAGCAACAACAGCCGTTCCACAGTGATCGCGGCCGTCGCAAAGACCCAGTCCTGCACGGACCTGGACCAGGCGGTCACGGATCTGCAGGGCGCCGCTCAGCAGCGCCGCGAGCTGGTGACACGGCTGCAGGGGCTGTCCGTGGACAAGCTCCCCGATCACGCGCAGCTGACCGAGGCGCTCACGAAGGCCTGGCAGGCATCGGCCTCCGCCGACGACCACTACGCGGCGTGGGCCCGCCAGGCCAAGGACGGCAAGAAGGTGTGCAGGCACGGGAAGGCCCGTGCGACGTCCGAGAAGGCTCAGGCCACCGTGGCGAGCGGTGAGGCGAGCAGGGCGAAGCAGCGGGCGTCAGGGCTGTGGAACTCGATCGCGACGAAGTACGGGCTGACCCGGCGATCGTCGACCGATCTCTGATCCGAAAATCGGCGTCTCCGGCGTTCGAGGAGCGGGGACCCGGGGGCGGAGCCCCCAGGTATCGGGCAGGGAGGCGGGGCTGTTCCCCCCGCCCCTCACCCCTTCGCGCTGGCGTCCGCCAATGTCTTCGTCACGTCCACAAACCCCTTTTTCTCCGCCACCAGCCGTCCCTTCCGTACCACTTGGAACGTCACCTTCCGGTTCACGATCCGCGGGTACGCCGACGACCCCAGCATGTCCTCGAACCGCCACCTCAGGACCGGTGTGAGTCCGCCGGTGTCCGCCCGGACGCCCTGGTTCAGGGCAACCGTCAGCTTGCCAGCGCTGATCTGCGGGTCGTCGATCGCCGTGACGATCTCCTTCAGCGCCGTGTACGCGATCCACGTCGTCTGGACACCCGTGTCGTCCGGGTCGATCCGGTTGTCGCCGAAGGCGTGCTTCCGGATCACCTCGCGCATCTCGTCCCAGCGGGCGTCCCCCGCGTCCGGGTACCAGCCGGCGACGTAAGCCCCCTCGAACGGGCTCTCCCGGCCGCCGGTGCGGTCGATCAGCGGCTGGTCGACGCTGCCGAGCACGGAGGAGATCCGTACGTCCCCGTACGACGGTTCGAGCCGGCGGAAGGAGTCGAAGAACGTCTCCGTGCGGTCCCCGAGCACCGCCGTCACACACCCGTCGGCCGTTCCGGCCCCCTGCAGCGCCTGACCGGCCGCCTCGTCGTACGAAGTCGCCGACTCCGCGGCCCGGACGTCCGTCGGAGCCGGCCGATGCGCTTCCTTGAGGCCGGTGTTGAGCAGCCACGCCTGGTTCTCGCCGCCCAGTGTGTCGGGCCGCACCACGGAGACCCGCTCGCAACCGCGGGCGAGCTGCTTGGCGTTGCCCGCGAGGAGCGCCGGCTGGCCGCCGTTGACGGGGTACGAGTCGTAGCTGCTGAACTCCTCCTCGGAGGCGCCGTAGCCGCCGATGTACGGGATCCCGGCGACCTCCAGCGGCGCCATGAAGGCCTGTCCGTGCCGGCTGTACGAGCCGACGACCGCGACCGCCTTCTCCTTGACCGCCCGCCGGGCGCAGTTCCCCGCTCCGACCGAGGTGTCGCCCTCGTTGCATGTGACGACGAGCAGTTTGTGACCGTCGATCCCGCCGTTGTTGTTCACCCAGCGTGCGTACGTCCGCGCCATGGCGGTCATGCCGGCCATGTTCGCCGCGTCGGGGCCGGTGGAGCCGTTGGGGGCCCAGGTCATGACGGTGACGGGCTCCCTGGAGCCCCCCGTGGCCCCAGGGAGTACACCGCAGCCGGTCATCAGCAACGCCCCGACCGCCGCCATACATGTGAGGAGTTTGTAGGGACGGGGGGAGGTGAGGCGTCGCCATCCGGTCATGGGCATGAACATTTCCGCGCTTGGGGTAACGCAGATGTGTGCTTCGCTCAACGCTCGGTGACATCCAGGTGAATTGCGGGGGCCGATGCATGCCCGGCGACAGGGAACGTACGATCGACAACCGTGCAGCAAGGTTCGGAGAACACTTCCCGTCGCGGCCGTCGCTCCTCCACCATGGGCGGCATGCCGCTCAATGACGTTCCTTGGTGGCGCTGGCGCAGCAATGTGCGCTCGGCGCTGCACATGCTCTCCGACCCCGTCTTCCACCACGAGTGCTGGCTGGCCGGCCGGGAAGGGTACGGCGACGTCACCGACGCCGTGTACCGCCTGGTCGAGGACACCTGGCTGGACAACTGGTCCGCCGAGAAGTACGTCGGGACGGTCTTCCGTGACTCCGGCGAGGCCGCCCTCGTCGACGTCGCCGTGCTGCGGGTGCTGCGCATCATGCACCAGGTCGGCGCCGATGCCCCGGTCTCCGCCTATCTGGAGCACCACGGCTGGCCGGAGGCCGTACGGGCCGCCCGCGAGGCCCATGTGCTGCTCGCCTCGAACGACGGCGAGGACCCGGACGTTCCGCCGCGTTCCCTGGATGTGCTCCGCATCATGACCAGGACCGCCTGAACCGCGGTCGGTGTGGCACGCTACGGACATGACCGCGCCGCAGCCTGCTGAGACCGTCGCCGAGCAGTACGTCCTCACCCTCTCGTGCCCGGACAGACAGGGCATTGTGCACGCCGTGTCGAGTTATCTCTTCATGACCGGCTGCAACATCGAGGACAGTCAGCAGTTCGGTGACCACGACACGGGTCTCTTCTTCATGCGCGTCCACTTCTCGGCGGACGCCCCGGTGACCGTGGAGAAACTGCGCGCCAGCTTCGCCGCCGTCGGGGACTCGTTCCGGATGGAGTGGCAGATCCACCGGTCGTCGGAGCGCATGCGGGTCGTACTGATGGTCAGCAAGTTCGGCCACTGCCTCAACGATCTTCTCTTCCGCGCCAGCATCGGGGCGCTGCCGGTCGAGATCGCGGCCGTCGTCTCCAACCACACGGACTTCGCCGAGCTCGTCGCCTCGTACGACATCCCGTTCCGGCACATCCCGGTCACCAGGGAGAACAAGCCGGAGGCGGAGGCGCAGCTGCTGGAGCTGGTGCGCACGGAGAACGTCGAGCTGGTCGTCCTCGCCCGCTACATGCAGGTCCTCTCGGACGACCTGTGCAAGCAGCTCAGCGGCCGGATCATCAACATCCACCACTCCTTCCTGCCCAGCTTCAAGGGCGCGAAGCCGTACCACCAGGCGCACGCCCGCGGGGTGAAGCTGATCGGTGCGACGGCGCACTATGTGACCGCCGACCTCGACGAGGGGCCGATCATCGAGCAGGAGGTCGAGCGGGTCGGGCACGGTGTCACGCCGGACGAGTTGGTCGCGATCGGGCGCGATGTGGAGTGCCAGGCGCTGGCCCGCGCGGTGAAGTGGCACGCGGAGCGCCGCATTCTGCTCAACGGCCGCCGCACGGTGATCTTCGCGTAGCGCGCCGGACGGTACGGCTCAGAGGCGGCTGAGGGACGCCGCGGCGAACAGGACGTCGCGGATCGCCTCGCGGTCGCCCCTCTGCCCGGCGGCCGCCTCGACGGGCGACACATGGCCCGCGACCAGCTGGCAGAACTCGGCGCCGTCCAGCGCCACCTGCGCGACCGTGTGGGCGGGTGAGCCGAGCGCGGCCGGGGAGTCCAGCGCGATGTACCAGTTGCCGCCGCCCGAGCCCTCGATCTCCAGATGGAGCGAACGGCCCGGCGAACCGGCCGTCACCAGATGCCGGGCGGGCCCCGCGAGTCCGGCCTGGCGACGTCCGGCGAGGGCAGCCGGGAGGAGCCGCGCGGCCAGGTCGATCATCCGGTGGAGATGGGCGGCTGACGGGGCCTCGTACGGATAGTCCACCGCGTTCGCGATGTCACCGCCGTGCACCCAGCACTCGAAGGCCCGGTCCAGCATGGAGTCCTGCAGCGGAAGGGCGAAGTCCCCGTACGAGACGGAGAGCTCGGCGGCCCCGCGGCCGGCGAAGGACACCGTGCGGATGAGGGCGTGGCTCTGCTCGCGCCAGGGCCCGCGGACGGCCCGGGTGGGCGGGCGCCGGGCGGCCGACCAGTACGCCTCGGTGCGCGCGCCGGGGGAGAGCGGGACGCCGCCGCCCCGGGCGGAGTCGCTCCCGCCCCGCTCGGCGGTGGCGTTGCCGAGCGGATCGTCCAGGCCGAGGGCCGTGCCGACCAGTCCGTCGACGGTCATGAGATGGCCGATCACGCCGGCGACCGTCGTCTTCCGGTTGACCGCCCGCTCACGCTCGAACCACTTCAGACGCACCGGCGCGTGCCACTCCGAGCCGCCGATGTCCCGGAGCAGCGCATCGAGCCGGGCGGTCTCCGCGTCGTACGGAGCGGCCCAGTCCGGCACCGGGATCTTGGCCGGGCGGCGGCTCAGACAGGCGTCGAGCACCCGGGAGCGCAGCATCGGATCGAGGTCCAGGCTGCCGTCGGTGTGCAGCAGGCCGACCGCGTCGCGCAGCCGCAGCGCCTCGTCCGCACAGGCGGCGCACTCGGTGAGGTGCGCCTCGACGGCTTCGGTCTCCTCGGCGGAACAGGCGGCGAGGGCCCACGCGCCGAGGAGGGACTTGAGGACGCGGTGGGGGAGCACCAGGGCAGGCGGGGTCGCCAGGGCCGGCGCTGCCGGGGGTTCCGTGGGTGCCGTACGTCCCGTGAGCTCCGTCGGTCCCGCCGGTCCCGCCGGTTCAGCCGTGGACTCCGGCTCCGCTTCGGGCTCCGGTGCCCCCTGCTGAGCGGGGTCCGTGCGCGGGGCGGGCAGCGGTACGGCGTCGAGGTCGAAGTCGTCCGCGGCGGCCCGCGGTCCCGGTATGCGCCGTGGGCCCCGCACCTCGTCCTCGCGCCCGTCCGCGTCGTCGTTCGTGCTCACAGGGCCCGTCCGTATCCGGGTGGCGAGGACCCTTCGAGCGGGCGGGTGTTGGCGGTGGAGAGCAGCTGCAGCCCGAGCCGCAGGCGACGGCGGGCCTCGTCCTCGGTCACCCCGAGGTCGGCCGCGGTCTGCCGGTAGTCCCTGCGCTGGATGTAGGCGAGCTCCAGCGCGGCCCGCAGCGGTGCGGGCATGGAGGCGACGATGTAGTCGGCGCGGGCCGAGGCCGTGGCGCGCCTCACCCGCTCCTCCAGTTCCTCCCGGGCAGCGGTGTCTTCCGCTCCGCCGGTCTCGCTGCCGTCGTCGTCGGTCCCGTCCTCGTACCCCTGCGCGAACGCGGACGGTGCTGTCCCGCGCAGCCGCCGCACGGACTGGCGGTGGGTGAGCCGGGCCACCCAGGACCGCATCGAGCCCTGCTTGGGGTCGTACGCGTCGGGGTTCTCCCACACGTAACCGAAGACTTCGCGGGTCACCAGGTCGGCGGCCGGCTCGTCGTCGAGCATCCGGTGGGCCTGGCTGTGTACGAGCGACGCGAAACGGTCGTAGAGCTCGCCGAGGGCTGCCGCCTCGCCGCGTGCCAGCCGTTGCTGCATCTTGCGGTCCCAGCGGGGTGGTGTGTCTTTCGCCATAGGACCCCCAGCCCTGTACCCCTCGTCCCGTCGAATGTAGTCGGCCGTACTGACCATGCACGTCTCTTTGCGGCAAGTACGCCCCGGCGAACGCCCTGGATGGTAGGGAATGCGGCGTCCAGGGTGTTGGAATCGGACCTGAAGTGATCATTTCTGCCTGAAATCAGCTGTGCCTTCCTCGACGGGTCGGTGTTTCATGGGCGCGCGGTGGGGCAGCCGCGAGGAGGAACGGATACTTCCGGATCTCTGGGATCCCTGGAACGAGAGGCCGAGTTGCGTGACTCTGCAAGTGGCCGAGACCGAGCAGGGCCCATGGACCGTACTGCGCATATACGGCGAACTGGATCTGGTGACGTCGCCGGTCGTCCGCCAGAGCATCCACGACGCCGTCGCCTGCGGGCGGCACGATGTGGTGCTCGACCTCTCCGAGGTGCTGTTCTGCGATTCCAGCGGCGTCGGCGTACTGGTCGCCGCCCGCCGCCTGATGCGCTCCTGCGGCGGCCGGCTGCGACTGATCCTGCCCGCCCGCGGCGCCGAGGAGGGCTCCCACGTCAACCGGGTGCTGGCCGCCCTCGGCGTACGACGGCTGTTCGAGGTCTACCCCGACCGGGACGCGGCCGTCGACGAAGAGGCCCAGCCGCTCTCGGCCTGAAACGTGTCCGCCACCCCGTGTTAAGACCAGGTTGTAACACCGGTGGCGCGCGTAAGTGACACGTGACGCCCTTCGGCGTCGTACGCTCCCCGCATGGACAGCGCAGAGTACGAGCGCAAGATCGCTTTCCGGTTCGCCGCCTTCGACCAGGACGGCAACGGATACATCGATCGCGCCGATTTCAATGCCGCCGCGGCCCGTCTGCTCGCCGAATTCGGCACGACGGCCCGCTGTGACAAGGGCCAGGCGCTCTACACCGGGGCCGAGGCCTTCTGGCAGGGCATGGCGGGCATCGCCGACGTGGACGGGGACCAGCGCGTCACCCGTGAGGAGTTCGTGGGCGGGGCCGTGAAACGGCTGCGCGACAACCCCGAGCGCTTCGCGGAGATCGCCCGCCCGTTCCTGCGCGCGGCGATCGCCGTGGCCGACAACGACGACAACGGCGCGGCCTCGGTACCGGCCGTGGAGCGTGCGCTGAAGGTGCTCGGTGCGAGTGCCGAATCGGCGAGCCTGGCGGCACGGAGCCTGGATGCGGACCATGATGGCCGGATCGCCGAGGAGGACGCGGTGGCCGCGTTCGCCGTCTACTTCACGGTGATCGAACCGGACGCGTAGGGCCCTTCCTCCGGGCCGGTCCGCAGCGCCCCACTGACCGGGCCGGGTGCGTGGCCTCCTCGCCGGGGCCCCACCCGGCCCCACCCCGGCGCGCCGGGGTGGGGTGTCCCGCGCGTCCGCGGGGGTGTCTCCCGCCGGTGCGCGGAGTGTGTCCTGTTGTGCGCGTATCAGGAGAACTGCTCGCGCAGCTTGTACTTGAGCACCTTGCGCAGCGTCTCATTGCGCGGCAGCGCGTCCACCACCTCCAGCTGCTCGGGCAGCTTGTGCACCGCGAGCCCCTCCGTGCGCAGATACCCGGCGAGCTCCGCCAGCGTCAGCGTCCCGGCCCCGGCCGGCTGCTCGACGACCGCGCAGACGCGTTCTCCGCGCTCCGTGTCCGGCAGGCCGATCACGGCCGCATCGGCCACGCCGGGGTGGCGGTGGAGGAGGTCCTCGATCTCCTTGGCGGAGATGTTCTCGCCCTTGCGGATGATGATGTCCTTGAGCCGGCCGGTGAGGACCAGATGGCCACTCCTCCGGAGACGGCCGACATCACCGGTGACGAGGAAGCCGTCCCCGTCGAAGGCGTCCCGTGTCGCGTCGGCGTCCAGGTAGCCCCGGCAGACGGCCTCCCCGCGCAGCCGTACCTCGCCGTCCGTGCCGTACGGCAGCGGCTTGCCGTCCTCGTCGGTGATCCGAATCTCCATGCCCTCGGGCGGCCGGCCCTCCGTCTCGGCGAGGTGCTCCACCGTGTCGTCGGGGGCGCCCATGGTGATCATGGGGACCTCGGTCATGCCGTAGCCGTGGGTGAGCTGGACGCCCATCTCCCGTACGACCGCGTGGTAGATCTCCGGCGGTTTCGGAGCCCCGCCGCCCGCCAGGAGCCGCAGGGTGGGGACCACCCTGGCCGTGGGGTCCTTGCGCTGTTCGGTCAGGAACATCGAGTAGAAGGCGGTCGAGCCGCCCGCGACCGTCACTCCGTGGCGCCGGTAGGCGTCCAGCGCGCCGGGCATGGCGAACTGCTCGAAAAGGACCGCCGGAAAGCCGTAGAGCAGCAGCATGACGGTGTAGTCCGGCCCGGCGATATGGGCGAACGGGAACGCCATCGAGCCGATGTCGTCGGCCGACAGGTGCAGCGCGTGGGCCAGACACGAGCCGCCCGCGATCAGGCTGCGGTCGGTGTGCAGGACGCCCTTCGGATCGGAGGTCGTCCCCGACGTCCAGTAGATCCAGCGCACCGCCGTGCCGTCGGTGGGCGGTGCGGGCAGTACCGCCGGGTCGGCGTCCGGCAGCTGGTCGTACGCCTCGAATATCAGCGGCGGACGGTCCAGCTCCGCGGCCAGCCGGTGCGCCATCGCCGTGTGGTCGAAGCCGCGCCAGGTGCCGGGTACGGCGAAGAAGCCGGCCTTCGACTCGCGCAGCGCGAACCCCACCTCGCGGTCCCGGTAGAACGGGATGACGGGTGTCTGGACGGCCCCGATCCGGGTGAGGGCGAAGGAGAGCAGCGCCGTTTCGAGGCGGGTCGGCAGCTGCCAGGCGACCACACTGCCGGGGCGCACCCCCAGCCCGTACAGCCCGGCCGCGACCCGCTCGCAGCGCTCGCGCAGTTCGCCGAAGGTGAGGGAGCGGTCGTCCTGGAGGAGGACGGGACGGTCCGGGGTCAGCGCGGCGCGGCGCTCGATGAGCTCCCAGAAGGTGGCCGATGCGCCCAGGGCGTGTGCGGTCTCGTTCACTGCGTTCCCCGCTCCCTCGTAGCTGACGGGTAGTCAGATCGTGCGGAGAGCGTAGAGCGCTGCGCCTTGTCGGTCCAGGGGTGCGGAGCTAGCCTGGGGGCCGAACTGAATCTGACGGGTCATCAGATATGTATCGATGCGTACCGGACACGCATCCGGTACGAGCCGTGTGCGCCGAAGGGGACACCATGACGGAACTGCCTCGGATCGTCAGCGTCGACGACCATGTGATCGAGCCGCCGCACCTCTTCTCGACCTGGCTGCCCGCCAAGTACCGCGACCGCGGTCCGCAGCCGCTCACCGCGGGCATCGGCGAGCTGGCGTACACGGGCGGCAAGTACGTCATCACCATGGATCCGGACGGCCCGCCGACCGACTGGTGGATCTACGAGGACCTGAAGTTCCCGTACAAGCGGAACATCGCCGCCGTCGGCTTCGACCGCGACGACATGACGCTGGAGGGCATCACCCGCGCCGAGATGCGCCGGGGCTGCTGGGACCCGGTCGAACGGCTCAAGGACATGGACCTCAACCACGTCGAGGCGTCGCTCTGCTTCCCCACCTTCCCGCGCTTCTGCGGCCAGACCTTCGCCGAGGCGCAGGACAAGGAGGTGGCGCTCGCCTGCGTGCGCGCCTACAACGACTGGATGGTGGAGGAGTGGTGCGGCGACAGCGGCGGCCGGCTGATCCCGCTCTGCATCATCCCGCTCTGGGACATCGACCTGGCGGTCGCGGAGATCAAGCGGAACGCCGCGCGCGGGGTGCGGGCGGTGACCTTCTCGGAGATCCCGACCCATCTCGGGCTGCCGTCGATCCACACCGGCCACTGGGACCCGTTCTTCGCGATCTGCCAGGAGACCGGCACGGTCGTCAACATGCACATCGGGTCCAGCTCGCAGATGCCGGCCGCCTCGCCGGACGCCCCGCCCGCCGTACAGGCCTCGCTCTCCTTCAACAACGCGATGGCCTCGATGATGGACTTCCTGTTCAGCGGGGTGCTGGTGAAGTACCCGCGGCTGAAGCTCGCTTACAGCGAGGGCCAGATGGGGTGGATCCCGTACGCCCTGGAGCGCGCCGACGACGTGTGGGAGGAGCACCGGGCGTGGGGCGGGGTGCGCGATCTGATCCCCGAACCGCCGTCGACGTACTACTACCGGCAGATGTTCTGCTGCTTCTTCCGCGACAAGCACGGTGTCGCGTCGCTCGATGTGGTCGGGCGGGACAACGCGACGTTCGAGACCGACTACCCGCACGTCGACTCGACCTTTCCGCACACGAAGGAGGTCGCCCTCGACCACGTCAAGGGACTGGACGACGAGACCGTCTACAAACTGATGCGCGGAAACGCGATCCGGATGCTGGGTCTGGACCTCGACCGGGACCTCGGCAAGTGACGGATCTGTCCTGCACGCCCGAGGAGGAGGAGTTCCGGGCGCGGCTGCGGGAGTGGCTCGGCGACGTGCTGCCCGGACTGCCCGCCGAGCCCAGTCCCGACGACTGGCCGGGGCGGCGGGCCTACGACACCGCCTGGCAGCGGATGCTGTACGACGCCGGGTACGCGGGCCTGCACTGGCCCGTCGACGCGGGCGGGCGGGGCGCCACCCCCACACAGCACCTGATCTTCCTGGAGGAGACGGAGAGGGCCGGGGCGCCGTACGTCGGCGCGAACTTCGTCGGGCTGCTGCACGCCGGGCCGACGATCGCCACCGAGGGCACGGCCGGGCAGCGGGCCCGCTGGCTGCCGCCGGTCCTGCGCGGGGACGAGATCTGGTGCCAGGGATTCAGCGAACCGGAAGCGGGCTCCGACCTGGCATCGCTGCGGACCCGGGCGGTCCGTGACGGCGACCACTACGTGGTCAGCGGCCAGAAGATCTGGACCTCGCACGCGGAGGTCGCCGACTGGTGCGAGCTGCTCGTGCGCACGGATCCGGCCGTGCCGAAACACCGCGGGATCAGCTGGCTCGCGATGCGGATGGACGCCCCCGGCGTCACCGTCCGCCCGCTGCGCACGCTCGCCGGGTCCACCGAATTCGCCGAGATGTTCCTCGACGAGGTGCGGGTGCCGGTCTCCCACCGGGTCGGCGCGGAGAACGACGGCTGGCGGGTCACCATGGTCACCCTCTCCTTCGAGCGCGGTACGGCGTTCGTCGGCGAGGTCGTCGCCTGCCGTCGCACGCTGGCCGCCCTGGCCGCCGAGGCCCGGGCGAACGGCCGCTGGGACGACCCGGTGCTGCGCAGGACGCTCGGCAGGCTGAACGCCGAATTCCGGGCGCTGTGGCGGCTCACCCAGTGGAACGTCAGCGAGGCGCAGCGGGCCGGGGCCGCCGGTGGCGTGCCCGGCACCGGCGGCTCGGTCTTCAAGCTGCGCTACTCGCAGGCCCGCCAGGAGCTGTACGACGCGGCGGCCGAGGTGCTCGGCGCGGACGGGGCCGATCTGGACCGGGAGTGGGTCCTGGACCGGCTGACCTCGCTCTCGTACACGATCGCCGCGGGCACCTCGCAGATCCAGCAGAACATCGTCGCCGAGCGGATCCTCGGCCTGCCGAAGGGGCGCTGAGCGGACTGTGGACTTCCAGCTTTCGGACGACCAGCGGGCACTGCGGGCCGGGATACGGGAGCTGCTCGCCGGCCGCTTCGGCAGGGACCGGATGCGGGCGGCGCTCGACGCGGGCACGGACGTCGACCGGGTGGTGTGGGGAGAGCTGGGCGCGGCCGGGTTCTTCGCGCTGCGGCTGCCGGAGGCGGAGGGCGGGGTGGGGCTCGGGCTGCCCGAGGCCGTCCTGCTGTTCGAGGAGGCGGGGCGGGTGCTGCTGCCCGGGCCGCTGGCGGCCACCCATCTCGCCGCCGGTGCGGTGAAGGGGGCGGCGGAGGGCGGGACGGTGGTCGCGGTGCTGGACGAGGGCCGCCCGGTCGCCCACCTGGGGGCGGCGGACGCACTGATCGCCGTGGTGGGCGGGGAGGTGCGGGTGCTGGAGGGGGCTGCGCTGCGCGCGCTCGTACGGGGCGCCGCCCGCCCCGTACGGTCACTCGATCCGCTCACGCCGCTGCACCGTGTGACGGCCCCGGCCGCGCTCGGGGACCCCCTGCCCGGGGGCGGGGCGGCGCGGTTCCGGCGCGAAGGCACCCTGCTGTCCGCCGCCGAGCAGCTCGGCAGCGCCGCCCGCACCATCGAGATGGCTGTTCAACACGCCCGTGGGCGTGAGCAGTTCGGCTCACCGATCGGCGCCTTCCAGGCGGTCAAACACCTGTGCGCCCAGATGCTGGTACGTGCCGAGCTGGCCCGGGCCGCGGTGTACGCGGCGGCCGTGACCGCGGACCCGGTCGAGATCGCCGGCGCGAAACTGCTCGCCGACGAGGCGGCCGTCCGCAATGCGCGGGACTGTCTCCAGGTGCACGGCGGGATGGGCTTCACCTGGGAGGCGGACGTACATCTGCACCTCAAGCGGGCGTGGCTGCGGGCCGGGCAGTGGCTGACGGCGGCCGAGGCCGAGGAGGCGCTTGCGGCCGATCTGTGCTGAGCGCACGGCGGACCGACGGCTGACCGGGTGCGCGTGCGGCTGGGGTCGGGACGATGAGTGCCGAGTGCATGTATGTCACGCGAAAGACCCCTGAACTTCACGCTGCGGAGTTACGCAGTGCAGTCGGTAAGTGCCGATACCGGCTTGTGTCCTTTGCGTGATTCGTCACGGGCCGCAGTTGCCGTCGGCTCGGGTACGCTCCGTTGGATGCGAGTGGTTGTGGAACCTGGCGATCCGGGTGTTGCCCGTGGGGCGACTGCGGTCCGGCCGAGGTGCCCTGCTCGCGTTCCTGTCAGAAGCGCCGGGCCTGCCCGTGGGGCGATTCCCGCGCCCTCTGTGTGCTTCTGTTCGACCCCCCGCAGCGTGCGTCGCACAGTATGCACCACGCGTACTCCTTCGCGCTGGAATATGCCCGAAGCGCTTGTTGCGGTGACTGTACGTCAACCATGCTGTCTCGTAAGGGAATCACGTTCCGTGACCCTGAGGAGGCGCGAGGCGATGTGTCCGCCGGTTCGGATGGTGTGAGCGGTGCAGGTGCTTCAGGTTCAGTTGGAGGTCGGGCCGGATCCCGCAGAGGTCGGGCGGGCCCGCAGGTGGGCGCGGTCGAGACTGGTCGGGTCCGGGATAAGGGACGACGAGCCGCTGGCCGAGACGCTCATCCTGCTGATCTCGGAGCTGGTCACCAACGCGGTCGTCCATACCGGCTGTCCGGCCGTGCTGCGCATGCTGTTCGGCGCGGCCGAAACGGCGGGGACGGCCGGGACCGTACGGGTCGAGGTGGCCGACACCAGCTGCCGTCCGCCGCAGCAGCGGCACGCGGCGGGCGAGGACACCGGCGGCCGGGGCCTGGAGCTGGTCGACGGCCTTGCCGACCGCTGGGGCTGGCAGCCGGAAGGCGCCGGCAAGCAGATCTGGTGCGAGGTGGACCGCGGGGCGCCCGTGGTGCAGGTCCAGATGCAGGTGGGGGCACACGGGGCCGGCCTGCATGAGCCGTCGCCCGCCGTCGTCACCCATCCCGCATAGCGGTCACAGGACGGCCACCGGGGCGACCGGGGTGCCGGTGGCGCCGACGAACGGTTCCGGCATCGCGGAGAGCAGAAAGCCGTAGCGCTTCGCCTCCGCACAGGCTGTGGACAGCCCTTCCAGATTCCAGTTCTGGCCCTGCAGCATGCCCATCTCGACCAGGTCCAGCGCATGCACGCCCAGCCATAGATCCTCGATCTCCGCCGGGAAGATCTCGAAGGTCAGTGTGTCATTGGCGACCGCGGCGACATCGCGCGCGTGGAACCACTCGGGCGTCCGGATCGACAGACCGGGCGACGGATAGGCATACGCGTGCTTGTCGCCCGCCAGGTAGACCTGGATCTGCCCGGTCCGTACGAGGACGATGTCACCGGCCCGGACCCGGATCCCGCCGAACTCCTCCGCCGCGTCCAGGTCCTCCGGGGTCACGGCATGGTCGCCGGGCAGCCGGTCCACGCCGCGGGCGCGCGCCACATCCAGCAGTACGCCGCGTGAGACGAGGTGCGGGGGTGCGGCGATGGAGCTGAACTGTGCGCCGCCGTGCGCGGTGACGGTGTCGGCGGGGCGGCCGTTGTAGATCTGCCCGGAGTGCGAGGCGTGCGTGAGCGCGTCCCAGTGGGTGGCGGCCTGCAGGCCGAGCGTCACGACGTCGTCGCTGGTGGCGACCGTGCCGGGGCCGAAGATCTCCTGATTGATCTGGACCATGGCATGCAGCGGATTGACCCGCCCCGGAATCAGCCCGCTCTGCACACCGTCCTGCTGGAGGGCGAGCGCGAGAGGTATCCGCTGCCCGGTGCGGACGGTCGCCGCCGCGTCCCGTACCACCGCGTCGGTGATCAGGTTGAGCGTCCCGATCTCGTCGTCCGCGCCCCAGCGCCCCCAGTTGTTCACGCGCTCGGCGATCTCGTGGAACTCGGCCGGCAGCGGCATGGGGGCCTCCTGGAATCGATGGGTCGCCGGTCTTGTGCTGACGGAGCCGACTACCCATAAAATCTAACGGTCCGTCAGAAACCGCGGGAAGGGGCCGGGCATGGGGAACTTCTTGGCAGGCAAGGTGGTGGCCGTGACCGGTGCCGGCCGTGGCATCGGACGAGCGGTCGCGCTGGCCGCGGCGGCACAGGGGGCCCGGGTCGTCGTCAACGACTACGGCGTCTCCATCGAGGGCGGCGAACCGAGCAGCGAGATAGCCGAGTCCGTCGTCAAGGAGATCGAGGCGGCGGGCGGCGAGGCCGTCGCGGTGGCCGACGACATCTCCACGATGGCGGGCGGACAGCGGATCGTGGACACGGCGCTGGCGCGGTTCGGGCGGATCGACGGGGTCGTCTGCGTGGCCGGGATCCTGCGCGAGCGGATGCTGTTCAACATGTCCGAGGAGGAGTGGGACCCGGTCGTCGCCACCCACCTGAAGGGCACCTTCACCGTCTTCCGGGCGGCCGCGGCGGTCATGCGGAAGCAGGAGGGCGGCGGCACACTGGTCGGCTTCACCAGCGGCAACCATCAGGGCAGTGTCGCCCAGGCCAACTACAGCGCCGCGAAGGGCGGGATCATCTCGCTCGTCCGGAGCGCGGCGCTCGGACTGCACAAGTACGGCGTCACGGCGAACGCGGTCGCCCCGGTGGCCCGGACCCGGATGTCCGCGAACGTCCCGATGGAACTGAAGGAGATCGGCGAACCGGAGGACGTGGCCGCACTCGTCGTCTACCTGTTGAGCGATCGGGCCCGCGAGGAGAAGATCACCGGCCAGGTCTACACGATCGCCGGCCCGAAGATCGCGGTCTGGGCGCAGCCGAGGGAACTGCGGGCGGGGTACGCGGAAGGGGCCTGGACGCCGGAGCGGATCGCCGACTTCCTGCCGGGGACGGTGGGGGTGGATCCGATGCCGATGCTGGCGCAGCTGGAGGCGATGGCGGCCGCGGCGGCGGCGAGGACGAGGCCCAACGCGTGACCTCCCACCGGGGCCCCGCCCCGGACCCCGCTCCTCGGCCGACTGAGGGGCTGGATTTTCCGCCCGACCCCAAGGAGTGGACGTGGACTTCGCGTTCGACGCGGCGGACGACACCTTCCGCCAGGAGGCCCGGTCCTGGCTGGAGGCCCACCTCGCACAGCCCTGCGCCACCGAGGGCGGCCGCGCCTGGGAGCGGGAGCTGGGCCACGCCGGCTGGATCGGCCTCGGCTGGGACACCGGGACGGCCGGCTACGGAAACCGGCACGCCACCCTCACCCAGCAGGTCGCCTGGGCGGAGGAGTACGCGCGCACCACCGCCCCCGCCCGCGTCGGCCACATCGGCGAGAACCTCCTCGCCCCCACCCTCATCGCGTACGGGACCGAGTCGCAGAAGCAGCGGTTCCTCCCCGCCGTCGCCCGGGGCGAGGAGCTCTGGTGCCAGGGCTACAGCGAACCCGGCGCCGGCTCCGACCTCGCCGGGGTGCGGACCGGCGCCGTGCCGGACGGCACCGGCCGGTACATCGTCAGCGGCCAGAAGATCTGGACCTCGCTCGCTCAGGACGCCGACTGGTGCTTCGTCCTCGCCCGCACCACCCCGGGCTCGCAGCGCCACCACGGACTGTCGTTCCTGCTGGTGCCGATGGACCAGCCGGGCCGTGTCGAGGTGCGCCCGATCCGCCAGATGTCCGGGACGAGCGAGTTCAACGAGGTCTTCTTCGACGGCGCGCTCGCCGAGGAGGTGGTCGGCGGCGAGGGCAACGGCTGGACCGTCGCCATGGGGCTGCTCGCCCTGGAGCGGGGCGTCTCCACCCTGGTCCAGCAGATCGGTTTCGCCGCCGAGCTGGACCGTGTGGTCCGGGCCGCCGTCGCCGGCGGTGCGGTCGCCGACGCCGTACTGCGCGAACGGCTCGTCCGGCAGTGGGCCGAGCTGAAGACCATGCGCTGGAACGCCCTGCGCACCCTGGGCGGTTCCGGCGACGCGGGCGCCCCGAGCGTCGCCAAACTGCTCTGGGGCGGCTGGCACAAACGGCTCGGCGAGCTGGCCGTGGAGATCAGGGGCGCCGCCGCAGCCGTGGGCCCGGACGACTGGTCGCCCACCACACCGTACGAACTCGACGAGGCACAGCGCCTGTTCCTGTTCACCCGGTCCGACACCATCTACGGCGGCTCGGACGAGATCCAGCGGAACATCATCGCCGAGCGGGTGCTCGGCCTACCGAGGGAGCCGAGATGAGAGGCGTCGTCTTCGACGGCAAGCAGACCGAGGTCGTCGACGACCTGGAGATACGTGACCCGGGACCCGGCGAGGTGCTCGTCTCGGTGGCGGCCGCCGGCCTGTGCCACAGCGATCTGTCGGTCGTGGACGGGACCATTCCGTTCCCGCTGCCGGTGGTGCTCGGGCACGAGGGTGCGGGCGTGGTGGAGGCGATCGGCGCGGGCGTCACGCATGTCGCGCCCGGCGACCATGTCTCGCTGTCCACGCTGGCCAGCTGCGGCGCGTGCGCCCAGTGCGACCGGGGCAGGCCGACGATGTGCCGCAAGGCGATCGGGATGCCCGGGCAGCCGTTCTCGCGGGGTGGCAAGCCGCTGTACCAGTTCGCCTCCAACTCGGCCTTCGCCGAACGGACCCTAGTCAAGGCCGTGCAGGCGGTGAAGATCCCCGCCGACATCCCGCTGACGTCGGCCGCCCTGATCGGCTGCGGTGTGCTGACGGGAGTCGGCGCCGTGCTCAACCGGGCGAAGGTCGACCGGGGTGACACGGTCGTCGTGATCGGCACCGGCGGCATCGGGCTCAATGTGATCCAGGGTGCGCGGATCGCGGGCGCGCTGACGATCGTCGCGGTGGACGCCAACCCGGCGAAGGAGGCGGTGGCACGGCAGTTCGGCGCGACGCACTTCCTGCCGTCGGCGGACGGCGTGCGCGAGATCCTGCCGACCGGTGCCGACCACGCCTTCGAGTGCGTGGGCCGCACGGAACTGATCCGGCAGGCGATCGATCTCCTGGACCGGCACGGCCAGGCGATCCTGCTGGGTGTCCCGGCGGCGACGGCGGAGGCGTCGTTCCTGGTCTCGTCGATGTACCTGGACAAGTCGATCCTGGGCTGCCGGTACGGCTCCTCGCGCCCGCAGCGCGACATCGCGCTCTACGCGGACCTGTACCGGGACGGCCGGCTGCTCCTCGACGAGCTGGTGACGGAGACGTACCCGGTGGAGGACTTCGCGAAGGCGGCGGACGACGCGCACCACGGGCGGGTGGCGCGCGGCGTGCTGGTGTTCTAGCTCCTCGGGCGCCGCATCCGCGCCCTCACCGACCGACCGCCCCCGCGCGGAACGTCCGCCGGTACATCGTCGGTGACACGCCCAACGCCGCCTGGATGTGCTGGCGCAGCGACGTCGCCGTCCCGAACCCCGCTTCCCGCGCCACCTGGTCGATCGACAGGTCCGTGGCCTCCAGGAGCCCCCGTGCCCGCTCCACCCGCTGCTGGGTCAGCCACTGCCCCGGACTGATCCCGACCTCCTCCCGGAACCGGCGGGTGAACGTCCGTACGCTCATCGACTCCTGCTGCGCCATGTCGCGCAGCAGGATCGGCCGGTCGAGCCGCCCGAGCGCCCAGGCCCGCGCGCTCGTCGTGGTCGCGAACTGAGCCTCGGGGACCGGGCGTTGGATGTACTGGGCCTGCCCGCCGTCGCGGTGCGGCGGCACGACCGTGCGGCGGGCGACGTCATTGGCGACGGCCGTGCCGTGGTCGCGGCGCACGATGTGCAGGCAGAGGTCGATCCCGGCGGCGACCCCGGCGGATGTGAGGACGTCCCCGTCGTCGATGAACAGGACGTCGGGGTCGACCCGGACCTGCGGGAACAGCTGCTGGAAGTGGTCGGCGGACGACCAGTGCGTGGTGGCGGGGCGTCCGTCGAGACGTCCGGCGGCGGCGAGGACGTAACTGCCCGTGCAGATCGAGACCAGGCGGGTGCCCGGCCTGATGTACGCGAACGCGGCGGCCAGTTCGTCCGTCAGCCTGCCCTCTTCGTAGACGGGGCCGAGCTCGTAGGAAGCGGGGATGACGACCGTGTCGGCGGTGGCCAGCGCCTCGGGGCCACGTTCCACGGTGATGGTGAAGTCCGCGTCGGTGGACACCGGACCAGGTGGGCGGACGGAACAGGTCACGACTTCGTACAGCTGCCGTCCCCGGTCACCGGGCTCGGATCCGTACGCCCGGCCGAAAATCCTTTGTGGGATGCCCAGTTCGAAAGGGAGCAGCCCGTCGAGGGCCAGGACGACGACTCGATGCCGCATGGCGGACTCCCTTCACCCCTAGTGGTATAGACCTTAAACTGATACATGTCACTGACGTGAAGGAAAAGTCAGCAGAGCACGAGTGCATTCCCGGCGCGACCCGCGAGAGCGCCCCATCCCCTTCGTCCTCCATCGGCCCCACGGCTTCCTTGCCGCCCCTGGCTGCGCGATGGGACGACGACCGACCGGGAAGCGAGCTCTGGAACCGTAACTTCCGGCTCTTCTTCATCGCCCGTACCGCCGCACTCTTCGGCGACGGCATGATCCCCGTGGCGCTCACCGCGGGTCTGCTGGGGGCCGGCCGGCCGCACTCCTCGGTGGGCTTCGCGCTGGCCGCCTGGATGGGGCCGCTGGCCCTCTTCGTGCTCTTCGGCGGCGTACTGGCGGATCGGTTCACCCCACGCCGGATGATGATCATCGCCGACGCGCTGCGGCTGGTCGGGGCGTCCGTGCTGGCCATCTCCTTCGCCACCGGCAACCCGCCGCTGTGGGCGGTGTACGCACTGAGCTCGGTGGCCGGCGTCGGCGCCGCGCTCTTCCAGCCGGGCGTCGCATCGACGGTGCCCCGGGTGGCGCTCGACGTGCAGCGCGGCAATGCGGTGCTCCGGGTCTCCGAGGCGCTGATGACCATGGCCGGTCCTGCCTTCGCGGGGCTGCTGGTCGGGTTGGCGAGCGCCGGAGCGGTGTACGCGGCGAACGCGTCGACGTTCGCGGTCTCCGGCGCCTGCCTCTTCCTGCTGCGCCTCGCCCCGATGCCGTCCGACGAGGCGCCACGCGGCACATTCGTCGCCGAACTGGTCGATGGCTGGCGGGAATTCAGGGCGCGCAGCTGGCTGTGGGGAGTGATCGCGATCTGGACGGTGTACGGCTTCACCGTGATGGGCCCGATGCTCCCGCTGACCGCGGTCGAGGTCACCGAGGCGCACGGCTCGGGCACGTACGGCGTGATGATGGCGGTGAACGGTGCGGGCAGCGTGCTCGGCGGCCTGCTGGCCCTGCGGCTGAGACCGCGCCGCCCGCTCGCGGCGGGCGCGATCGCCCTGACCGGGGTGTGCGTGAACCTGGTGGTGCTCGGTCTCGGGATGCCGGTGTTCGCGCTGGGGGTCGGGCAGTTCGTGGCGGGCGCGGTGTTCGCGTTCTGGCTGGTGATGTGGTCGACGACGGTCCAGACGCACGTCCCGCCGGAGGCCCTGAACCGGCTGCACGCCTACGACGTGGCGGGCTCCCTGCTGATGCTGGCGGCGGGCCGCGCGCTGGCGGGACCGGTCGCGGACGCGGTGGGCGCTTCGGAAGTGCTGCTGGCCGGAGCGGTGATCAACGCGCTGGTGGTGGGGGTGCTGCTGGCAGCCCGCCCGATCCGCCGCCTGGAGCGGATCGGGTGAGCCGGGCGACCGGGGCGGGGGCCCGGTCCGCGCACCGCGTGGCGGCTGCCCGGACGGCTGCAGTCCGGCCGGGCCGACGACCGTCAGCGCTTCTGCCGGTCCCGCTCCTCGGACTTCTGCATCTCGATGACCTGGAAGACGTGCGCACTGGTCTGCCTGCGCACACTGCCACCGACGAGCAGCGCGGAGCCGAGGACGGAGAGCGGTCCGCAGACCGCCAGGACGGTGAGCTGCTTGGGCAGTTCCGACACCACCGTGCACTGCATGGTGACGCGGTAGCAGTACGCGTCCGCCTGATCCACCAGCAGGAACGCCAGCCAGATCCAGAGCCCGGCGGCGATGAGCAGCAGTCCTGCGCCCCACGCCTGCATCAGTGCGGAACGGTGATGGAACTGCTGACGCGCGACCCATTGCATGAGATCCCCCGGTTCGATCGGCTCGTCCGTCTCATTCGGCCGGGTGAGCGTTCGCCCCGGCCGACGGATGATCGTACGCCTTCCCCCATGGCCCGATCCCTACGAACCATGTCCCTCGGGCCACTCGTGAAGAGATGCCCCGGGGCCGGATGCTGGGTGACGTGACCCAGACAACCGATAGCGCCGCCGCAGGTCCCGCGCAGGACGACGCCCGCCCGGCCGACCGCACGCCGTCCCGCCTGCGCATCCACCGTGCCTGGATCGTCGCCGTCGTCACGTTCGTGACGATCATCGGCGGCGCCGCGTTCAACTCCCTGCCCGGCCTCCTCATCGACCCGCTGCACACGGAGTTCGGCTGGTCGCGCGGGGAGATCGGGCTGGCCGTCTCGATCGACATGGCGCTGTACGGACTGACCGCGCCGTTCGCCGCCGCGCTGATGGACCGGTTCGGCATCCGCCGGGTCGTCGTCGTGGCCCTGTCCACGGTCGCGGCGGGGGCCCTGGCCAGTGTCTGGATGACGGCTTCCTGGCAGCTGATGATCTATTGGGGCCTGCTCGTCGGTCTCGGTACCGGCTCGATGGCGTTGGCCTTCTCGGCAACGGTCACCAACCGCTGGTTCGTCGCCAGGCGCGGCCTGGTCACCGGCATCCTCACCGCGGCCGGCGCCTCCGGCCAACTGGTCTTCCTGCCCCTGTGCGCCTGGATCGTCGAGGAGCACGGCTGGCGGCCGGCCTCGGTGACCGTCGCGCTGGCCGCGCTCGTCGTCGTCCCGTTCGTCTGGCTCCTGATGCGCGACCACCCGGCCGATCTGGGCCTGGCCCCCTACGGCGGCTCGTACGTGGAGAAGCCGGCGCCCGCCCGGGGCGCGGCGGCCCGTACCGTACGCGTGCTGTTCGACGCCGCCCGCACCGGACCGTTCTGGCTGCTGGCGGGCACGTTCGCGATCTGCGGCGCATCGACCAACGGCCTGATCCGTACGCACTTCGTGCCGTCGGCCCACGACCACGGCATGCCCATCACGGCAGCCGCCTCGCTGCTCGCCGTCATCGGGGTCTTCGACATCATCGGCACGATCTTCTCCGGCTGGCTCACCGACCGCTTCGACGCCCGCCGGCTGCTCGCCGTCTACTACGCGCTGCGCGGCATCTCGCTGCTCTTCCTGCCGATGCTGATGGCGCCGACGGTGCACCCGCCGATGGTCTTCTTCATCGTGTTCTACGGCCTGGACTGGGTGGCCACGGTCCCGCCGACACTGGCCCTGTGCCGCGAACAGTACGGCGACGACAGCGCGATCGTCTTCGGCTGGGTCCTCGCCTCCCACCAGGTCGGCGCAGCACTGGTGGCGTTCCTGGGCGGTGTGGCGCGCGACGTGTTCGGCTCGTACGACATGGTCTGGTACGCGTCGGGGGCGCTGTGCGCGACGGCGGCGCTGATGGCGCTGGTGATCCGGCGGCAGGCGCAGACCCCGGAGCCGGCGGCGCTGACCGGCACCGGCTGAGGCGGTCGCCGAGCCGTGCGCGAAGTCCGAAGCCCGGCCGGCAGTACGTCGACATCGACGCACCACGCCGGTACACGCTCACCCGCTGAAGCGGCCGAACGCCCCCCGGTGGAACAGCAGCGGAGCGACCCCGTCCGCCGCCCCCAGCGCCTCCACCCGCCCGACCACGATCAGATGGTCGCCGCCCGTGTGGACGGCCTGGATGCGGCAGTCGACCCAGGCCGGTACGGAGGCCAGCAGCGGCGACCCGGTCGCGGGAGCGGCCCCGTACGTCACCCCGGCGAACTTGTCGGCCCCGCTCACCGCGAAGCCCCGGCACAACGCGTCCTGCTCCGCGCCCAGGATGTTGACGCAGAACGCCCCGGCGCGGGCGATGCGTGGCCAGGTCGTCGACGTGCGGGCGACCATGAAGGTGACCAGCGGCGGGTCGAGGGAGAGCGAGGCGAACGACTGGCAGGCGAACCCCGCAGGGCCGTCCGGGGCGTGGGCGGTGACGACGGTGACACCGGTCGCGAAGTGACCGAGCACGCGCCGGAATTCGGTCGGATCGACGGGCAGCCGCTCGTCGTCGGCGACGGCCCGCAGATCGGGGCGCGGCAGCGGATCGACCGGTGCCGGGCCGGCGGTTGTGGCGGCGCCGACGGACCTGAGGTACCGGACGGCGGTGGCGGCCATGCCTGCGTGTCCCATCACATCTCCCAGTTAAGTTGACGGAGCGTCAGATCGGAAGGGCTGAGCCCGGATCGTCACAGCCCCCGGTACTTCGGTGCGCGGCGTTCCACGAAGCTCGCCACTCCCTCGCCCGCGTCCCGCGTCGTCATGTTGATCTCCTGGGCCATTGCCTCGGCGGCGAACGCCGTTGCACGGTCGGCGTCCAGGGATGCGTTGACCAGCTGTTTGGTGAGGGCGAGGGCACGGGTCGGACCGTCCGCCAGGCGTTGCGACCATGCGCGGGCCATCTCCGTCAACTCCTCGGCCGGGACCACCCGGTTGACCAGGCCCAGGCGTTCCGCCTCCGCCGCGGGGAGTGCGTCGCCGAAGAACATCAGCTCCTTGGCACGCTGCGGTCCGATCAGGCGGGGCAGCAGGTACGCGCCGCCGCCGTCCGGTACGAGACCGCGGCGTACGAACACCTCGATGAACTTCGCCGAGTCGGCGGCCAGTACCAGGTCGCAGGCGAACGCCAGGTGTGCGCCGATGCCGGCCGCCGTGCCGTTGACGGCCGCGATCACCGGCTTCTCGCAGTCCAGGACCGCCGCGATCAGGCGCTGCGCGCCGAGCCGGATGGTGCGGGCCACATCGCCGGGGACCCGGTCGCCCGTGGACGGGACCCCGCGCAGGTCGGCGCCCGCGCAGAAGCCGCGGCCGGTGGCGGTCAGGACGACGGCCCGGACCGCCGGGTCGGCGGAGGCCCGGGAGAGGAGGGCGATGAGGCGTTCGCGCTGGTTCCAGGTGACGGCGTTCATCGCTTCGGGGCGGTTGAGAGTGATCCATGAGACGCCGTTGTCAGTGGCGTGGAGTACCAATGAGTCAAGCGGGTCGGCGGACCCGGGGGTGTCTTCGGGGGAGGACGGCATGAGGCGGCTCCTCGGCAGGTGGCGTGGGGGGTCAGCGGCAGACGGCGAGCGCGTCCAGCGCCACCGCGCCCTGCCCGCGGCCCAGCACCATCAGCGGGTTGATGTCCAGTTCGGAGAGGTCGTCGCCCAGTTCCAGTGCCATCCGCTGGACGCGCAGCACGACCTCGACGAGCGCGTCGACATCCACCGGCGGTCCGCCGCGTACGCCTTCCAGCAGGGCCCGGCCGCGCAGTTCGCCGAGCATCGCCCGCGCCTGGTCCTCGCCGAACGGCGGCACCCGCACCGCCGCATCGTGCAGCACCTCCACGAGGACGCCGCCGAGCCCGACCGTCACCGTCGGCCCGAACAGGGCATCGTGCGTGACGCCGACCATCATTTCGACGCCCCGCTCGATCATCTGGCAGACCAGGACGCCGTCCAGCTCGATGCCCTCGTAGCGGGCGATGTCGGTCAGTTCGCGGTACGCGTCGCGGACCTGGCTGGCGGAGGTGAGCCCGACCTTGACCAGACCGAGCTCCGTCTTGTGGGCCAGCCGCGCGCCGGACGCCTTCATGACGACCGGGTAGCCGACCAGGCCCGCCGCCCGGACGGCCGCCGCCGCGCTGGTGACCAGTTGCTCGCGCGGGACGCGGATGCCGTACGCCCGCAGAAGCTGCTTCGCCGCGTGCTCGCTCAGCTGGTGGCCCGGACGCATCAGGGCCTGCGCCTTGCGGAACGAGGGCGACGGCGTGCGCGGCGCCTCGTCGAAGGGCGAGCGGTACGAGCCGGCGAACCGGTGGTGGTCCAGATAGGCCTTCACGGCGGTGATGCAGTTGCCGAACGTGCGGAAGGTGGCGACGCGCGACGAGCCGAGCAGCGTCGTGCGGTACGCGTCCTCCGTACCGACCGGCGATCCCCACACCACGCACACCAGCTTGTCCGTGGTCTCCGCCGCGTCCACCAGGTCCTGCGCGAGCCTGTCGCTCATCGGGGGGAACGGGCCGGTGATCGGGCAGATCAGCACCCCGACGTCCGGGTCGGCGAGGAGAGCGTCGATGATCTTCCGGCCGCGCCAGTCGCCGACCGGATGCCCGCCGTTGTCGACCGGGTTCGCCACGTTCAGATAGCCGGGAATCCACTCGTGCAGCTCGCGCTGCTTCTCCTCGGACAGGGTGGGGAGCTTCAGTCCCGCCCCCGTTGCGAGGTCCGAGAAGTGCGCGCCCGTGCCGCCCGAGATCGAATACACGACGACCCCGTCGGCCTGCGGTTTCCGTGCCCGGGCCAGCAGGGCCGCGGTGTCCTGGAGTTCGTCGAGCCCGTCCACCCGGATCACGCCGAACTGCCGCATCGCCGCGTCCACCACCTGGTCGGCGCCGGTCAGCTTGCCGGTGTGTGACGCGGCCGTCCTGGCCCCCGTCTCCGTACGCCCCACCTTGACCGCCACGACCGGAACCCCGGCCCGTGCCGCCCGGTCGGCGGCGAGCAGAAAGGAACGCCCGTCCTTGAGCCCTTCCACGTAGCAGGCGATGGCCCCGACCTCGGGGCGCTGCGAGAAGTACGAGATGAAGTCGGCCGTCTCCAGATCCGCCTCGTTGCCCGTGGGCGCCCAGTGCGACAGCCGTACGCCCAGCTCCTGGAGTGTGTAGACGGGGCGGCCCTGGTGGCCGGACTGGGTGATCAGGGCGATCGCCGGCCCGTCGAGGTCGTCCCGGAACGCCTCGAACGCGTTGAGGTTGGTGTTCGGCCCGAGCAGCCGCAGCCCCGACCGCTCCACCGCGGCCGCCAGCCGCGCCTGGGCGGCGGCGCCCTCTTCGCCGGTCTCGGCGAACCCGGAGGCGAAGGCGACCGCGAATTTCACCTTGGCCTGCCCGAGTTCCTCGATCACCGGGAGCGGGTCGCCGACCAGCAGCACCGCCAGATCGACCTGCTCCGGCAGGTCCGCGACGGAAGGAGAGCAGGGGCGGCCGAAGACGGACTCCCGGGTGGGATGGACCGGGTGCAGGCGTGCCCCGACCCGCTCGGCCCAGGCGACGAGCTGCCGGGTGATGCCGGTACGGGGCCGGCCCTCGGTGTCGGATGCCCCGATGACGGCGACGGACTCGGGCCGGAAGAACCGGTCCAGGTCGGGCACGGGCGCGTGCAGCGGGCGGCCGCTGACGTCGAGATCGCCTTCCGCGGCGGCGGCCGTCATGCAGTGGACGGCGGCGTGCGGCTCCTCGCCGCAGGCCACCACCCGGGCGCGGAAGTGTGTGGTGAGGGTGCCGTGAGTCGATCCAAGCATCGTTCCGCCCACTCCTGCTAGAGGTCCGTCCGGGCTCGGGGCGCCCGTATCCAATTAGCTGACGCCTTGTCAGGTTACTGAACTGACGCTCCGTCAGGAATGGGTAGGAAGGCAAAGGCTGGACGGGCCCTGGCCGGGATTCCCCGCCCCTTTGCGTGCCCGAGGTCCGGGGGCCGGCGGCGCGTCGGGCCCCGGGCCGCACAGCCGCCCCACAGGAACCTCTCCCCATTTGCCGCAGTCATGACATACGCTGCGCGTGCGGCCGCGCCCTTCACGTTGTCTTCACGTTCTTCACATGACGATGTGTGGGTGTCGCGCGGCCCGACTCGTCACCCGGCCGACCGAACCGGGTTTCTCCCTGGGGGTTCATCAACGTGCGCATGCGCACCGTGGCGACCGCGCTCGCGGTCCTTTTCAGTTCGACGGTCATGGCCGTCGGCACCGCAGGACCGGCGGCGGCCGACTCCGCCGGCGCCCTGCCGATCACCTCGTACGGCGACATCGCCGTGGACGGCGTCCACAAGCGGGTGTACATCAGCGACCCGACCGGCAACAAGGTCGTCGTCACCGACTACACGGGCCAGGTCGTGGCAACCGTCCCGGATCTCTCCGGCGTGCGGGATCTGGCGATCTCGCCCGACTCCGGATTCGTCTACGCGGCCCTCCCGGGCGCCGACGCCGTCGTGGCCATCGAGACGACCGGCTCGACCGCGGCCGCCCGGTACGCCACCGGCGAGAACACCGATCCGCAGACCGTAGCGGTGGCGGGCGGCCGGGTCTGGTTCGCGTACGGGCAGGAGTCCTCGCGCAACCTGGGCTCGTTCGACCCCGCGCAGGGCACCCCCGAGATCGCTCTCGACCAGCTCCCCGGCAATGCGTGGACCGGTGCCCCCGAGCTGGAGTCCGCCGGGAACACCCTGGTGCTCGGATTCCACGGCACCTGGTCGGAGCTGGCCGTGTACGACGTGTCCACCGGCGCCCCCGTCCTGCGCAAGGAGGGGACGCAGGCCGATGCCCGCAGCGATATGGCGGACTTCGCGCTCAGTGCCGACGGCGCGCAGATCGTCACCACCTCGGGTACCTCCTCCTACGAGGCGACCGCGATCAACGCCGGTGACCTGACCCGCACCGGCGGCTACCCGATCGACGCGTACGGCCCCGACTCCGCCGCCATCGCACCGGACGGCACGGTCGCCCTGGCCGCCGACAGCCCGTACGACAAGGACGTCTTCGTCTTCAAGCCGGGCATGACGGAGCCGTTCCGCACGTACACGTACGGCGCGTCCGCGTCCGGTGGCGACATCATCGCCGCCCAGGGGCTGAGCTGGGCGCCGGACGGCAGTCGGCTGTTCGCCATCGCCCGGGGACAGGGCAAGACGTACCTCCGCGTCCTCGACGACGCCGCCCGCTACCCGGTCACGGCGACCGTCTCCGCTCCCGCCCGGGCGACCCGCGGCAAGCAGCTCGACGCCACCGGGAGGCTGACCTCCGACAAGCCGTTCCCGGCGGACGCGAAGGTCACGGTCATCCGTACCGACCTCGACAGCCCGAAGGGCAAGTCGCTCGGTACGAGCACGGTCGCCGCGAACGGCGCGTTCTCGTTCACGGACACCCCGCCCGCAGGCGGTGATGTCACCTACACCGCGCAGTACGCAGGTGACGCCACGCACACCACGGCCTCCGCGTCCGCCTCGGTCGCCGTCTCGCGGGCGACGCCCTCGCTGACGCTGAACCACAACGGCGCCCTGTACTCGTACGGCGCCGATGTCTCGTTCACGGCGCACCTCGGTACGACGTACAAGAACCGGACGGTCGAGATCTGGGCCGACCCGTTCGGCACGGACAAGCCGAAGAAGCTGGTCAAGCGGGGCACGGTCAACTCCAAGGGCAACCTGTCCGCCACCGTGGACATGACCCGTGACACCACGGTCACCGCCGTCTTCGCGGGCGACGCCCGCTACGCGTCGAAGACCGCGAAGTCCGTCGCGTACGCCAAGGTCAAGGTCTCCACGTCGGTCGCCAAGCAGTACAAGACGGCGAAGATCGGCTCGACCTCGTACGCGTACTTCCACAAGAAGACCGACCCGGTCTTCACCACGACCATGACGTACTACAAGGGCCGCTCCCAGAAGCTGAGCCTGGAGATCTACTACCAGGGCAAGTGGTACGACGCGGGCTGGCAGTACTTCAAGCTCGGCACCAGCGGGAAGTCCGTCGTGACGCTCGGCGGCACGCACGACACCGGCTACCGGATGCGCATGCGCTCCTCCTACGTCAACAACTCCTCCGGCGACAACGTGAACTCCACCACCCACGGCGCCTGGAAGTACTTCACCTTCACCAAGTAGGGCCCGGCAGAAGCGAGAAGGGCCTCCACGGCTGTGGAGGCCCTTCTCCATGCACGGATTGCCGGGCAGGCGGGCCCGCGGGCTGCCCGGTGGTGATGTCGACGCGGCCAAAAGGTCCGGGTCAGGGGCGGCGGTGGCCGGTGTCCTTCGCCAGCTTCCTGGCGATCTTCCGTGCGTCCAGGGCCATTTCGCGGAACATGCCGCTGATCGGATTGGTGAACCCGGTGAAGTAGAGCCCGGGTGCGTGCTTCGGTGTGCGGCTGCCGTGCACCACCGGCCGCCCGCGTGCGTCCAGCACGTCGAGGTGTCCGACCAGCGGTTCCAGAGCCCGCCGGTAGCCGGTCGCCGCGATCACCGCGTCCGGGGTGATCCGGGTCCCGTCGGCCAGCACGACCGCTTCCTTGTCGAACGACTCAACCGTTGCCACCGGCACCACGCGGCCGCCCCGCACGGCGTCGATCAGCCCCACGTCCTGGACCGGGATGGCGCCGTCCTTGACCCGTGAATAGAGGCCCGTGTCCGGGCGGGGCAGACCCTGTTCGGCGAGGTCGGGCACGGCGGCCTTGGCCATCAGCCGGCCGGCCCGGTCGACCAGCCGCACCGGCAGTCTGCGGACCAGGATGCCGGTCGCCTGGGCGGGCCAGCCCGCCGTCGAGCGGCGCACGATGTGCGGAACGGTGCGTACCGCGATCCGTACCCGGGAAGCGCCGCCCTCCACCAGGTCCACGGCGATCTCCGCGCCGGTGTTGCCGATCCCGACGACGAGGACGTCCTTGCCCGCGTACGGGGCGGGGTTGCGGTAGTCGCGGGCGTGCACCAGCTCGCCTGCGAAGGTGTCGCGGCCGGCCCAGTCCGGGATCCGCGGGGTGTGGTTGTAGCCGGTGGCCACGACGACGGCTCGCCCGGTCAGCACCCGGCCGCCGGTCGCGGTCAGCTGCCACCCGGTGTCGTCGGCCGCCCGGTCGATGCGGGTCACCTCGACGCCCGTCACCACCTCCAGCTCGTGGTGTTCGGCGTACTTCTCCAGGTAGCGCACCACATGGTCGCGGGACACCCAGCGTCCGAACCGGCGTGGCATCGCGAGCCCCGGCAGCGCGGACCAGCGTCGGGTGGTGTGCAGGTGCAGCCGGTCGTAATGGCCTCGCCATGACGCGCCGATGCTTCCGGACTTCTCCAGCACGACGGCCCGTACTCCTTGCTCGCGCAGGGCCGCCGCGGCGGCGAGACCGCCGGGACCGCCGCCGACGACGTAGACGGGCCGGTGTTCGGTGGTGTCGGTGGGCGCGGGGGCGGGCGCGGGCACGGGACTACTGCCGGAGGTGGAGGTGCTGTTGGGCATGGATCGGAGCGTAATCGCCCGATTACTTGATGGGTCTCGGTCAAGACCGGAATCGATTGCGAATTGATCACGAGTGTGTGCGTCCGGCCCGTGTCCTGTGCACCTCTTGCGCGGCGGTGCCGGATCGGGTGAACTGACGTACCGTCAGATCCCTTGAGTGGGAGGGGCCCCGATGCAGACGATCTGGCTCGGCGGAGCCGAGTGGCTCGCCGTCCTTCGAATAGGGCTCGGCCTGTGGTGGCTGGAGAGCTGGCGGCACAAGGACAAGAAGGGCTGGTTCGAGCGCGGTACGGGAATCGCCTGGGCGGCGGACGTCGCGGGCAAACATCGATGGGCGGCGGTACGGACCGGCTTCCAGCGGATCGTCGCGCCCCGCCCCAAGGCCATGGCCTACCTCGTCGTCTACGCCGAACTCGCCCTGGGGCTCGGCCTGATCGCCGGCTTTCTGACACCCGTCGCGCTCCTCGGCGGACTGCTTCTCAACCTCCTCTACCTGGTGCTGATGATCCACGACTGGGCCGAGCAGGGGCAGAACGCGATGATGGCGCTGATCTCCCTCGTCGCCCTCTTCGCCATGTCCTGGCAGGTCTGGTCCCTCGACGACGTGATCGGACTCTTCGGATGACCACGGCCGCCCCCCGCTTCGACCTGCCCGAACCGGACGACTTCACCCGGCCCTACTGGGACGCGGCCGCCGAGGGGCACCTGCTGCTGCGCCGCTGCCACGCCTGCGGCAGGGCCCACCACTACCCACGCGAGTTCTGCCCGCGCTGCTGGAGCGAGGACGTCACCTGGGAGCGGGCGAGCGGCCGTGCCACGCTCTACACCTGGTCCGTCGTCCATCGGAACGACCTGCCGCCGTTCGGCGCCCGCGTCCCGTACACGGCGGCCGTCGTCGACCTCGCCGAGGGGCCGCGCATGATGACGGAGATCGTCGACTGCGCAGAGTCCGACCTCGGCATCGGTATGGAACTGCGCGTCACCTTCCGGCAGGAGGAGGGCGGCGAGGCAGTCCCGGTCTTCCGGCCGTGAGCCGGCCCCGACTCGGCCGTTCGCCCGGCACGACTCAGAACGACTTGCTGCGCCGCAGCGCGCGCCGCAGCTTCCACCGCTCCCAGACGTTGGGGTGGCGGATGACCACGCCGCCCATGCCGGCCGTGCCGGTGACGCGGATCAGCGGGGTGCCCGGGAGCCTTTCGTCCGTGGTCCGGTCCTTGAAGCCGCCCAGGCCGGGATCGATCTCGTCGGTCTCCGTGGCCCAGCCCGCGGGCACGATGATCCTGACCCCGCCCATCTGCCCGTTGACCTCCAGCTCGATCTCGCGCAGTCGGCAGTCGGTCCGGGTGAAGTCGAGCCTGGCGCCGCCCATGCCGCCGTCCACATCGATGTGCGCAGGCACCTTCCAGCGCCCGGTGCGCACCGCGCCGTGGATGCCGCCCTTGAGGACCAGCGGCTTCCCCGCGTCCTGCGGCGCGGGCCCGAGATCGGCGGTGAGGGGCGTCAGCTCGGCGTAGGTCTTGGCGACCAGCGCCTGGCCAAGCCGGGTATCCAGCTCGTCGAGGTCGATACGGCCCTCGGCCGCGGCCTCCCTCAACTGGTCCACCACCGCTTCACGGTCGGCGTCGGAAGCGCGCAGCCGACTGACGGAGTTCGGGCGCTCAGCAGTCATGAACCTGATGATACGGAACGGCTCGGCGCCCGGCTCACAGTCCGGGCGCCCCCCAGACCGGGAACCACCGGGAGAGATCCTTCTCGACCCGCAGGTCGTCCCCGAGTGTCGCCCTGATCTGCAACTCCAACTGGTTGTCGCGCTTTTCGCCGCCGCCCCGCACCGGGGCGAACGGATAGAACGTGCCGCGCTTGTACAGGTAGACCAGCGCCAGAGACCGCCCCTCGGCGTCCTGGAAGCCGATCAGCGAGCAGAGCAACTGCGGGCCGAAGCCGCCGTCCTGGAGCAGGGTGTTGACCGCGTGCAGGTCGTTTACCAGGGCGGCCACATCGTCGGGGGAGCGGCGGGAGAGCAGCCAGGTGTAGCCGTACGTGTCCTGGCTGAACTCCACCGGGATGCCGCCCCGGTCCGTGTCCGCGTCGAGCAGTTCCTGTACGTCCTGCCGGATACGGGCGAAGGTGCCGCCCTCCACCCCCGCGAAGCAGACCGAGCCCAGTCCGGTGGGGGTGAAGCCGGCACCCGCCTGGAGGGTGAGGGCGGCGGACGGTACGGCGAAGAGCTGGTCGAGGTCGGGGCGGACCGGTTTGCTGCGGCCGAGGATGGTGTCGAGAAGACCCACTGCGGACTCCCTGGTTCCTTACGGGCGGGCGAGTTCGGCGGAGATGCGGGCCAGCTGGTCGAGGCGCTGTTCGAGGGTCGGGTGGGAGGAGAGCAGCCGGCTGAGGCTCTCCTTCGAGGAGAACGCCGGGACGAAGTAGAAGGCGTTGTACGGCTCCGCCTTCCGCAGGTCCTCCGTCGGGATCCTGGCCATCTGGCCGCTGACCTTGGTGAGCGCCGAGGCGAGCGCGGAGGGGCGGCCGGTGAGGAGGGCGGCGGCGCGGTCGGCAGAGAGTTCGCGGTAGCGCGAGAGCAGCCGGGTGAGCAGGAAGCTCAGGCAGTACACGACGGCGCTGATCAACGGGATCAGCATGATCGCGATGCCGACGGGGTCGCTGCTGCGGCTGCGGGAGAAGCCGCCCCAGAGGGCGACGCGGGTGACGATGCCGGCCAGGACGCCGAGGAACGAGGCAATCGTCATGACGGCGACGTCCCGGTGGGCGACGTGCGACATCTCGTGCGCGAGGACGCCTTCCAGCTCCTCGGGTTCGAGTCTGCGCAGGAGCCCGGTGGTGGCGCAGACGAGTGCGGTCTTCTCGCCGCGGCCGGTGGCGAAGGCATTCGGTACGTCGCTCCGGGCGATGGCCACCCGGGGTTTCGGCATGTCCGCCAGGGCGCAGATCCGGTCGACGGTGCCGTGCAGCTCGGGTGCTTCCTCCGGGGTGACCTCGCGGGCACCCATGCTGAATGCGGCGATGCGGTCGCTGAACCAGAACTGGGCGATGAACAGGCCGCCGGTGAAGATCAGGATGATCGGCCAGGCGCCCCGCAGCACCGCGAGGAGCACGCCCACCAGGATCACGTACAGCAGTCCGATCAGGAACATGGTGGTGACCATGCGCGTGGTCAGACCGTGGTCGGGGGCGTAGCGGGAACGGGTTCGTGTCATGGAATGCCTCCAGCAACTCACCTGTCTCCCATAGTGCTCCTTTTACGTCGGAACCCGATAAGCGGAATGAAACCGGACGGAACGAGTGAGTCGGACGGGCCGGTCACGGCCACAGCAGCTCCCGCTCCCACACCCCGCAGTCCCGGCGGTAGCGCAGCCGGATGTGGCGCCGCCTCGCGTCACCCTGGAAGAACTCGACCTCGCGCGGCTCGACCACGTACCGCGTCCAGCTCGCCACGTCCGCCTCCGGTTCCGCCTGTGCCCGCTCCCAGGCGGCGTCCGAGGCGCGGTTCAGCTCCTCGTACGAGCCGAGCACCTCGCTCTGCCGTCCCACCAGCGCCGACGCCAGCGCCCCGGTCGAGCGGACATGCAGATCGGCCCGGCTCTCGGCAGGGGTGCAGGCGGTGACCGGACCTCGTACCCGCACCTGCCTCCCCTGCGCGGGCCAGTAGAAGCCGAGCGCCGCGTGCGGGTGCGCGGCGAGCTGGCGGCCCTTCGCGCTGGTGGCGTGCGTGGCGAAGTGCCAGCCACGGTCGTCCGCGTCGTGCAGCATCAGCGTCCGCAGGTCCGGGTGTCCCTCGGCGTCGACGGTGGCCAGCGTCATGGTGTGCGGCTCGGCCTGTCCGGCGGCCACCGCCCCGGCGAACCAGGCGTGGAAGAGGGGGAGCGGGGTGAGGGGCGCGGCGGCGGGATCGAACGCGGGCAGCTCGACGTCCCATACCCGCTGGGCGTGCAGGAGGTCCCGGAAGGCCTGCTGGGCGGAGTGCGGATCAGGCGTCACATCGGTCATGCGGCCCCATCATGCCCGCCGGGGCGCGGGGCCGCCGGGTCGGTGCGCGGTGGTATGAGGCGGACGAGTCCTTCGGCGCCGAGGACCGGGTGGGGGACGACGATCCCCGGGAGCGCGGCCGTGGCCGGACGCCCACAGGGCGTCGGCCGGCAGTGGGTTGCCGGGCGACGCCCTGTGTGGTGTGCGCCCAGAGCGGTGAGCGCACGGTCATGCGGTCATGCGTGCGGTCGGACGGCGGGCCGACCGCGGGACCCACTAGGCCGCGGCGTACCCGGACTTCGGGTCCGGGCCGTACGCGTTGTCGCTGCGCTCGCCCTCGGATACCAGGAAGACGAGCAGTGTGATCGGGCCCGCCAGGGGGATGGCTGCGAACAGCACCCACCAGCCGGAGCGACCGGTGTCGTGCAGGCGGCGCACGAGCACACCGAGGCTGGGCAGCAGGACGGCGAGGTAGTAGATCGCGATGATGATCGGAAACGTGCCGAGCACCAGGTCGAGCACCAACGCGACGATGGCAGCGATGGCGTTGAACAGCGCGTACATCCAGTACTCCTGGCGGCGCGCACGGCCGCTGAACACCGTGTACTTCTTCAGGACATCGAGATACCAGTGCATGTTGTCCCCCCAAGGACGATGGAAGCTCGTCCTCGCTGGACCGAGCCTGGACGCCAGAACCTAGAGGCTTGAGGTGCCCGGGTCAAAAAGTTATAGAGAGAGCGCTTTCAGGCAGCGCCCGCCCGGATCTGGGCTTCTCAGCCCCGGCCCAGCACGACCGTGCCCGAGGAACAGAACCAGCCACCCGTTCCCGAGGCAACGGCCAGCTCGGGAAAGCTGCCGTCTGCCCTTCTGACCTGCCGTTTCCCCGCCTCACCACGGAGTTGGCGGACGGACTCCACTAGGAGGAAGAGCCCGCGCATCCCAGGATGGCAGGCCGAAAGCCCACCCCCGTCGGTGTTCACCGGAAGTTCGCCGGACCGACCGATTCGACCCTTTTCGATGAACGCGCCGCCCTCGCCCTTCGCGCAGAACCCCAGATCCTCCAGCGTCACCAGCGTCATATAGGTGAAGGCGTCATAGATCTCGGCCAGATCGATGTCCGCGGGCCGCACCCCGGCGCGCCCGAAGGCCAGCCGGCCCGAGACCGCGGCGGGGGAGACCGTGAAGTCGTCCCACTCGGACATCGTGGAGTGCGAGACGTACTCGCCCGTGCCGAGGATCCACACCGGGGCCTTCGCCGTGTCCGGTACGTACTCCTCGGCCGCCAGCAGTACCGCGCACCCGCCGTCGCTACGGATGCAGCAGTGCAGCTTGGTGAAGGGGTCCGCGATCATCGGGCCCGACAGGACGTCGTCCACCGTGATCGGGTCCCGGAACATCGCGTCCGGGTTGGCCGCCGCGTTCGCGCGGGCTTGCACGGCCACCTCGGCGAGCTGCTCGAGCGTCGTCCCGTACTCGTGCATATGGCGGCGGGCGGCCATCGCGTACTTCGCGATCAGTGAGTGCCCGTACGGCACTTCGAACTGGAGCGGGCCGCGCGAGCCGAACGAGAGATTCGACGTGCGGCGCCCGGCCCGGATGTCTGCGCGCGCCGTGGACCCGTACACCAGCAGTACGGCGTTGGCGCGGCCGGCCGCGACGGCGTCGGCGGCATGGGCGGCCATCACCTCCCAGGTCGCCCCGCCGACCGCGGTGGAATCCACCCAGGTGGGCTTGAGGCCCAGATACTCCGCGACCTCGACCGGGGCGAGCGTGCCGAGTCCGGCGGAGGCGAAGCCGTCGACGACCGAGCGGTCCAGGCCGGAATCGGCGAGCGCCCGGCGGGCGGCCTGAGCGTGCAGGGCGTACGGGGTGGCGCCGTCGACGCGTCCGCAGTCCGCGAGGGATATGCCGACGACAGCGACCTTGCGCGGGGGAGAGGAGGGTGAGGAAGGCATGAATCTGACGGTACATCAGATGTGCCGTGAGGGGGTGGGGTGAGCGCGTGCGCGGCTCTGGGTTTCTCACAACATCACGCCTAGCATGACGACCCGTCAGATCAGAGGCCTACGGCCCCTGAGGGGAAGGAGCCCGACGATGGACGCCGCCTTCACCGCGGAGCAGGACGAGATCCGCCGCACCCTGCGCGAACTGCTGGTCAAACGCTGCGGACCCGGCGAGGTCAGGAGCGCCGTGCGGACCGCGCACGGATATGACGAGGCCCTGTGGCGGCAACTCGCCCAGGACCTCGGGCTGCCGGGGCTAGCGCTCGCGCAGGAGTACGGAGGGGTCGGCTGCGGGCCCGTCGAACTCGCCGTCGCCTGCGAGGAGACCGGCCGCGCGCTGCTGCCGTCCCCGCTGCTCGCCACCGCCGCGCTCGCCGCGCCTCTGATCGCCGCACTCGGCACCGAGGCCCAGCGCACCGCCCTGCTGCCGCGCATCGCCGCGGGTGAACTGACTGCGACCCTCGCCGTCCCCGGAGGCTCGCTCTCCACCGCCCTCGGTCTCACCGGCGACACCACCGGCGGCGCCTGGGCGGGCGGCGGGCGGGCCGGTGGCGTACAGGCCCGGTCCGGCCGGGAGGGGTGGCGGCTGTACGGGGAGGCCGCGCGGGTCCTCGACGGGCACAGCGCCGGACTGCTGCTGGTCGCGGCCCACGCGGGCGGCTTCCCGCGCAGCCGTACGCTCCTCTTCCTGGTCCGCGCGGACACGGCGACCGGGCTCGCCCGAACCCGGCAGACCTCGCTGGACGAGACCCGGCCGCTGGCCCGCATCGAACTGCGCGACACCGCGGCGGACCTGCTCGGCGCGGACGACGCGGTCGATGTGGCCGGCCCGGCGGGCGCCCTGGCCTCTGTCGGGCGCACCGCCGCCGCCGTACTGGCGGCGGAGGCGGTCGGAGCCGCGGCGAGCGCACTCGACCGGACCGTCGAATACGTCAAGGCACGCGAGCAGTTCGGCCGCGCCATCGGCTCCTTCCAGGCCGTGAAGCACCGGCTCGCCGATCTGTACGTGCGGGTGCAGGCAGCCAGGTCTGCGGCCTACTACGCAGCCTGGGACCCGGCGGCCGGAGGGCTCGCCCTCGCCCAGGCGCTGGAAACCCAGCGGATCACCACCGCCGAGGCCGTCCAGCTGCACGGCGGGATCGGCTTCACCTGGGAACACGAGGCGCATCTCTACTTCAAGCGGGCCGCCGCCGACGAACTGCTCTTCGGGCCGGTCCACCGGCTGCGCGACCACGCGGCCGAGCAGGCCGGGCTCTTCACGCAGGACACCCAGGGGCAGGGAGAGGGGCAGGGGCACGGCCCGCGCATGGAGGTGGCGGTCTGATGGCACCCGGAGTCCGGCTGATCCAGAAGGTGTCCTCGACCCGCACCTTCGCGAAGATCGCCCCGCACGTCATACCCGCAATGGACCGGACCGTCCACCGGCTCACCCGCGGCAAGGTACTGCTCAGCGCGCAGATGCTGCCGGGGTTGATCCTCACGGTGCGCGGCGCGAGGAGCGGGCAGCTGCGGACCACCCCACTGGCCTGTATGCCCACCCCGGAGCACGGTGACGGGACGTGGATTCTCATCGGCAGCAACTTCGGCCGTACGGGTCATCCTGCCTGGACTGCGAACCTGTTGGCCCATCCGGACGACGCCGTCATCAACTGGAAGGGACGCGACATCGCGGTACGCGCCCGGCTGCTGGACGGCGCGGAACGGGAGGAGGTGTGGCAGGCGGCGCTGAGGTTCTGGCCGCCGTACGCCACGTACCAGGCCCGGGTGGAGCGGGAGATCCGGCTCTTCCGGCTGCAGCGGCGCGCGACTTCATGAGGCGCGGGGATACGCCGACGGCGGACCACATTGCGTGGTCCGCCGTCGGCGCGACAGGACATGGGCAGCCCGGGATGGCCGTGCGGTGCCCGGAGCGGAAGGGGAAGCCGGGAGCCGGCGCTACTTCGTCGGCTTCTTGCCGGTGATGCCCAGGTGCACCAACAGCGCCAGGTTCGGCTTGAGTTCGGCCTGCTTGACACCCCAGGTCTGGAAGCCTTTCTGGTGCGAGGCGACCGCGGCCAGCATCGCGACCAGTGAGCCCGCCATCGCCGCGGGGCTGATGTCCTTGTCGACCTTGCCCTTGGCCTGGAGATCCTTCACCGAATCCGTAAGCGAGTTGGTGACCGAGTTCAGGATCTTCATGCGGATCTTGTAGAACCGCTTGTCGCCCTCGGCCGCGCCGAGGTCGACCACGCGCAGGATCGCGTCGTGGCGCCGCCAGAAGTCGAGGAATCCCTCGACGAGTTCTTCGGCGGTCTGCCAGCCGGACTTGCCGACCCAGGAGCGGCCTGCGACCAGTTCCGTCAACCCGGCGCCCTCCTTGGCCATTTCATCCGCGATCTCGAGGACGGCGCCCTCGACGTCGGGGAAGTATTGGTAGAAGGTCGCGGGTGAAGTCCCTGCCTTCCGGGCGACGTCGATGACTTTGACGTCCCGGTACGGCGAGGAGCTGAGCATCTCGCTGAGGCAGTCGAGCAGCTTCTGCCGCGTCGCCTGTCCGCGTCGACCGGCCACGCGGCCGTCGACGGTGCGCACTTGTCCTGTCATGCCGTCAGCTTACCGAGGGGTGATCGGAGCGCGATTCGGCCGACTGCAAATGGGGAGTTCCGCAGGTGCGGTGGGGTGGTGTGGGGCAAGTGGCCGGATTTCGGCGGATCCGATCCACAGCTTGAATTGTGTTATCAACAGCCTGTGGACAACTTCCGTGGATAACTTTCCGTGACGCGGTGGGCAGGGGACTCCAATATCGAGAGTGTGTTCGACTGCTCGTTGCAGCGCGGTGCGGACGGCGCGCGGCTACTTTGGGTGTGACGAGCGTCACTACTGCGGAAGGATCCGGGCCCATGGCCGCATTCGCGCACTCCGCGCCGTGCTGGGTGGATGTGCAGCTCCCCGACCTCGAAGCGGGCAAGCGCTTCTACGGTGAGCTCTTCGGATGGACCTTCCGGGCCGGCGAGGAGGTGGAGAGGGGCGGCTCCGGTGTCGATGCCCTCAGCGGCGGCAAGCTCGTTGCCGCACTGGCCGCCAAGCAGGACGGCCGGATGCCGACCGCCTGGGGCATCTACTTCGCCACCGACGACATCGCCGCGACCGTCACCAGGATCCGGCAGGCGGGCGGCCAGGTGATCACCGAACCCGTCAGGGTGGGCAGCGCCGGGGTGCTCGCGCAGGCCGCCGACCCCGGAGGCGCGGTCTTCGGACTCTGGCAGGCGGGGGACCGCAGCGGGTTCCAGAAGCAGAACGAGCCGGGATCCTTCTGCTGGACCGAGGTGTACACCCGGCAGAAGGACCGCGTGGACGCGTTCTACGAGCGGGTCTTCGGATTCCGTGGCACGGATCTCGGCGCGGCCGGCATGGGTGAGTCGGGCAGGGGCGAGTCCGGAACGAAGGAGCCCGGCACCGGCGGGCCCGGTTCGACCGAGGCCGGGACCGGTGAACCCGGCACGGGTGAGTCCGAGACCCCCGAGTCCGAGCCCCCTGAGTCAGAGCCCCCTGAGTCCGAGACTCCTGAGCCCGAGACGCCCGAGACGCCCGAGTCCGGCCCGGTCGAGTCCGGTATCGGCGGATCGGGCGCGGACATGCCCGGGGCCGACTTCCGGATGTGGTCCCCGGCAGGCACCGAACCGGGCCCCGACACCGCGATCGGCGGGCGCAGCGTCATCACCGACGCGTTCCCGGCCGAGATGCCCAGCTATTTCCTCAACTACTTCGCCGTCGCGGACTGCGACGCCACGGCCGAGACCGGCGTCCACCTCGGCGGACGGGTCTCCGTGCCGCCCTTCGACATCCCGTACGGGAGGATGGCGGTCCTGCACGACAATCAGGGTGCCGAGTTCGCCGTACTTCAGCCCCCGGTGTCCCGATAGAGGGCAGAGTGACATGTGACACCCCGATCCGCCCCCGGGTTCGCAACCATCGCTTCAGCCAGCAACAATCGGGGTGCGCACCGCCGGGTGGTGCCCAGTGGTCAGACCCTGCACGGGGCGGTTTTTCGCGGGCCTCTGTTGCTGAGGTCCGTACGGGGAGGTGGCAGGTAAGTGGTGGAGCAGCTGACGCAGCACGACCCGAGACGGATCGGCCCGTTCGAGGTACTCGGACGGCTCGGGGCCGGCGGCATGGGGCTGGTCTATCTCGCCCGCTCGGCGTCGGGCCGACGGGTGGCGATCAAGACCGTACGTACAGAACTTGCCGAGGATCAGCTGTTCCGGGTCCGCTTCACGCGCGAGGTGGAGGCCGCCCGGGCGGTCAGCGGGTTCTACACGGCGGCCGTGGTGGACGCCGATCCGCGCGCCGCAGTGCCGTGGCTGGCCACCGCGTACGTGCCCGCTCCCTCGCTCGAGGAAATAGTGAATGAGTGCGGTCCGATGCCGACCCAGGCGGTGCGCTGGCTGGCCGCCGGGATCGCCGAGGCCCTGCAGTCCATCCATGGCGCGGGCCTGGTCCACCGCGACCTCAAGCCGTCGAACGTGCTGGTGGTCGAGGACGGCCCGCGGGTGATCGACTTCGGGATCGCGTCCGGCGTCTCCAACACCCGGCTGACGATGACCAACGTGGCGGTCGGCACCCCCGCCTACATGTCGCCCGAGCAGGCGCGGGACTCGCGCAGTGTGACGGGGGCCAGCGATATCTTCTCGCTCGGCTCGACGCTGGTGTTCGCCGCCACCGGTCATGCGCCGTTCCATGGGGCCAACCCGGTCGAGACGGTCTTCATGCTGCTGCGGGAGGGCCCCGATGTGGAGGGCCTGCCCGACGATCTGCGGCCCCTGATCGAGTCCTGTATGCAGATGGATGCGGCGCTGCGGCCCAGCCCCGCCGATCTGCAGGCCCAGCTGGCCCCGCACCTCTTCGCCTCCGGCAGCGACGACAGCGGTACGGCGTCGGCCTGGCTGCCGACATCGGCCACGGCAATGATCGAGCAGCGGCGCGGGGGAGGGCGTACGGCGCCACCCGCGGCGTCCGCACCCGCACCCGCGCCCGCTCCGGCGCCCCCGCCGCCCCATCGCCCGCCGGGCGCGGACTGGGAGCCGGCGTGGCGCAGCGGTGCGGACCTGAGATCCCCGTCCCCGGCACCCTCCTTCTCCCCGTCGCCCGTTCAGGCTCCGGACGGGGGCGGTCCGGTGCGGCTGAGCGGTGCGAAGGTGCCGATCGGGCCCGGGCCGCGCGCCGGTGACGTGCGTGCCATGGCCGGCGCCGAGGCCGGTCCCACGACCGGCTGGGTGCGCCCGCCCGCCGGGCTGAACGGCACGGCCCCGGCCGCCGCCTCGCCCGTACCCGCTCCGGCGCACGCCCCTGAAGCG
The DNA here is from genome assembly GCF_036108815.1 of Streptomyces sp. NBC_00353. Taxonomy (NCBI): domain Bacteria; kingdom Bacillati; phylum Actinomycetota; class Actinomycetes; order Kitasatosporales; family Streptomycetaceae; genus Streptomyces; species Streptomyces sp. NBC_00353. Next base: position 4,785,287 of record NZ_CP107985.1, on the reverse strand, counting down.
GCCCCCGCCGGGCCGGACCGCTGGCGGCCCTGGCGGTTCCGGATGTCGAACGACGTGTGGGGCACGCCGGTTGTCGCCGGGGACCTGCTGTACGTGACGTCCTTCGAGGTGCATGCCCTGGACGTCGGCAACGGCCGGCGCCAGTTCAAGACCCGTGACGTGGCCTGGTCGATGGCGCTCGACGGCGGCCGCATCCACGGCTCCGACGGCCCTTCGCTGTACGCCCTGGACGCGCTGACCGGCGCCGAGCGGTGGCGGCTGCAGACGGACGCCTGGGTGTACTCCCTCAAGGCCGACCGGGGCACGGTCGTCACCGGCACGCGTGGCGGCGGCGTCCAGGCGTGGGAGGCGTCCACCGGCGAGAAGCTGTGGGAGACGAGCGGCGTACAGACCGACTTCGAGACGGCGGAGGCCGGGCCCGCGATCCACGAAGGCACCGTGTACCTGTGGCAGGACGCCCGGCTGCGCGCCGTCGACGCCCGCACGGGCATCGAGCGCTGGTCGTACCCGATCGGCGACGCGGCCTCCTGCGGCGGGGTGCCCGTCCGGGTGACCCCGGCGCCGGACGGCTACGTGTACATCGCCGCAGGCACCCGGGTCCTCGCCGTCGACATCGCGGCGGGCCGGGTGCGCTGGCACTTCGAGTCCCCCGCGGTCTTCCTCTCCCCACCGGCCTATGCACCGGGCCCCGCGGTCACAGGCGGCGGGGTGTACCTGGCCGACTACCTCGGCACGGTGTACGCGCTCGACGCGTCGACCGGCAAGGACCGCTGGCGCATCGCGACGGAGGCCCGCCAGTCGATCGAACCGGTGCTCGTGGCAGCGGGCAACGTCCACGTCGGCAGCGGCCACGCGCTCTACACGCTGGACGCGGTGACAGGCACCCCGAAGTGGCGCTTCGCCGCGGGCGGCGAGGTCGTCGGCGCCCCGGTCGTGGCCGACGGCCGGGTCCACTTCGGCTCCGCCGACCACGTGCTGTACACGCTGGACGCGGCAGGTGGCCAGCTGAGATGGAAGCTGGCGACGGGCGGCGAGATCACCGGTTCACCGGTGGCGCAGGGCGGCGTGGTGTACGCGTGCAGCAAGGACCGCTGCGTGTACGCGCTGGACGCGCTGAAGGGAACGGGTACGGGGAACAGAGCACGGGCGTAGGGGAAGCGGCCACTCAGCGGCCGCTTCCCGCCCGTCCGGCGTTCGAGGACGGAAACCCTGCACCGGGGACGTGTCACGGCCGGGGAGGGCGTCGCGTGTCAGGGCCCTCCCCCTGCACCGGGTACGGCGCTGTGTCAGGGCCCTCCCCCTGCACCGGGTACGGCGCTGTGTCCTGGTCCTTCCCGTGCGTGTCCGGACCCGTGTACGGGTCGACCTCCGGCTCCGGCCACGGACTCGTCTGCACCGACGGCCCCGGCTCCTGCGTCGGCGGCCAGGTATCCGGATCCTCCGCCCCCGGCGCGGTGTACGGCTGGTTGCGGGCCCTGCGGCCGAGGCGACTGCCACTGCCGTGCCGTCCCGACATCAGCAGCGCGCCCAGCAGGAGCAGCACCCCGCCGCCCGCCGCATACGCCACTCCCAGCTGCAGCCCGGACCCGTCCGCCGCCACCGTCAGGTTCCCGGCCACCTGCCCCTGCCGCACCATCCACAGCACGGTGAAGCCGAGCACGATCACGCCCGCGCAGGCCACCAGCAGCCGCGATCGCAGCACCACGCCCACCGCCGCCACGGCGGCCGCGAACAGAAACGGCAGCCAGATCGACGCCAACGGACCCGGCTGCGCACCACTGATGCCGTTGAAAAGGTCCGCGACCCGGTAATGGCGCCCGAGACGGCCGTCGTACCAGACACGGAAGGGGCTCAGCACGACGGCCGCCGCTCCTGCGAGAGCGACGATCGAGCCGAGGATGTTGCGGATCATCGTCGGCCTCCTGCGGGTGTGCGGATCGGCGTCGTGGATCTGCACCGCTCTCGGCGTCGACGCTACGCCCGGCCGCAGACCCTCGCCACCAGGGGCGGACCGGCCTGGCACCTGTTCCTGCATAGGCCATGCGCTACGGTGTCGCGCGGTCTGTGGACAGCGACATGACAACAAATCAAGGGGGGCTGCATCGATGATGCGGCAGCATCTGAAACTTTCGGCGGTTCTGGTCGTGGTGGTGCTCGCACTCACCGGTTTCTCGACGTCGAGCCACGGCGGCAAGAGCCGGGGCAGCAGGAGCCACGGTTCGAGCAGTAGCGGCGGGGGCTGCTCCAACTCCAAGAAGAGCAACGGCAGCTACCACCACAACGACTACGACGACGACATCTACGACGACTCGTCGAGCAGCTCGTCCGGCAGCTCCACCTACGAGACCGCGACCCCCGGCGCCACGGCGACCGACGAGCCCGGGGCGACCGTGATCCGCTGCGCCCAGCCCCGCAAGGGCAAGCGGCGGGCTGTGACCTCCTCCACCGTCCGGGTCAGTTCGAGCGAGCTCGGCACGCACATGTACGAGGTCGATGTCACCTTCCTCGACGCGCGTGGCAACACCGTCGACACCGGCCAGGCGAACGTGGAGCTGACGGGAGTCGACAGCGCGACCGTCTCCGTGCGGATGGACAGCCCGGGCAAGGTGTCCCGGGTGAAGAAGTGCCGGGCCGAGGCCGAACTCAGCTACTGACCGCAGCGGACGGGGGCTCCGGCTCACCGCAGCGGGAGTTCCGGCCTCGCGTCACCGCAGCCGGAACTCCCCGCTGCCCCGCCCCCGCCCCCTGAACAGCTCCCCCTGCCGCTCCACCGGCAGGTTCCCGAGCGCGATCAGCTGCGGGGCATGGGCCAGCGCCTGCGACCTCGCGGCCTCCTTCGCGGACCACACCGCCCGTACCGTCCCCTGCACCGCCTCCGTCGGATACGACGCGATCACGTCCGCCGCCCGCACCGCCGCCTCCACCGCGCCGCCGGGCGCCGTCACCTCGCTGACCAGCCCGGTCTCGTAGGCACGGCGGGCCGTCACCCGTTCGGCCGTACCCATCAGGGACATCCGGGCCACCTCCCCGAACGGCATCCGCTGCGCCATGTGGATCGCCTCGTACGCGCTGACCATGCCGTACGTCGTATGCGGGTCGAAGAAGGTCGCCTCCTCCGATGCGACGACGAACTCCGCCTCGCCCAGCAGATAGAACGCCCCGCCGCACGCCATCCCCTCCACGGCGGCGATCACCGGCTTCCACAGGTCGTTCGCCTTCGGCCCGATCGCGATCAGCGGATCGTCGATCGTGTACGGGGACGAGGGCTGAGGCACCTCCACGTCCCGGTCGAGACCCGTACAGAAGGCGCGCCCGCCCGCGCCGGTCACGACGACGGCCCGGACCTCGTCATCGGAGCGGAACGCCCGCCAGACACCGGCCAGTTCATCGGCCGTCGCCAGATCGATCGCGTTCAGCTTCTCGGGCCGGTCGAGGGTGACGACCGCGACCCCGGTCTTCTTGTCGGTCTCCGTCCGCAGTGTCATCGTCGTCCCCTCACCACATGTCTCCTGCCCCTCATCGCTCCAACTGCCAGCGGACCACGGTCAGCTCCGGGCTCACCGGTGCGAAGACCGCCTTCACCGACGCCCCGATCCGCAACCTCCCCGGATCGACCGAGTTCAGCGGCGCGTCGGGTCCGCTGACCACATTGCCGACCAGCCGGATGTGCGGGGCGTCGGCGAGTTCGACGACGACGGCGTTGTACGGGGCCTGTGCGGCGTACGCGGGCAGCAGCGGCGGATGCGGCACCACGTACGACCAGATGCGCCCGCGCCCGCTCATCGCCCGCCACTCGCTCTCGAACGACCGGCAGTGCGGGCAGCAGGGCCGGGGCGGGAAGCGGAGCCTGCCGCAGTCGGGGGCGGCGCACGCCTGGACGCGGAGTTCACCCCGGGCGGTGTACTCCCAGAAGGGCGCGCCGTCCTCGTCGACGACGGGCAGCAACAGCGATTCCATGTCAGCTCCTCAGCAGTACGGCGGAGGTGGGAACGCCCTCACCGGCGGTGACCAGGCAGGTGGCGGCGGACGGCACCTGGGCGGTGGAGGTGCCGCGCAGTTGCTTCACGCCCTCGTTGATGAGGTTGAATCCGTGCACGTACCCCTCGCTGAGTCCACCGCCGCCCGTGTTGATGGGCAGCCGGCCGCCGCTCTCCAGCGCCCCGCCCTCGGTGAACGCGGCACCCTCGCCGCGCCCGCAGAAGCCGTAGCCCTCCAGGGAGAGCGGGATGAGCGGGGTGAACGCGTCGTAGATCTGCGCGACATCGACATCGTCCGGACCGAAGTCGGCCTGCTTCCACAGCTGCCGGGCAGCTGTCCAGGCGGGTCCGGTGAGCGGGTCGTCGTTCCAGTAGTTGACCATCCCGTGGTGCTGGGCGGGCAGGCCCTGGGCGACGGAGTGGATGTGGACGGGCTTGTGCCGGCAGTCGCGGGCCCGTTCGGCGGAGACGATGACGCAGGCCAGCGCCCCGTCCGTCTCCAGACAGTTGTCGAAGAGGCAGAGCGGCTCGCTGATCCAGCGCGAGGTCATATACATGTCGCGGGTCAGGGGGCGTTCGTACATCACCGCGTCGGGGTTCTGGTTGGCGCGGTTGCGGCAGGCGAGCGCGACATTGAAGAGGTGGTCGCGGGTGGCCCCGTACTCGTGCATGTACCGCCGTGCCAGCATCCCGATCTCGTCGGCCGGCCTCAGCAGGCCGTACGGGCGGGTCCACTGGGCGGGGGTCGGCAGCTGCACGGTGGTGTTCTTCCAGGGCCGGGGCCCCGAGCCGCGCTTCCGTGACCGCCAGGCGACCCCGACACTCGCCTGCCCGGTGGCGACAGCGGCGGCGAGATGCGCGATCGTCGCGCACGAACCCCCGCCTCCGTAGCCGACCTTGGAGAAGAAGGTGACATCACCGGCGCCGATCGCCTTGGCGACCTCGACCTCGTCGGTCTCCTCCATCGTGTACGAGGCGAACGCGTCGACCTCCGACGCGGCGATGCCGGCGTCGTCGAGTGCCGCGACGATCGCCCGGCAGGCCAGGGTCTTCTCGGACTCGGGAAGGTGTTTCGCGAAGGCCGTCTGCCCGATCCCGGCTATCGCCGTCACGTCCTTGAGCGTCGCCATCCGCCACCTCCGCGATCGTCATGACTGCTGACAGCCGCAGAGGCTACAGCTAATCTGACGGATAGTCAGCTATTGCGGTTCGGCGGGAGGGCATGCGATGCGCGGCGACGAGGAATGGGGCAGCATCCCGGGGCTGGTACGGACGGCGGCGCGGCGGTACGGGGACCGGGAGGCGGTCGTCGAGGGCCGCACCCGCATCTCGTACGCCGAACTGGGCGACCGCGTCGAGCGAGCCGCCGCCGCGTGCATGGCGTCGGGCGTGGAGCCGGGGGACCGGGTCGCGGTCTGGGCGCCGAACACCCTCGACTGGATCGTCTCGGCGCTCGGAGCGGTCACGGCCGGCGCGGTCCTGGTCCCTCTCAACACGCGCTTCAAGGGCACGGAGGCGGCGTACATCCTGCAGCGCAGCCGGGTGAAGCTGCTCTTCATCACCGGCACGTTCCTCGGCACGTCGTACGTGGCGTCGCTGCGCCGGGCGGAGGTGGAACTCCCGCACCTGGAACGGGTGGTGGTGCTGGCGGACGCGGCCCCCGAGTCCTACGTCACCTGGAAGGACTTCCTGGCGACGGGTGAGCGGATCTCTCCGGCGGAGGTACGGGCGCGAGCGGACGCGATCGCCCCCTCGTCCCCCTCCGACATCATCTACACCTCCGGCACCACGGGCCGTCCCAAGGGCGCCGTGATCACCCACACCCAGACTCTGCGCTGCTACGCGATCTGGAGCGAGCTGGCGGGCCTGCGCGAGGGCGACCGCTATCTGATCGTGAACCCGTTCTTCCACACCTTCGGCTACAAGGCGGGCATCATCGCGTGCCTGATGCGGGGCGCGACGATGATCCCGCAGTCGGTGTTCAACGTGGACACGGTCCTCGCGAACATCGCCGCCGAACGCATCTCGGTCCTCCCCGGCCCACCCACCCTCCACCAGTCCCTGCTGGACCACCCGGCGCGCGGTGCGCACGACCTCTCGGCCCTGCGCCTGGTGGTGACGGGTGCGGCGGTCGTCCCGCTCCAACTGGTGGAACGCCTGCGCACGGAGCTCGGCATCGCGACGGTCCTCACGGCATACGGCCTCTCCGAGGCGAGCGGCATCGTCACGATGTGCCGCCGCGGCGACCGGCCCGACGTGATCTCCTCCACCTCCGGCCGCGCGATCCCCGGCACGGAGGTCCGCGTCCTGGCGGCCCCCGGCACCCCCGGCGAGGTCCTGGTCCGCGGCTTCAACGTGATGCAGGGCTACTTCGAGGACCCCGGCACCACAGCCACCACCATCACCCCGGACGGCTGGCTCCGCACGGGCGACATAGGCATCCTCGACGAGGCGGGCAACCTGCGCATCACGGACCGGATCAAGGACATGTTCATCGTCGGCGGCTTCAACGCGTACCCCGCGGAGATCGAACAACTCCTGGGCCTGCACCCGGATGTGGCCGACGTGGCGGTGATCGGCATCCCGGACCCCAGGCTGGGCGAGGTCGGCAAGGCGTACGCGGTCCGTCGCCCGGGCGCGACGCTCACGGCCGACGACCTGATCGCCTGGTCGAGGCGGGAGATGGCGAACTACAAGGTCCCGAGGACGGTGGAGTTCGTGGACGAGCTGCCGCGGAACGCGAGCGGCAAGGTGGTGAAGGGGGAGCTGCGGGGGCGGGGACAGAGGTAGGGGGCGCCTGATCGATCAGACCTTCTCCGCTGCCACCCGGGGATGGCCGGCGGTGAGCAGTCGGATGTCCTCCACGTCGGACGTCAGGATCGTCACGCGGCCGGGGTGCGCCAGGGCGGTCGCACAGAGCATCGCGTCGATCGCGTATTTGTGGCCGTGCAGTCCGGCGTCCCGGAGCAGGGTCGCAGCGGTCTGTGCGAGAGCGTGGCTGACCGGTTCGACGCGGAGGCGTGACAGCGTCCAGTGGAGCGCGGCGTGGTTGATGCGCGGATGGATCACCTCGACCAGCACCGCTGCCGAGGTGATGACCGGAAGATCCGCATCGCGGGCGGCCTCCAGCCATTCCTGGACATCTCGGCCCCGTTGAACGGCCTGCGCGAGCCCTTCGCTGTCCAGTACCAACGCACCGCTCACGCCGCTGCTCCGGTCTCGGGCGGGCTGCTCGTGAGCTTGGCGCGCTTGTCAGCCACTGCGCCCGGATCGGCTGGTCCGTTGACCTTCTCGAAGTCGGCGAGGAGTTCGTCCAGATTGTCGCGTTCAATCTGGCGCTGCGCGGCCATTTCCAGGTATGCGGAGACACCCCGCTTGCCGACCCGCTCGCGGATCGCACGCAGGGTTCCGGCGGTAAGGGATACGGAGATGCCGCTGCTGGGACCGTCGCCGGGTGCGAAGTCTGGGTTATCGGCCATGGACTTATTTTAGCATTTCCAATGCTATAAGGCCGGCGAGATTCGAGGGCGCGCGCGAGGATTGCGGCATCGACGCGAATGTGGTCAAGGTGATGAACGCGCGGCGGCCGCGACGGCTCCCCCTCCGCGCCGCCGCGGCCGTCCCCCGTACCCCCGCCGAAAAGTAGATCTAGTTCGTGGGCTCCGACGTCGCGTGCATGTCGTCGGTCGTGGCCGTACCGCCCGTGGCGTGCATGTCCAGCGGCTTGATCGTTCCACCGGTCGCGTGCATGTCCTGAGTGGTGATCTGGTCGGCGTCACCACCCGTGGCGTGCATGTCCTGCGGCTTGATCTCCGTGTCCTTCTTCGTCGCGTCAGCCATGTTGATCTGCTCCCCTTGGCATTTCTTCGTGATGGGTGGGCAAGGCCCGCCCGGCTGTTCCCCCGTGGACTGCCGGACGGGCCTTTCAAGGGCCGCTCACTTTAGTGCCGCGGCCGTCTGTCGCCCCGTCTGCCCCCCGACGCGACGGATCGACTGAGAAGAAGAGTGCCGGGTCGTGATAAACGAACGATGAACGCCTCCGGCAGGCGTCCTACGCAGCCGTCACGGAGGCAACGGCAGACAGCAGGGTGCGCACATCGGCCGCCTCGTGCGAACCCAGTTCCTCGTAGATGGCCAGGGCCTCGTGCCAGCAGACCTGAGCGCGCCCGAACTGCCCGATCTCCCCAAGAGCGCGCCCGAGCACGGTGAGCACGTTGCCCCTCCGCCATTCGCCACCGATGCCTCGCAGCGCGGTCAGAGCCTGCTCGGCCTTGGTCGCGGCATCGGCCGAGCATCCGGCAGCGAGGTCGACCTCGGCGAGCCTGAAGAGAGTCATCCCTTCCCACAGGCGCTGGCGGCTGTCCCGGAAGACGTCCAGTGCTTCCAGAAGTCTCTCCGTGGCGGCGGTGAACTGGCCGCTCTGCGTGAGGGCCATGCCGAGCGCATAGCGACCGTTGGCACTTCGGAGGGCATGACCCAGGCTGTCGTATATGTCTATGCCCTGCTGGGCCAGAGACACAGCACTGCCGGTGCGGCCCGTGGCCAGGTGAATGCGCGACAAGTTGCACAGCGCGCTCGCCTCGCCCGGCCGGTCCTGGATCCGACGGAAGCTGTCGATGGCTCGGGTCAGATATGTCTCGCCGTCGTCGTGCCGACTCTGGTAGAGCGCCATGATGCCGCGAGCGTTGGGGGCCCAGCAGCCGGGCAACGGATCGAGGTCGGCTTCGACGAGCCGCATGACGTCCTCTGCCTCCTGCTCGGCCTGGTCGAAGCGTCCCGACGTGTGGTGCACATCGGCCAGTGTGACCAGAGCGCGCACCTCAGTGCGTCGGTCGTCGCAGGTGCGGGCAGCGTCCCGTACGGCAAAAGCGGTGGTCTCGTACTGTTTCGAGTTGGCACCGGACTCGCCCAGATCCAGCGCCGCCCAGAGAAGGTCCACGGCCCGGCGCAAGGTGCCGGGGCCGGTCGACTGGCGTACGTAGGCGAGAAGCGTGCCGGCTTCCGCGTAGAGCCAGTCCAGCGCCGCGTGCCGGTCCGCGAATGCGAGGCCCGGATAGCTCGTCGGCTCCAAGTGGTCCACCAGCCGATCCCCCGGCCGCTCCAGCGCATACACCCCCGCCGCCGTGGCCAGATAGAAGTCCAGCAGCCGCGACAGCGCCAACTCCCGCTCCTCCGGCGGCTGCTCGTCGCGTTCCGCGCATGCACGCGCGTAGAGCCGTACCAGGTCGTGGTAGCGGTACCTGCCCGGCGCCGCCGATTCCAGCAGGCTCGTGTCGACCAGGGACTCCAGTACGTCCTCCGCCGCATGCACCTCCAGGTTCAGCAGCGCCGCCGCTGCCGCCAGTGAGATGTCCGGGCCGTCCGCCAGACCCAACAGCCGGAACGCGCGGGCCTGGGCCGGCTCCAGCTGGCCGTAGCCGAGTTCGAACGTCGCCTTCACCGCCAGGTCGCCCGCCTGGAGTTCGTCCAGGCGGCGGCGCTCGTCGGCGAGCTTCGCCGCCAGGACCGAGACCGTCCAGGTGCGGCGGGCGGCCAGGCGGGAGGCGGCGATGCGGATGGCGAGAGGGAGGAAGCCGCACGCGGCCACCACGTCCAGGGCCGCCTCGCGCTCCGAGTTGACCCGTTCCTCGCCGACGATGCGAGTGAAGAGCTGGAGCGCCTCCTCGGGGGACATCACATCGAGGTCCACCAGGTGCGCGCCCGCGAGGTCGACCATGCGGACGCGGCTCGTGACCAGGGCCGCGCAGCCCGCCGTGCCGGGGAGCAGCGGGCGGATCTGGGCCGCGTCGTGCGCGTTGTCCAGGAGGACCAGGATGCGGCGGCCGTCGAGCGTGGAGCGGTACAGCGCGGCCCGTTCGTCCAGGGAGTCGGGGATCGCCGAGTCGGCCGTGCCCAGGGCGCGCAGGAAGGCACCCAGGACCGTTTCCGGTTCGGCGGCGCGTGCGCCCGCGCCCTGCAGGTCGACGTACAGCTGGCCGTCCGGGAAGTGCGGGCGCGCCTGGTGCGCGACGTGCACGGCCAGCGTCGTCTTGCCCACGCCCCCGATTCCCGCCAGCGCCGACACGGCCATGACCGAACCCTCGGCCGTCGCCAGCCGGTTGCCCAGTTCGCGGACGAAGGAGACGCGGCCGGTGAAGTCCGGGACCGTGGCCGGGAGCTGGGCCGGGCGGACGGCGGCGGGTGCGGGCGCCGCCTCGTCGGCCGGGTGGGCCAGTTCCTCGTCGGCCTGCAGGATCCGCTGCTGGAGCTGCGAGAGCTCCGGGCGCGGGTCCACGCCGAGTTCGTCGGCGAGCAGCCGGCGCGTGTCGGCGTACACGGCGAGTGCCTCCGCCTGACGGCCGCTGCGGTACAGGGCGATCATCAGCAGTTCGCGCAGCCGCTCCCGCAGCGGGTGCGCCGCGGTGAGCGCGGTCAGTTCGGAGACCGCCTCCGCGTGGCAGCCGAGCTCCAGGTCGAGGTCGAGCCGGGTCTCGGTGAGCTGGAGCCGCCACTCCTCCAGCCGGGTGCGCTGGTTCTCGGCGTACGGCCCCGGGACGGAGGCCAGCGGCTCGCCGTCCCACAGCGCCAGTGCCTCGTTGATCAGGGCGCGGGCCCGGGACCGGTCGCCGCCGGCCCGCGCCTTCTCCGCGTCCGCGGCCAGCTCCTGCGCCGCCGTGAGGTCGAGCGCGTCGGGCCGGGTCCGTATCGCGTATCCGCCGGCGTTGCTGATCAGCGTGTCCGGGTCGAGGATCTTGCGCAGCCGGGAAGCGTATGTCCGTACGGCGGCGAGCGCCTGGGACGGCGGCTCCTCGCCCCAGATGGCGTCGATGAGTTCGGCGGCGGTGGCCGTGCGGCCGTCGCGCAGGAGCAGGGCGGTCAACAGGGCTCGCTGCTGCGGTGAGCCGGAGGGCAGCGGTTCGCCGCCCCGCCAGGCGCGTACCGGTCCGAGTACGGCGAAGCGGAGGTCGGTGTCGGCCGTCTGCTGCTGCGGAGCCCGCTGCTCCGGAACACGCACGCGTGGCCCGTTGTCACGGTCCATTGATGCCCCCTGTCCTGCTCGCCCCGCCAGTCCTGCCGGTCACGCTGGTCCCGCTGGTGCTTCTGCTCGGAATGTCCACCGGTGCACCCATGTGCGCCGGGTGGATCCGGATTGCGCCCTACCGTTGCTATCGCGCTCAACAGTCTGCCTTGTTATGGGCGGACACGTCAGCAGTGGGTGACTCTCTGCACAAGCCCTCGACAACGATCCGGTACGGGGCCCCGGTCAAGATAGCTGACGGTTCGTCAGATCGGCGCTACCGTGGTACGCATGGAGACCTTCCCGAAGATCATCTCGGTGGACGACCACACGGTGGAGCCCGCTCATGTCTGGCGGGACCGGCTCCCGTCCAAGTACCTCGACCGCGGCCCGCGCATCGTCCGTGCCCCGCTGAAGGAAATGACCTTCATGGGCGGCAAGTTCGCACCGGTCATGGGTGCAAAGGGGGACGACGGCCCGATCGGCGACTGGTGGGTGTACGAGGATCTGCACCGGCCGCTCACCCGGCTCGACACCTCGGTCGGCTACGACAGGGACGAGATCAAGCTCGAAATCATCACGTACGAGCAGATGCGTCCGGGCTCGTTCTCGGTGCCGGACCGGCTCGCCGACATGGACATCAACCATGTCCAGTCCGCGCTCTGCTTCCCGACCTTCCCGCGGTTCTGCGGCCAGACGTTCACCGAGGCGAAGGACCGCGAACTCGGACTGCTCGGCGTGCGCGCGTACAACGACTGGATGGTCGAGGAGTGGTGCGGCCCCGAGGCGGGGGGCCGGCTGATCCCGCTCACCCTCGTCCCGCTGTGGGACGCGCAGCTCGCCGCCGACGAGGTCAGGCGGAACGCCGCGCGAGGGGTGCGCGCCGTCGCGTTCTCCGAGATACCCCCACATCTCGGCCTTCCGTCGATACATACGGACGAGTGGGATCCGTTCCTGCGGGCCTGCGACGAGACGGGCACCGTGATCGCGATGCACATCGGCTCCTCCTCGAAGATGCCGTCCACCTCGGCCGATGCCCCGCCCGCGGTCGGGTCCACGATCACCTTCGCCAATTGCTGTTTCTCGATGGTCGACTGGCTGATGAGCGGCAAGTTCGAACGTTTCCCGAACCTCCGGATCATGTACGCGGAGGGCCAGATCGGCTGGATCCCGTACATCCTGGAACGCGCCGACGTGGTCTGGGAGGAGAACCGGGCCTGGGGCGGGGTCGCCGACAAGGTGCACCGGCCGCCTTCGGAAATGTTCACCGAGCATGTGTACGGATGCTTCTTCGACGACGCCTTCGGGCTGAAGAACCTGGACGCGATCGGCGTCGGGAACGTGCTGTACGAGACGGACTACCCGCACTCGGACTCGACCTGGCCGAAGTCCCGTGAGGTCGGCGAGGCGCAGATGGGGCACCTGGACCCGGACGTGGTGGACCGGATCGTGCGCCGCAACGCGATCGACCTTCTGGGGCTCACGGCCGACGGGCTGTGGGCGGGGTCCGGGGCGTAGCGCGCGGACCCCGCCGACGGGTGGTACGGCACGGGGCCCACCGTCTCCGGCGGGCCCCCGCGTGCCGTGGTCAGGCCCTGGTCACCGGCTCCTGGAGCTCGGTCACCCACTTGTCCTTGTCCTCGGGGCACTCCAGATTGATCTCCCGGGTGTAGCCGAGCGACCGGTATCCATTGGCGTCCAGCCAGCGGGCCAGCGTCTGCTCGGTGATCAGGACCCCGTCCATCGAGCCGCGGTGGACGATGGTCGCCGCCTCGAACGCGGGAAGCTCCACCACCGTGACACCGGTGTCGCCGACCGGGCCGGCCGGCACCGAGACCGTCACTCCGGCGTGCACGACGATCGTGCCGTTGCCGTCCGGTGCGTCCTCGTACCGTGCGACACCGGGACCGGTGGGCCTGATCCCGGCCGCCTCCAGCAGCGGGAACAACCGGTCGTACAGCGGTCCGATCACCGGAGTGATGTCCTGCGGCTGATAGCTCGCCGCCGTCCCGGTCAGTTCCGCCACGCGTACGGCCGGAACGTTCTTGACCACAACCTCGTCAGCGGGCATGTGCCCCTCGCTCTCGATCGACCGGAGCCTCGCCTCGACCTGTGCCAGTCGCGCCGCCGCTGCCGCCATGGCAGCCTCCAGCTCCACCTGCCGCAGCCGCAGCATTCCGCGCAACTCCTCGGGGCCGACCTGGTCGTCGAGGACGGCCTGCACCTGCTGGAGCGTGAAGCCGAGATCCTTCAGCGCGATGATGCGGTTGAGACGGGCGAGCTGGGCGGCACCGTAGAAGCGGTAGCCGGTGGCGGGGTCGGTGCGGTCGGGAGGCAGGAGTCCGATGGCGTCGTAGTGACGCAGCATCCGGGCCGACACCCGTCCGTACCTGGCGAAGTCTCCGATGGTGAACATGATGTCTCCCAGTGCACGGCCTCACACGGTGTCAAGGTCAACCCCTCGTCCGTGGCGCCGGCACCGCGACGGGGCACCAAAAGGCAGGAGCCCCGTTCCCCGCCGAAGCGGAGGAGCGGGGCTCCTTGGGTACTGCATGCCGGCCGCGATCGGCCGACCCGGGCAACTAGGCCGGGGTGACGTTCTCAGCCTGCGGGCCCTTCGGCCCCTGAGTGACGTCGAAGTTCACGACCTGGTTCTCCTCGAGGGAGCGGAACCCGGACGCGTTGATCGCGGAGTAGTGAACGAAGACATCCGGGCCGCCGCCGTCCTGGGCGATGAAGCCGAAGCCCTTTTCAGCGTTGAACCACTTGACGGTTCCGGTAGCCATAAGCCCTCCTTGGGCCAAAGGGTTGCCCTGCTCCAGAACCTGCAAAGAAGTCTGAAAACTACAAAAGCCTGCGGGTTACATGCTCCGCAGGCTCTGTACTGCAAGGGAAACCAAACTGCAACTTGGCGATGAGCCTAGCACGCAGCATGTGCGGAGGGGTAGAGGGAAAGATCACTTCACTCGGATGTTTGATAGCCGTGCTGATCAGCTGACGAACATAGGGACCCGGGGGTGCTCGGGGAGCGGTCCGAGGCGGTCCGGAGAGCGGGTCCGGGCGAGGCTGCGAGCCCCGGTGGCGCCGGGGTTCCCGCGCGGGTCTAGCCTCGCGATGTGGACAATTCAACCGTCTCTCCCGTAGCAGGCGACGACCGTCGCAGCAGGCCGCGCGTCGGCCACATCCAGTTCCTGAACTGTCTCCCCCTCTACTGGGGCCTGGCACGGACCGGAACCCTGCTCGACCTGGAGCTGTCGAAGGACACCCCGGAGAAGCTCAGCGAGCAGCTGGTCCGCGGTGATCTCGACATCGGCCCCATCACCCTGGTCGAGTACCTGCGCAACGCCGATCAGCTCGTGGCCTTCCCTGACATCGCGGTCGGCTGCGACGGGCCCGTCATGTCATGCGTGATCGTCTCCCAGCGGCCGCTGGAGGAGCTCGACGGTGCCCGGGTGGCGCTCGGCTCCACCTCGCGCACCTCGGTCCGCCTCGCTCAGCTGCTGCTCGCCGAGCGTTACGAGGTGTCGCCGGACTACTACACCTGCCCGCCCGACCTCGGCCTGATGATGCAGGAGGCGGACGCCGCCGTGCTCATCGGCGACGCAGCGCTGCGCGCCTCGCTGCACGACGCGCCGCGGCTCGGCCTGCAGGTCCATGACCTCGGGCAGATGTGGAAGGAGTGGACGGGGCTGCCGTTCGTCTTCGCCGTCTGGGCGGCCCGCAAGGACTACCTGGCCGCCCACCCGGCCATGGTGAACGAGGTCCACCGGGCGTTCCTCGCCTCGCGCGACCTGTCCCTGGAAGAGGTCACCAAGGTCTCGGAGACCGCGGCGCGGTGGGAGGTCTTCGACGCGGAACTGCTGGAGCGGTACTTCACGACGCTGGACTTCCGCTTCGGTGCGGCCCAGCTGGAGGGTGTACGGGAGTTCGCGCGCCGGACGGGGCCGACGACCGGCTTCCCGGCGGATGTGAACGTCGAGCTGCTCGACCACTGATCCGTGCGTACGGGAAAGGGACCGGCAATGGGTGAATGCTGAACCTTCTTCTGCCCTTCCCGTCCGCGTCGGCGTTATTTATAGCCCGGTATTTATTGCCCGGTCCCGGGGATTCCCTTCCGGCGAATGCCGCGAATGCCGCTGCCGGTCACCCCGCACGCCGTATCCGATTAGCGGATGGCGTCCGGGGTGAGTCCCGGTTGAGTCCAGGAATCGTTCGAGTGAACGACACATTCGCGCCTTTTGCTGTGTCGAAAACCGCTGTTCGTTCCCATAGGGGCGAAATCGGCGGATGGTTTCTCTGTGATCGCATGACCTTCGCCCCTAGGCTTCGGTCGGAGGTCCGGCCGGTCCACAGGGGGAGTCCATATGCAGCCGCTGGAAGCCGGCGAGCCGCTCACCATCGGCACCTACCGTCTGCTCGGCAGGCTCGGTGCGGGCGGCATGGGCCGGGTCTATCTGGGGCGCAGCGCGGGGGGACGCACCGTCGCGGTCAAGGTGGTCCATCCGCACTTCGCGCTCGACGAGCAGTTCCGGGCCCGGTTCCGCCTCGAGGTGGACGCGGCGCGGCGGATCGGGGCGCAGTGGACGGCGCCCGTCCTGGACGCCGATCCGGACGCGCCCGTGCCGTGGGTGGCCACCGGCTATGTCGCCGGGCCTCCGCTGTCGGGGGCGGTCGCCGAGCACGGACCACTGCCCGAACAGTCGGTACGGACCCTGGGCGCCGGACTGGCGGAGGCGCTGGCCGCCGTGCACGGGCAGGGACTCATCCACCGTGATGTGAAGCCGTCCAACGTGCTGCTCGCCCTCGACGGCCCCCGCCTGATCGACTTCGGTATCGCCCGCGCCATCGACGCCACCGCCTCGCTCACCTCCACCGGCGTCTCGGTCGGCTCGCCCGGCTACATGGCACCGGAGCAGATCCGGGGCCTGGACATCTCGGGTGCGGCCGACATGTTCTCGCTCGGCGCGGTGCTCGCGTACGCGGCGACGGGCCTCGCCCCATTCCTCGGCGACTCCTCGGCGGTGCTCCTCTACAAGGTGGTGCACGAGGAACCGGAGCTGGGCGAGATCGAGGGCGAGCTGCGGGAGGTGATCGCCGCGTGTCTGGCGAAGGACCCGGCGCTCCGGCCCACCCCTTCGGAGCTGGCCCGGCGGCTGGCGCCGGACGGGGCGGCCGCGCGGGTGGCGGCGGGCTGGCTGCCCGGCACCCTGGTGCGTGAGCTCAGCCGGGCCGCGGTGGCCCTGTTGGACCTGGAGCCGCAGGACGCGCCCGTGCAGTCGGGGCCGGTGCCGTTCAGCAACGCGTTCCTCGACGGCCGGGCCGGCGGGACACCGGGTGGCAACGAGGCGCAGTCCGTGGGCCGGGCCGGCGGTGCGCTAGGGGTGTTCGGGCCGCCGATCGAGCCGGCCTTCCCTCCTCGGACGCATCACCCGGCCGAGGCCGTCGGGGACAACTCGGCCGGGCTGCCCGGCCCCCGCACCCCCGACTCGCGCTTCTCCCTCACCGTCGGCGCCGACTCCGGGCCCGCCCGCCCCGACCGGAACCGCGGCCGCAGGCTCAGTTGCACCGTCGCCCTCGCGGTGGCGGGCGCGCTCGCCGCCGTGACCGTGGGCAGCGCCTTCCTCTTCGATCTGCTGCCGGGCAGCGGTGGCGGCGGCGCCGGGGAGCACGACGGTGCGGCCAAGCCCCCGCCCAGCACGTCCGCCACCCGGCCGTCGACCCCGACGGACGCGGGCACCGGCGGCGCGGGCCCGGTCACCGCAGTGCCGAAGGCGTTCGTCGGCACCTGGAAGGGGCCGCTGACCGAGAAGACGACCGGACAGCCGCACGGCACCCTCACCGCCGTGTTCGCCGAGGGGAAGAAGGGCACGGACGTCGTCCGCATGAACACCACGGTCTCCACGCTCGGAGTGAGCGTCAGCTGCAACAGCATCGCCCGGCTCTCCTCGGGCACCGCCGAGGAACTGACGCTCCGGGAGCGCACCGATCCGGACCGCCCCAACACCGCCGGGCTGTGCACGAGCACCACCACCGATGTCGTCTTCACCCTCGCCGGCGACGGCACACTGCGCTTCAGGTCCGAGGAGAGGGGCGCGGGCCTGCCGTACGGCACGCTCAGCCGGTCCGGCCGCTGACCCCGGCAGGGGCTGGCGTAGGCTGAACCGGTCCGTAGATCCGTTGAAAAACCGCCGAAAGGTGACAGCCCGGTGACCGAGAAGGCCGACCTCCAGCCCATCCTCGACCGAGCCGCCGAGGGCGGGCGGATCACTCCGGAGGAGGCCCTGGACCTCTACCGGTCGGCGCCGCTGCACGCGCTGGGTGCGGCCGCGGACGCCGTGCGCCGCCGCCGTTACGCCGGCACGGAGCACATCGCGACGTACATCATCGAACGCAACATCAACTACACCAACGTGTGCGTCACGGCCTGCAAGTTCTGCGCCTTCTACGCCGCGCCGAAGGACACCGCCAAGGGCTGGTCCCGCGATCTCGACGACATCCTGCGCCGCTGCGCGGAGACCGTCGAACTCGGCGGCACGCAGATCATGTTCCAGGGCGGACACCACCCGGACTACGGCGTCGAGTACTACGAGGAGCACTTCTCCGCGATCAAGAAGGCGTTCCCGCAGCTGGTGATCCACTCGCTGGGCGCCTCCGAGGTCGAGCACATGGCCCGGATCTCCAAGGTCTCCGTCGAGGAGGCCATCCAGCGGATCCACACCGCCGGTCTCGACTCCTTCGCGGGAGCCGGCGCCGAACTGCTGCCGGCCCGGCCGCGCAAGGCGATCGCCCCGCTCAAGGAGTCCGGCGAGCGCTGGCTGGAGATCATGGAGGCGGCGCACCGGCTCGGTGTCGAGTCCACCTCCACCATGCTGATGGGCACCGGTGAGACCAACGCCGAGCGCATCGAGCACCTGCGGATGATCCGCGACGTACAGGACCGGACGGGTGGCTTCCGCGCGTTCATCCCGTACACGTACCAGCCGGAGAACAACCACCTGAAGGGCCGGACGCAGGCCACGCTCTTCGAGTACCTGCGGATGATCGCCATCGCCCGGCTCTTCCTCGACAACGTCGCGCACATCCAGGGCTCCTGGCTGACCACCGGCAAGGAGGTCGGCCAACTGTCGCTGCACTACGGCGCGGACGACCTCGGCTCGATCATGCTGGAGGAGAACGTCGTCTCCTCGGCGGGTGCCAAGCACCGCTCCAACCGGCTGGAGATCATCGATCTGATCCGCAAGGCGGGCCGCGTCCCGGCGCAGCGCGCCACGACGTACGAGCACCTCGTCGTCCACGACGACCCGGCGAACGACCCGGTCGACGAGCGCGTCGTCTCGCACATCTCGTCCACCGCGATCGAGGGTGGCACCGCGCATCCGGAGCTGAAGCTCCTGAGCGCCAACTGAGGCCGCATTGCTGACCGTTCATGCCGCGCCGCTGGTTGTTCCGGTCGGCGCGGCTGCCGTCCGGCAGGGCGCGGTGGCGGTGGACGGCGACCGGATCGCCGCCCTCGGCCCGTACGACGACGTCGTGGCCGCCCATCCGACGGCCCGCGTCCGCCAGTGGCCCGGCGTCATCACTCCCGGCCTGCGGCAGTGGCACGGCCTCTGGCTGCTCACCCGCTGCTACCACCCCGATCCGCGCGAGGCGGACGAGCTCGGCGACCGGCCGTTGTGGGGCGAGGCGTTCGAGCGGCTGGCCGACGGGATGGACGCGACGCGGCGGGCGGGCAGCGTACGGCGCGGGCTGCAGCAGATGCTGCGGTACGGGACGACACACCTCGCGGGCCGGTTCCACGACCCGGCTGTGCGCACCGCCGTCGCCCGCTCGGGTCTGACGGAGGTCTCGGCCGTCGGCGCCCCCGGCATCCTCATCGGCGAACCGAGCCTGGACCCATTCGCGGAGGGGCACGACCTGCCCGGCTCTGCGCACGGCCCGCTCGCCGTCGGTGGCCGCGCCGACCTCGCGGTCTTCGACGTACCGGACGAGGCGGCGCTGTGCGCCGCGGGGGCGGCGACATGCGTGGCCACGGTGCTGGGCGGACGGCTGGTGTACCGGCGGCGGTGACCGGGGCGGTGTTCCGGCGTGGGCGACCGGGGCGAACCGTGACGTCGGGCCCCTGGTCACACGGGCCCGGGGTGCGGGAAGATCCCGCAGCGCACTACCGCCCCCCGCACGCCGCCCACGTACTCCCACCAGGAGGATGTTCATGGCCTGCCGCACATCCCGCGTTCTGCTCGCCGCGGCCACCGCCACCGTGGCGCTCGCCGCCCTCGCCGCCCCCGTCACGGCATCGGCCGCCGGCTCCCCGCAGGGGCGGGTCTTCATGGTCAACCCCGTGCAGTCCTCCGGGGACCAGAACCTGGCCGACGCCAAGGACTCGGCCACCGCCGTGCCCGCCGACGCCTACGCCCTGGCCGCCCTGCGCAACCTGGACGGCAGCGGCGGGCTCTCCGGCAAGTGGGCGTACATCAGATCCGACACCGGATCCTCCGCGAAGGTCGCCGACGCGGGCACGTACACCCGCAACGACGACCAGTTCGAGCAGGTGATGGCCTACTTCTGGGTCAACGAGGCGCAGGAGTACCTGCAGAGCCTCGGCTTCGGCAGCGAGCTGCCCGGTGCCAACGACCGGGCCCAGCCCGTCCGTATCAACCAGTGGGGCGCCGACAACTCCTTCTTCACCGACAAGAAGGCCGAGATCCGCTTCGGCAAGGGCGGGGTCGACGATGCCGAGGACGCGGAGGTGATCGTCCACGAGTACGGGCACGCCGTGCACAACGCCCAGGTTCCCGGCTTCGGTACGTCGGAGGAGGCCGGGTCCATCGGAGAGGCCTGGGGCGACTACCTGGCCGTGTCGGTCGGCGCGTACGCGGACTCCAAGTACGGCTGGCCGCGCAGAACCGATCCGGGCTGCGTCGCGGACTGGGATTCCGTCTCGTACACCTCCTCCGTGCCGCACTGCCTGCGCCGCGTCGACGGCGACAAGACCTACGCGGACAAGGTGGGCGAGGTGCACGCGGACGGTGAGATCTGGTCGCGGGCCCTGTTCGACATCCGCGGCGCGCTCGGCGCGCGCGAGGCCGACCGGATCATCGTCAACGCCCAGTTCGGCTTCGCGCCGGACACGTCCTTCCAGGACGCGGCCCTGACGACGATCGCGACCGCGCAGCAGATGTACGGCGGGAGCGCGGCGGATGCCGTGCGGAAGGCGTTCCAGGACCGGGGCATCCCGGGGGTGTGAGCCCGCGCCGGGGCGGGCGGTGGAGGGCCGCCTCTCGCCCCGGCGGATTTCCACGCGACGCGCAGTGCCCCCACGCACCCGAACGGTCGAAGCCGGCTTCCGGCGGGTCGGGTGCCGACCGGCGCGAGGCGCCGTCGGCCGGGCTGCTTGAATGGGTGGGTGACCCGAGCATCCCTGGACAAGCAGCCGCACGAAGTCGCCTCGATGTTCGACGACGTGGCGGCGAACTACGACCTCACCAATGACGTGCTGTCGCTCGGCCAGGCCCGGCTGTGGCGCAAGGAGGTCGCGAAGGCGGTGCACGCCCGCCCGGCGGAGAAGGTCCTCGACCTGGCCGCGGGCACGGCGACGTCCTCGCTGCCGTTCGCCGCGACCGGTGCGTACGTCGTGCCGTGCGACTTCTCCGTCGGGATGCTCCAGGTGGGCAAGAAGCGGCACGCCTGGCTGCCGTTCACCGCGGGCGACGCCACGAAGCTGCCGTTCCGCGACGAGACGTTCGACGCGGTGACGATCTCCTTCGGGCTGCGCAACGTCCAGGACACGGATACGGCGCTGCGCGAGCTGTACCGGGTGACCAAGCCGGGCGGCCGGGTGGTGATCTGCGAGTTCTCGCAGCCGACCTGGGCGCCGTTCCGCACGGTCTACACCGAGTACCTGATGCGGGCACTGCCGCCGGTCGCGCGTGCCGTGTCGTCCAACCCCGATGCGTACGTCTACCTCGCCGAGTCCATCCGCGCCTGGCCCGACCAGTCCGGGCTCGCCCAGCTGCTGCAGAAGGCCGGCTGGTCGAAGGTGGCCTGGCGCAATCTCACCGGCGGTGTCGTGGCACTGCACCGGGGCGTACGCCCCTGACCCCTGCGGCGGTCGGGAGGCGGCGGTGCCGAGGCGGTTCGGAGGCGGCGCGGCCGCGATGAACCGTGGTGTACCCCTCCGCCGGACGGATTTGCCGGGTTCGGTGAATGCGGGAACCGGTGGGCGGGAAGATGTGTCCGTTGATACGGCACGCGTTTTCTCCGTTCCCGTGTGTCACCGGTTCTCTGTGTCCCCGTCGCTGCACCGGAGTCTTCCCATGCCGCCGACCTACTGCCCGCACTGCGGAACCGCCGTGCCCGAAGGGGCGCGTTTCTGCATGAAATGCGGGCGAGAACAGCCGACCGCGGCGGGAGCGGCGGACCCGGTTCCTCCCGCGCTGCCGCCCACGGCCCCGCAGCCCGGCCACGCACCCCGACCGGCGCCGCCCGGTTACGCGCCCCCGCCCGGTCACACACCCGTCCGGCCGTCGCCCGCGGGGGAGTTCCTCGGCCGGGCGATGCGCGGCGACTGGGCGGGGTCGCTGAGGGCGGCCGCCTGGCCGACCGGGCTGATCCTGGCGCTCGCGGTGGCGCTGGCCATCCCCTCGTACGGTCAGGGCGACGAGATCGTCGTCGGCTGGAGCGACCGCCTGCGGATCGCACTCGCCATGCTGCTCCAGGCGTTCGGCGGCGGCTTCGAGCTCCGTGCGGAGGGGCCGGGCTCGCCGTACGGCTCCGGTTCCGACGGATCCGGAGGTTCCGACGCGTTCGGCGCCGGCTACGGAGCCGCCGGACAGGCCGGTGCCACGCTCTCCCTCGTACCGCTCACCGTCACCGTGCTCTGGGTGGGTGCGCTGCTGCTCGCCACCCGGGCGGCCCGCAAGCAGGGCGGCGGCATGGAGGCGGCAGTGCGGATCAGCGCCCTGGTCACCGGCGCGATCCTGGTCCTCGGGCTGTTCGCCCAGCCGGACATCGCCGGGGTCTCGGTCTCGTCCTCCCCGCTGCTCGCGGCGCTCGGCGCGCTCGTGCTCTCGCTGCTCGTCACCGGCGGCGTCCTGCAACAGGACGCGGCGGCCCAGTGGCTGACGCAGCGCCCTGCCGCGCACGCCGTGGTCCGTGCGACGGGCACGGCGGTCCGGGCGCTCGGAGCGGTCATCGCGCTCTGCGCGCTGATCGGGTTCATCGCGTACGCCGACGTCGACGGGGTGGACGGCACGGCCATGCTGCTCACACTGCCGGTGCTGCCCAACATCGGTCTGGCGGTGCTCGGGGTGAGCTGGGGCGCCCCGGTCGAGTACGACGTGCGAGGCGAGTTCGGCTGGTTCGGCTCCGGGATGGAGCACGGCGGCTTCGGACTCTCCGAGTTGGGCGACGCGGTGAACGGGTGGGCGGTGACCGGTGCGGTGCTGACCGGCGTCGTCTGCGCGCTCCACGCCGGTGTGTCGGCCGCCCGCCGCTCGGCGGACCGTCGTGAACAGGCCATCGCCGGTGGGCTGTTCCTCGTGCTGTATCTGCTGCTCACCGGGTTCAGCGGGGTGTCCGCGCAACTCTCGGGCGATGTCGCCGGTGTGGGCGGTCAGGGCATGGCGGAGATCGCCCCGAGCGTGCCGGACGCGCTGCTCTTCGGGCTGCTGTGGGTGGGGGGAGCGGTGCTGGTGGCGCCGCATCTGCTGCGGCTGGTGGGGCGTCCGGCCGGTCCGGTGGCTCCGGCGCCGGCGTGGGGTCCGGGAACGCAGCCTCAGCCTCCCGCCTGGAACCCCCCGCCGCAGACGCCGCCCGCGACCGTCCCCACGCCCACTCCCACGCCCACCCCGTACCCCCCGTACGATCCGCGGACCGTACAACTCGGCCCCGCAGTGGCTCGGCCCCCGGACGGCGCCGACGCAGCGGCCACCGCCGCCCGCAGGCGCTCCGTCGTCGTCTGGAGCGTGACCCTCGTCGCGGCCATCGTGCTGGGCGGCGGGGTCACCGCCGGAGTCCTGTTCCTCAAGAACGACAGGAGCGACCACCAGCACCCGTCCGCGGCGGCCGGTGAGGACAACAAGCCCGCGGCGTCCGGGAGCAGCGACAGCGCGCCCCCCGAAGCCACCCCGAAGCCGTCCCCGACCACGTCCCCCAGCGCGTCCCCGACCACGTCCCCCAGCGCGTCCGCGACCACACCCCCCGCCGCGCCGACCGTCCCCGACGGCTACCGGATGGTCTCCGACAGCGCCGGCTTCTCCTTCGCCGTCCCGGTCCAGTGGGACCGGGAGAGCGAGAAGAACCACCAGATCACGTACGCGGGCTCCACCGGCCGGGCCGAGCTGAAGGTCGGCGTCATCCGCAACGCCCCGTACACCTCGTACGAGAACTTCCAGAACCTGGAGCGGACCGCCGACGCCAACCAGAAGAACTACCGGCGGCTGCAGCTCGGTACCAACACCTTCCAGGGACTCCGGGGCGCGATCTGGGAGTACACGTACGAGGACAAGCAGAGCGGCGAGACGATCCACGCGATCGACCAGAGCTACATCGCCGACGACGGCACCGAGTACGCGATCTACACCACCGAGCGTGACCGCTACTGGTCGGACGCCCGGCAGATCTTCGACACCGCCCTGTCCACCTGGATGCTCAACGACATCGACTGATCCGGCTCGTCACGCATTCAGCGCCGGCCGGAAGCACTGCACCACCTGTTCCGACCGCTCGGTCGTGAAGGTCTCCGCCCGCTTCGTCCCCAGCCGTCGGGCCACGGCGATCGACCGCTCGTTGCGCGAGTCGATCGCCGCCACCACCCGCTCCACCCCGGCCGCGCGCAGCCGCTCCGGCGTGAGGCGCGCGGCGGCGGTGGCGTAACCCGGCCCCAGGCCGCCCGGCCGAGCCGCCGGCCGATCTCGGTCTCGCCCACCGGGCCGTACGCGGTCTGCGACCACGGCTGCGCACCGGTGAAGCCGACCACCTCACCGTCCTCGCCGAGCACGGTCCACAGGCAGTAGCCGAGTTCGGCGTCGTGCCTGCGCATGGGGTCTCCCCTGCTCGAACGAAGCTGAGAGCTTGGGGAAGGGCGGTCCACTCCTCGTAGAGAGAGAGCTCCGCCGGTGTACCGCCGAAGAACTCCATGACCTCGGGGTCGTCGAACGCCCGGTGCCAGGAGAAGGCGTCCTCGTCCGTCGGGACACGCAGGTGCACGGAAGGGGCGGCGGGGGGCACGGCCGACATCGGGGAGCCCTTCGGAAGGTCGATCAGCAGGCCCCCATAGACTGCACGGGACATGTGCCGCGCGGCACGCGATTTCGAGTCTTCGGGAGATCCGACCGTGACCGAGCCCCTCTCCGAACACAGCGCGGATGTGATCGTCGTCGGGGCAGGCCCAGCCGGCTCCACGACCGCGTACTACCTCGCCAAGGCCGGACTCGACGTTCTCCTGCTGGAGAAGACCGCCTTCCCGCGCGAGAAGGTGTGCGGCGACGGCCTCACCCCGCGAGCCACCAAGCAGCTCGTCTCCATGGGCATCGACATCTCCGAAGAGGCCGGCTGGCTGCGCAACAAGGGTCTGCGCATCATCGGCGGTGGCGTCCGCCTCCAGCTGGACTGGCCGGAACTCGCCTCGTACCCGGACTACGGTCTGGTCCGCAAGCGCGACGACTTCGACGAGCAGCTGGCCCGCCAGGCACAGAAGGCGGGCGCGCGGCTGTACGAGCGCTGCAACGTCGGCGCTCCGATCGTCGACGGGCGCACCGGCCACATCACCGGGGTGAACGCCAAGCTCGGTGAGGAGAAGACCCCGGTCACCTTCCACGCTCCGCTCGTCGTCGCCGCCGACGGCAACTCCACCCGGCTGTCGCTCGCCATGGGCCTGCACCGCCGCGAGGACCGCCCGATGGGTGTGGCGGTGCGTACGTACTTCACCTCGCCCCGGCACGACGACGACTACCTGGAGTCCTGGCTGGAACTGTGGGACCGGCGCGGCCCCCAGGACCGGCTGCTGCCCGGCTACGGCTGGATCTTCGGCATGGGCGACGGCACGTCCAACGTCGGCCTCGGCATCCTCAACTCGTCCTCCGCGTTCAAGGAGCTGGACTGGCGCGAGGTCCTCAAGGCGTGGTGCGCCTCGATGCCTGCCGACTGGGGCTACACCGAGGAGAACATGACGGGCCCGATCCGCGGCGCCGCGCTCCCGATGGCCTTCAACCGCCAGCCGCACTACACCAAGGGGCTGCTGCTCGTCGGTGACGCGGGCGGCATGGTCAACCCGTTCAACGGCGAAGGCATCGCATACGCCATGGAGTCGGGCCAGATCGCCGCGGACGTCATCGTCCAGGCGCACGCCCGTGCGACCCCCGCCCAGCGCGAACTGGCGCTGCACAACTACCCGAAGGTCCTCAAGGAGACCTACGGCGGCTACTACACGATGGGCCGGGCCTTCGTGAAGCTGATCGGCAACCCGAAGGTCATGAAGATCGCCACGCAGCGCGGTCTGACGCACCCGCTGCTGATGAAGTTCACGCTGAAGATGCTGGCCAACCTCACCGACCCGACGGGCGGCGACGCGATGGACCGCATCATCAACGGCCTGGCGAAGGTGGCCCCGCGCTCCTGAAGCCGGGATGACGGCCCACGTTCTCCGGGGCGTGGGCCGCGACGGTCCCGTCTGTGTCCCGGCGATCGCCTCCGAGTGGGACAAGCCGGGCATTCCCTACGGGAAGACAGCCGAGCAGTGCACCCGTGAGCAGACCTGGGGGTCATTGCCGGCCGCCCGAGCTGGAACCCCTCGAGCGCATCGACGAGGTGCGCTTCGGGCCGGGGCTTCCGAACACCTTCGACCCGGGGCGAGTTCGGAGTCGACCGGGGCGGTACGCACGGCTGAGGGCCGTCACTCCCGAGCGGGGAGTGACGGCCCTCAGCCGGATCACATGCGCTTGTGAATCCGAGAACTCAGTGAACTCGGAGAACCCGGGGAACTCAGAGAACGCGGACCGCGCCCGACGGCGGGTCGTAGTCCAGGGAGCGGAGCACCACACCGGTGCTCGGGTTCTGCGCGCCGACGAACTGGCCGCCGCCCACATAGACACCGACGTGGTACGCGGAGCCCGCACCGCCCCAGTACAGGATGTCGCCCGGCTGAAGGTTGCTCAGGGAGACCTGGGTGCCGGCGGTCGACTGGGCCTGCGAGACGCGGGGGAGGTCGACGCCCACCGAGCGGAACGCGGCCTGGACCAGACCGGAGCAGTCCCAGGAGTTGGGGCCGGTGCCGCCGGACACGTACGCGTCGCCGACCTGAGCCTTGACGAACGAGACGACGGACGCGGCGGAACCTGTTGCGCTCGACGAGGAGGCGACGGAGGTGGAGCCGGACGTGGCGCTGAGCGTCGTACGGGCCTCGGAGCGGGAGGCGCGCAGGGCGGCTTCGGCCTTGGCCTTGGCGGCCGCCTCCGCCTTCTTCTTGGCCTCCGCCTTGCGCACGGCCTCGGCCTTGGCCGTCTTGGCGGCCTTGGCGGCGGTGGTGGCGGCGGCGTCCTCGTGGGCCTGCGTCTCCAGGTCCAGGGCGACCTGCTGCGTGGCTTCGGCGGATGCGGCGACGGCGGTGGAGAGCCCGGAGGTGAGGGTGGGCATCTCGATGGTCTGAGTCACCGGCTCGGCCTGGGCCGGACCGGCGGCTGCGGCGACCGCGATGGTGCTGAGGACGCCACCGGCAACTCCGGCCCGCAGCGCCGTCTTCGAGGCGTTTCGGCGGGGCTTCCGGTGGCTGGGTATGTGAGCGGTGTGGGACATGGGTACTAGCGCTATCAGGGCCTCAGGGGTCCCTTCAAGAAACGTGTGTTGCGACACAGTTACGTACGGAATCTGTGAATCCGCTTTCTGGCGACCCTTATTGACGCCGTAACGGGCAAAACGGGCAGGGGTGATCACCGCTGTGATCACGGTCTTTCGGGAATTCGCCCGAATTGCCCGCCGCTTACCATCCGTTCACACCAATGGCCAAGCCCGCTTTTGTTGAAGGTCGAGTGGAGTGACACAGGTCACAGCATGACTGTTACGTGGCGGGCATAAGAGCGCCCGGCGCACCTGGTGCCGTCGGCGGTGCCGGGCGAGTGGCCTTTCACCCGGAAGATCGCGAATGTGCGCACGTGTCCACTTCGCTCCCCGTGAACCCCTCGCGCGGGTGAGTTCAGATCGGGACGGATCCTCTTATCACTCCCCGTCGCCCATTGCCAATTTGCATGTCGAGGCGTCTGATTGTTAGTGGAACATCGCTTTGACCAGCGGTAACAACATCAGATGTCACGTCTCGTGATCACCCGGCCGCTTTGCGTACGAAGATCACCTCTCATCCGGCTTCATGATCCTTCGCCTGGTGGTGGAGATCACAAAGCCCGTGTAGCACCCCGTGTCGCAGATCACAGGACGGCAGGCATAGGATGCGGGGCAGTCGGGCTTGTGAACTGCCTCACATGTGCACGATCTTGGTGAGGTGGCGAGCCGGTCGCCCGATGCGGTCCAACGGTCAAGGACGACTGGAAGGAGCGAGGAGCGTGAATGCCTACGCGCCCATCCTCGTGCTCGGCGCCCTCGGGGCAGGGTTTGCGATCTTCTCCGTGGTCATGGCCACGCTTATCGGCCCGAAGCGATACAACCGAGCAAAGCTCGAAGCGTACGAGTGCGGTATTGAACCCACCCCCACTCCAGCCGGAGGCGGCCGCTTCCCCATCAAGTACTACCTGACGGCGATGCTCTTCATCGTCTTCGACATCGAGATCGTCTTCCTCTATCCCTGGGCGGTCACCTTCGACGCCCTGGGGATCTTCGGGCTCGTCGAGATGCTGCTCTTCGTGCTCACCGTCTTCGTCGCCTATGCGTATGTATGGCGTCGCGGCGGCCTGGAATGGGACTGAGGGGCTGAGGGGCACACCATGGGACTCGAAGAGAAGCTGCCCAGCGGCTTCGTGTTGACCACTGTCGAGCAGGCCGCCGGCTGGGTGCGGAAGTCATCCGTATTCCCTGCCACCTTCGGCCTCGCCTGCTGCGCCATCGAGATGATGACGACCGGAGCCGGGCGCTACGACCTGGCCCGTTTCGGGATGGAGGTCTTCCGCGGATCGCCGCGGCAGGCGGATCTGATGATCGTGGCAGGGCGGGTCAGTCAGAAGATGGCACCCGTCCTGAGGCAGGTCTATGACCAGATGCCGAATCCCAAGTGGGTTATCTCCATGGGGGTTTGTGCGTCATCGGGTGGGATGTTCAACAATTACGCCATTGTGCAAGGTGTTGATCATATTGTCCCGGTCGATATCTATTTGCCGGGTTGCCCGCCGCGTCCCGAGATGCTGATGGACGCCATTCTCAAGCTCCACCAGAAGATCCAGAGCTCCAAGCTCGGGGTCAACGCGGAGGAGGCCGCCCGCGAGGCGGAGGACGCGGCACTCAAGGCGCTTCCCCTGATCGAGATGAAGGGGCTGCTGCGGTGAGCGACGAGCAGAACAGCAACGGCGTACCCGCGCCGCGCGACGAGACCGGCGAGGTCATCGGCGTACGGAAGGGCATGTTCGGCGCCAACAACGGCGGTGACACCTCCGGCTACGGCGGCCTCGTCCGCACGGTGACGCTGCCGGGCGCCACGCCCCGGCCGTACGGCGGCTGGTTCGACGAGGTGGCCGACGAACTCGAAGGGGCCCTGGAGGAACAGGACCTGCTTCCCGAGAACGCCATCGAGAAGACCGTCGTCGACCGCGGCGAACTCACCTTCCACATCGCCCGCGAGCACCTGCCCACCGTGGCTCGGACCCTGCGCGACGACCCGGCTCTGCGCTTCGAGCTCTGTACGGGGGTGAGCGGTGTCCACTTCCTCGGCGACAAGGGTCGGGAGCTGCACGCCGTCTACCACCTGCGGTCGATCACTCACGGCCGGCTGATCCGGCTGGAGGTCTCGGCCCCGGACAGCGACCCGCACATCCCGTCGCTCGTCACGGTCTATCCGACGAACGACTGGCACGAGCGTGAGACCTACGACTTCTTCGGGCTCATCTTCGACGGGCACCCGGCTCTCACCCGGATCATGATGCCGGACGACTGGCAGGGCTTCCCGCAGCGCAAGGACTACCCGCTCGGTGGCATCGCCGTCGAGTACAAGGGCGCCCAGATCCCGGCTCCGGACCAGCGGAGGTCGTACTCCTGATGTCTACTCCACATGCAACGCCCCGGGCCACGACCGAGGGGACTGTATATACAGTCACCGGCGGTGACTGGGACGAGGTCGTCGAGTCGGCGGTCAAGTCCGACGACGAGCGCATCATCGTCAACATGGGTCCCCAGCACCCGTCCACGCACGGCGTGCTGCGGCTGATCCTGGAGATCGACGGCGAGACCGTCACCGAGGCCCGCTGCGGCATCGGCTACCTCCACACCGGCATCGAGAAGAACCTCGAATTCCGGAACTGGACCCAGGGCACCACGTTCGTCACGCGCATGGATTACCTGACGCCGTTCTTCAACGAGACGGCGTACTGCCTGGGCGTCGAGAAGCTGCTCGGCATCGAGGACCAGATCCCCGACCGGGCGAGCGTCCTGCGCGTCCTGCTGATGGAGCTCAACCGGATCTCCTCGCACCTGGTGTGCATCGCCACCGGCGGTATGGAGCTCGGCGCCACCACGATCATGATCTACGGGTTCCGCGATCGTGAACTGGTTCTCGATCTCTTCGAGCTGATCACCGGGCTCCGGATGAACCACGCGTTCGTCCGGCCCGGCGGACTCGCCCAGGACCTGCCGCCGGGCGCGGTCGACCAGCTGCGCGAGTTCGTGAAGACCATGAGGAACAACCTGCCGGAGTACGACAAGCTCGCCACCGGCAACCCCATCTTCAAGGCCCGCATGCAGGACGTCGGCTACCTCGACCTGACCGGCTGCATGGCGCTGGGCGCCACCGGTCCGATCCTGCGCTCCGCCGGGCTGCCGCACGACCTGCGCAAGACAGACCCCTACTGCGGTTACGAGAACTACGAGTTCGACGTCCCCACCGCCGACAGCTGCGACGCCTACGGCCGCTTCCTCGTCCGTCTCGAGGAGATGCGCCAGTCGCTGCGGATCATCGAGCAGTGCATCGACCGGCTCGCCCCGGGACCGGTGATGGTCGCCGACAAGAAGATCGCCTGGCCCGCGCAGCTCGCGCTCGGACCCGACGGGCTCGGCAACTCGCTCGACCACATCAAGAAGATCATGGGCACCTCCATGGAGGCCCTGATCCACCACTTCAAGCTGGTGACCGAGGGCTTCCGGGTCCCGGCCGGCCAGGCGTACACCGCCGTCGAGTCGCCCAAGGGCGAGCTCGGCGTGCATGTCGTCTCGGACGGCGGAACCCGCCCCTACCGGGTCCACTTCCGCGACCCGTCCTTCACCAATCTTCAGGCCATGGCGGCGATGTGCGAGGGCGGCCAGGTCGCCGATGTCATCGTCGCCGTCGCGTCCATCGACCCCGTGATGGGAGGCGTCGACCGGTGACCGAAGTACGTCAGGAAGTCAGTCTGGGGATGCCGCAGCTCCCCGCCCCCGCCTACCCGGCCGAGGTGCGCGCCAGGCTCGAAGCGGACGCGAAGGAGGTGATCGCCCGCTACCCCGACAGCCGCTCCGCGCTGCTGCCGCTGCTGCACCTGGTGCAGTCCGAGGAGGGGTACGTCTCCCGTACGGGCATGGCGCTCTGCGCCGAGCTGCTCGGCCTCACCACCGCCGAGGTCACCGCAGTCGCCACCTTCTACTCGATGTACCGGCGCAGGCCGAGCGGCGACTACCAGGTCGGCGTCTGCACCAACACGCTGTGCGCGGTGATGGGCGGCGACGCCATCTTCGACCGGCTCAAGCAGCACCTCGGTGTCGGCAACAACGAGACGACCGAGGACGGCAAGGTCACCCTCGAACACATCGAGTGCAACGCGGCCTGCGACTTCGCACCCGTCGTAATGGTCAACTGGGAGTTCTTCGACAACCAGACGCCCGAGAGCGCGACACAGCTCGTCGACGACCTGATCGCCGGGCGCACCGTCGAACCCACCCGGGGCGCCCCGCTCTGCTCGTACAAGGAGACCGCCCGGATCCTGGCCGGCTTCCCCGACCAGCGCCCCGGCGCCGTCGAGGCGACCGGCGGCGCCGGCCCCGCCTCGCTCGTCGGCCTCCGGCTGGCGAGGGGCGAGGAGCCGCACCCGAAGGTCGTCGCCCCGCGCGGCGAGGCAGCCCGCGCGGAAGCTCCGCAGGACCGTCCGCAGCCGGCCGACCCGGACCACCCGGCCGGTCCCGCAGCTGAGGAGGGGGAGTGATGACATTGGCAGCCGAAATCAACGACGGGGGCGGCAACGGCAGCGGGGCCAGCCCCGAGAAGCTGCTCTCGCCCGTGCTCTCCGCCTTCTGGGACGAGCCCGAGTCCTGGACCCTGGACACCTACCGGCGCCACGGCGGCTACGAGGGGCTGCGCAAGGCCCTCGCCATGTCGCCGGACGACCTCATCGCGTACGTCAAGGACTCCGGACTGCGCGGCCGCGGCGGCGCCGGCTTCCCCACCGGCATGAAGTGGCAGTTCATCCCGCAGGGCGACGGCAAGCCGCACTACCTGGTGGTCAACGCCGACGAGTCGGAACCCGGGACCTGCAAGGACATCCCGCTCCTCTTCGCCAACCCGCACAGCCTCATCGAGGGCATCGTGATCGCCTGCTACGCGATCCGTTCCTCGCACGCCTTCATCTATCTGCGCGGTGAAGTCGTCCCGGTACTGCGGCGGTTGCACGAGGCCGTGCGCGAGGCCCGCGAGGCGGGCTACCTCGGGACGAGCATCCTGGGCTCGGGGCTCGACCTGGAACTCACCGTGCACGCGGGCGCGGGCGCGTACATCTGTGGTGAGGAGACCGCGCTGCTCGACTCGCTCGAAGGGCGACGCGGCCAGCCCCGGCTGCGGCCCCCCTTCCCCGCGGTCGCCGGTCTGTACGCCTGCCCCACTGTGGTGAACAACGTCGAGTCCATCGCGTCGGTTCCCGCGATCCTGAGCAAGGGCAAGGACTGGTTCAAGTCGATGGGCAGCGAGAAGTCCCCGGGCTTCACGCTGTACTCGCTCAGCGGGCATGTCGCCAGCCCCGGCCAGTACGAGGCGCCGCTCGGCATCACGCTGCGCCAGCTGCTCGACATGAGCGGCGGCATGCGCCCCGGCCACCGGCTGAAGTTCTGGACCCCGGGCGGCTCCTCCACCCCGATGTTCACCGACGAGCACCTCGATGTGCCCCTCGACTACGAGGGCGTCGGCGCCGCAGGCTCCATGCTCGGCACCAAGGCGCTCCAGTGCTTCGACGAGACGACATGCGTCGTGCGTGCCGTCACCCGCTGGACCGAGTTCTACGCCCATGAGTCCTGCGGCAAGTGCACGCCGTGCCGCGAGGGCACCTACTGGCTCGTCCAGCTGCTCCGCGACATCGAGGCCGGCAAGGGACAGATGGCCGACCTCGACAAGCTGAACGACATCGCCGACAACATCAACGGCAAGTCCTTCTGCGCCCTCGGCGACGGCGCCGCGTCGCCGATCTTCTCCTCGCTGAAGTACTTCCGCGAGGAGTACGAGCGGCACATCACCGGCAAGGGCTGCCCCTTCGATCCCGCCAAGTCGACCGCCTGGGCCGACGACAAGAACGCTCACCAGGGGGTGAACGCATGACAGTCACCACAAGTGCGCCCTCCGGGGGCGGCGAGGCGGCGGTCCCGCCCGAGGACCTTGTCACGCTGACGATCGACGGCATCGAGATCAGCGTGCCGAAGGGCACCCTGGTCATCCGGGCCGCCGAGCTCCTCGGGATCGAGATCCCGCGCTTCTGCGACCACCCGCTCCTCGACCCGGCCGGCGCCTGCCGGCAGTGCATCGTCGAGGTCGAGGGCCAGCGCAAGCCGATGGCGTCCTGCACCATCACCTGCACCGACGGCATGGTCGTCAAGTCGCAGCTCACCTCACCGGTCGCCGACAAGGCGCAGCGCGGGGTGATGGAGCTGCTGCTGATCAACCACCCGCTGGACTGCCCGGTCTGCGACAAGGGCGGCGAGTGCCCGCTGCAGAACCAGGCGATGTCGCACGGCGACCCGGACTCCCGGTTCGACGGGAAGAAGCGGACGTACGAGAAGCCCGTCCCGATCTCCACCCAGGTGCTGCTGGACCGTGAGCGGTGTGTGCTCTGCGCGCGCTGCACCCGGTTCTCCAACCAGGTGGCGGGCGACCCGATGATCGAGCTGATCGAGCGCGGCGCGCTCCAGCAGGTCGGTACGGGCGAGGGCGACCCGTTCGAGTCGTACTTCTCCGGCAACACCATCCAGATCTGCCCGGTCGGCGCGCTGACCTCGGCGGCCTACCGATTCCGCTCCCGGCCCTTCGACCTGGTGTCGTCGCCGTCGGTCTGCGAGCACTGTGCGGGCGGCTGCGCGACCCGCACCGACCACCGGCGCGGCAAGGTCATGCGGCGGCTCGCCGCCAACGACCCCGAGGTCAACGAGGAGTGGGTCTGCGACAAGGGCCGCTTCGGGTTCCGTTACGCGCAGCAGCGGGACCGGCTCACCACTCCGCTGGTACGCAACGAGGACGGCGTCCTCGCACCGGCGAGCTGGCCCGAGGCGCTGGAGGCCGCGGCCGCAGGGCTCGCCGCCGCACGCGGCAGGACCGGTGTCCTCACGGGCGGCCGGCTGACCGTCGAGGACGCGTACGCGTACAGCAAGTTCGCCCGGATCGCCCTCGATACGAACGACATCGACTTCAGGGCCCGGGTGCACAGCAGCGAGGAGGCCGACTTCCTGGCCGCCCGCGTCGCCGGACGCGGACGTGACCTGGACGGCAGCGGCCTCACGTACACCACGCTGGAGAAGGCGTCGACCGTGCTGCTGGTCGGCTTCGAGTCGGAGGAGGAGGCGCCCGGCGTCTTCCTGCGGCTGCGCAAGGCCAACCGCAAGCACGGCCAGCGCACCTTCGCCGTCGCCTCGCACGCCACCCGCGGACTGACGAAGGCGGGCGGCACGCTGCTTCCCGCCGCACCCGGCACCGAGACCGAGTGGCTGGACGCGATCGCGGGCAGCGTCGGGCTCGACGGCGACGGGGCCGCGGCCGCCGAGGCGCTGCGTGGCGAGGGCGCCGTGATCGTGGTCGGCGAGCGACTGGCCGCGGTGCCGGGCGGGCTGACCGCCGCGGTACGGGCCGCGACCGCGACCGGGGCCCGGCTGGTGTGGATCCCGCGCCGGGCCGGCGAGCGCGGTGCGGTGGAGGCGGGCGCGATCCCGTCGCTGCTGCCCGGCGGCCGCCCGGCCACCGACCCGCGGGCCAGGGACGAGGTGGCGGCCGTCTGGGGCGTCGCCGAACTCCCCGCCCGGTTCGGCCGCGACACCGGCCAGATCGTCGAGGCCGCGGCCACCGGCGAACTGGGCGCACTGCTCGTCGCCGGCGTCGAGGCCGTCGACCTGCCGGACCCGGCACGCGCCCTGGAGGCACTGGACCAGGTCGGCTTCCTCGTCTCGCTGGAGCTGAGGCCCAGCGAGGTCACCGAGCGGGCCGACGTGGTGTTCCCGGTCGCCGCGGTGGCCGAGAAGGCCGGCACCTTCCTCAACTGGGAGGGCAGGGCACGGATGTTCGAGGCCGCGCTCAAGCCCGAGCAGCTGACGCGGGCGCCCGCCCCGACGGACGCCCGGGTCCTGCACATGCTGGCCGACGCGCTGGACGTCCACTTCGCGCTGCCGGATGTGAAGTCCGTACGCCGTGAGCTGGACCGGCTCGGCGGCTGGACCGGCACGCACGCCTCCGACCCGCACGAGTCGGCGCAGCCGCTGCCCCGGGCAGGCGACGGCGAGGCGGTCCTCGCGGGCCACCGGCTCCTGCTCGACCAGGGCAGGCTCCAGGAGGGCGACGCCGCGCTGGCCGGCACCCGGCACGCCGCGGTCGCCCGGCTCTCCGCCGTCACCGCCGCCGAGACGGGGGTGAAGGACGGCGATCTGCTGGCCGTCACCGGACCGTCCGGCAGCGTCGAACTCCCGCTGCAGGTCACCGACATGCCGGACCGGGTGGTCTGGGTGCCGCTGAACTCCGTCGGGCGGGGTGTCCCGGCCGACACCGGCGCCCACCCCGGCGGCCTGGTCCGGATCGGCCCCGCCGCACCGGGTACTCCCGACGTCACACCGGAGGTGCGAGCGTGACTGCCCTCGCTCAACTGGCCGCGGCACCCGACCGTGTCGTACTCGCCGCCGAGGATCTGTCGATGTTCGGCACCGACCCCTGGTGGCTCGTCGTCATCAAGGCGGTGTTCTGCTTCGCGTTCCTGATGGTGACCGTGCTCTTCTCCATCGTGTGGGAGCGCAAGGTCGTCGCCTGGATGCAGCTGCGCATCGGCCCCAACCGGCACGGCCCCTGGGGCATGCTCCAGTCACTCGCCGACGGCATCAAACTGATGCTGAAGGAAGACGTCATCGTCAAGCGGGCGGACAAGGTCGTCTATGTCCTCGCGCCGATCGTCGCCGCCGTACCGGCGTTCATGGCGATCGCGGTGATCCCGTTCGGCCCGTCCGGCAACGAGGTCTCGATCTTCGGCCACCGTACGGCGATGCAGCTCACCGACCTGCCGATCGCGATGCTCTACATCCTCGCGGTCGCCTCGGTCGGGATCTACGGCATCGTGCTGGCCGGCTGGTCCTCCGGATCGACGTACCCGCTCCTCGGCGGCCTGCGCTCCTGCGCGCAGATGATCTCGTACGAGATCGCGATGGGCGCGGCGTTCGCCTCCGTCTTCCTCTACTCCGGGTCGATGTCGACCTCGAAGATCGTGGAGGCGCAGCACGACCGCTGGTTCATCATCCTGCTGCCGGTCTCATTCATCATCTACATCGTCACGATGGTCGGCGAGACCAACCGTGCCCCGTTCGACATGCCGGAGTCCGAGGGCGACCTGGTCGGCGGCTTCAACACCGAGTACTCGTCGATCAAGTTCGCGATGTTCATGCTCGCCGAGTACGTCAACATGGTCACCGTCTCCGCGGTCTCCACGACCCTGTTCCTGGGCGGCTGGCGGGCCCCGTGGCCGATCAGCACCTTCTGGGAGGGGGCGAACCACGGCTGGTGGCCGATGCTCTGGTTCGTCATCAAGGTCCAGCTGCTGTTGTTCTTCTTCATCTGGCTGCGCGGCACCCTGCCCCGCGTCCGCTACGACCAGCTGATGAAGCTCGGCTGGAAGATCCTGATCCCGGTCTCCGTGGTCTGGCTGATGCTGGTCGCGACTGTGCGGGCTCTGCGCAACGACGGTTACGACTTCAACACGCTGTTGCTGTCCGTGGCGGGCGCCGTGATCGCGATCCTGCTGGTCTCCTTCGTCGCCGACATCTTCAGGGACCGCTCGGCCAAGGGGGCCGGGGCGGAACCGGCACCGGAACCAGGACCCGCGTTCGACCCGATGGCGGGCGGATTCCCGGTGCCACCGCTGCCCGGACAGACCCTGCCGCCGGTACCGCGCCGCAGGTCACGGCATGAGCGGGAGCTCGTTGTCAGTGGCGGGTCGGATACTCAGAGTGACGGCAGTCAGATGGGCGCAAGTCCGAGTGACGGAAAGGAGGCTGACGGTGCCTGAGTCATCGGAACCCTCGGGGGAGAAGTTCCAGAACCCTGTGGCCGGCTTCGGCGTGACCTTCAAGGCCATGTTCAAGAAGCGGCTGACCGAGCAGTACCCGGAACAGCAGAAGGTGACGGCGCCGCGCTTCCACGGCCGGCATCAGCTCAACCGTCACCCCGACGGCCTGGAGAAGTGCGTCGGCTGCGAGCTGTGCGCCTGGGCCTGTCCGGCCGACGCCATCTATGTGGAGGGCGCGGACAACACCGACGAGGAGCGCTACTCCCCGGGTGAGCGCTACGGCCGCGTCTACCAGATCAACTACGCGCGCTGCATTCTCTGCGGACTGTGCATCGAGGCCTGCCCGACCCGGGCGCTGACGATGACCAATGAGTTCGAGCTCGCCAACACCACCCGCGAGAGCCTCATCTACACCAAGGCCGAGCTGCTCGCGGGCCTGGAGGAAGGCATGGTCGACTCCCCGCACGCGATCTACCCGGGGATGGACGAGCAGGACTACTACCGGGGCCTGGTGACGGAGGCCGCGCCCGGTACGGAGCGTCAGGTCGCGGTCTCCAAGGGCGAGAAGCCGTCCGACGACGACAACGAGAACAACGGCGCGGCCCAGGAGGTGGACGCATGACCGGCCTCGCCGCAGCCTCCCTCACATCGACCGGGGAGGCCGTCCAGTTCTGGCTGCTCGGCACGGTCGCCGTGGTCGGCGCGCTGTCGACCGTACTGATGAAGAAGGCCGTGCACAGTGCGCTGAGCCTCGCCGGGACCATGATCGTCCTGGCGGTCTTCTACCTCGCCAACGGCGCGTACTTCCTCGGCGTCGTCCAGATCGTCGTCTACACGGGCGCGATCATGATGCTGTTCCTCTTCGTGGTCATGCTCGTCGGTGTCACGGCGGCGGACTCACTGAAGGAGACCCTCAAGGGTCAGCGCTGGCTGGCCGCGGGGTGCGGACTCGGCTTCGGTGTGCTGCTGATCGCGGGCATCGCCCACGCATCCCTGAACAGTTTCAACGGACTCGGCACCGCCAATGCCGCGCACGGCGGGAACGTCGAGGGGCTGGCCAGCCTCATCTTCACCAAGTACGTCTTCGCCTTCGAGATCACCGGCGCCCTGCTGATCACGGCGACAGTCGGCGCGATGGTGCTCACCCACCGCGAGCGCACCGAACGGGCCAAGACCCAGCGGGAGATGTCCGAGGAGCGCGTACGCGGCAAGCACCTGCCGCCGCTGCCCGCCCCCGGCGTCTACGCCCGGCACAACGCGGTGGACATCGCCGGTCTGCTCCCGGACGGCACCCCGTCCGAGCTCACCGTCATGCAGACGCTGCGCAAGCGCGGCCAGATCCGTGACGTGTCGAACGAGTCGCTCGCCCAGCTCAAGGCCCTGGAGCAGCGCTCCGAGGAGCGGCTCGGCCGTGACAACGAAGAAGAGGGGGTCGCCAAGTGAACCCGGTCAACTACCTCTATCTCGCCGCTCTGTTGTTCACCATCGGCGCGTCCGGGGTGCTGATCAGGCGGAACGCGATCGTGGTGTTCATGTGCGTCGAGCTGATGCTCAACGCCTGCAACCTCGCGTTCGTCACCTTCTCCCGGATGCACGGCAACCTCGACGGCCAGATCATCGCCTTCTTCACGATGGTCGTCGCCGCCGCCGAGGTCGTGGTCGGGCTCGCGATCATCGTGTCGCTGTTCCGTTCCCGCCACTCGGCCTCGGTCGACGACGCCAGCCTGATGAAGTTGTAAGGGGACGCTGAATCGTGGACAACCTCATTGCGCTGCTCGTCGCGGCGCCCCTGCTCGGAGCGGCCGTCCTGCTCTGCGGAGGCCGTCGGCTGGACCGCTCCGGACACTGGATCGGCACGCTGCTCGCCGCCGTTTCATTCGTCATCGGTGCGGTTCTCTTCGTCGACATGCTGGGGAAGGGCGCCGAGCACCGGGCGCTGCACCAGTACCTGTTCAGCTGGATCCCGGTCGAGGGCTTCCAGGCCGATGTGGCCTTCCAGCTCGACCAGTTGTCGATGACGTTCGTGCTGCTGATCACCGGTGTGGGCACCCTGATCCACATCTACTCGATCGGCTACATGGAGCACGACGAGCGCCGGCGCCGGTTCTTCGGCTATCTGAACCTGTTCCTCGCGGCGATGCTCCTGCTGGTCCTCGCCGACAACTACCTGCTGCTGTACGTCGGGTGGGAGGGCGTCGGTCTGGCGTCGTACCTGCTGATCG
The DNA here is from genome assembly GCF_036108815.1 of Streptomyces sp. NBC_00353. Taxonomy (NCBI): domain Bacteria; kingdom Bacillati; phylum Actinomycetota; class Actinomycetes; order Kitasatosporales; family Streptomycetaceae; genus Streptomyces; species Streptomyces sp. NBC_00353. Next base: position 4,746,466 of record NZ_CP107985.1, on the reverse strand, counting down.
GCTTCTGGCAGCACAAGCCCAGTGCGGCCACCGCCGCCAAGAAGGCGTTCCTGGTCAACCGGGTCGGCGACATGGGCCTGTCGATCGCGATCATGCTGATGTTCACCACGTTCGGCACGTTCGCCTTCGGACCCGTCCTGGCATCGACCGGGGAGACGAGCGAGGGCAAGCTGACGGCGATCGGCCTGATGCTGCTGCTCGCCGCCTGCGGCAAGTCGGCCCAGGTGCCGCTGCAGTCCTGGCTCGGTGACGCGATGGAGGGTCCGACCCCGGTCTCCGCCCTCATCCACGCCGCCACCATGGTGACCGCGGGCGTCTACCTGATCGTCCGCTCCGGCGCGATCTTCAACGCCGCGCCGGACGCACAGCTGGTCGTCGTGGTCGTCGGTGCGGTCACGCTGCTCTTCGGTGCGATCGTCGGTTGCGCGAAGGACGACATCAAGAAGGCCCTCGCCGGGTCGACGATGTCGCAGATCGGTTACATGATCCTGGCCGCCGGGCTCGGCCCGATCGGCTACGTCTTCGCGATCATGCACCTGGTGACGCACGGCTTCTTCAAGGCCGGGCTCTTCCTCGGCGCCGGTTCGGTCATGCACGGCATGAACGACGAGGTCGACATGCGGAAGTTCGGCGGCCTGCGCACGTACATGCCGGTCACCTTCATCACCTTCGGCCTCGGCTATCTGGCGATCATCGGTTTCCCCGGCCTGTCCGGCTTCTTCTCCAAGGACAAGATCATCGAGGCGGCGTTCGCCAAGGGTGGCGCCGAGGGCTGGATCCTCGGCGGTGTCGCGCTGCTGGGCGCCGCGATCACCGCGTTCTACATGACGCGCGTGATGCTGCTGACGTTCTTCGGCGAGAAGCGGTGGCAGCCCGATGCGGAAGGCCATGAGCCGCATCCGCACGAGTCCCCGAAGTCGATGACGATCCCGATGATCGTCCTGGCGTTCGGTTCGGTCTTCGCCGGAGGCTTCTTCTCCATCGGCGACCGCTTCCTGAACTGGCTGGAGCCGGTCACCGGCCACAGCCACGGAGAATCGCCGGTCGGTGCCGCGACCGTCACCGGCGCCACCATGGTGGTGCTCGTCATCGGCGTCGCCATCGCCTGGACGATGTACGGCCGCCGGCCGGTACCGGTCGTCGCCCCGCGCGGCTCGCTGCTCACCCGGGCCGCCCGCCGCGACCTCCTGCAGGACGACTTCAACCACGTGGTCCTGGTCCGCGGCGGCGAGCACCTGACCCGCTCCCTGGTGTACGTCGACCACACCCTGGTCGACGGCGTCGTCAACGGTACGGCCGCGTCGATGGGCGGGCTCTCCGGCCGGCTGCGCAAGCTGCAGAACGGCTACGCCCGCTCCTACGCGGTCTCGATGTTCGGCGGTACGGCGGTCGTCATCGCCGCGACCCTGCTGATGAGGGCGGTCTGATCACATGTCCTTTCCCCTCCTGACAGCGACGGCGGCGCTCCCGGCGATCGGCGCGATCGCCACCGCAGCCGTCCCGGCCGCCCGGCGCACCGCCGCCAAATGGCTGGCGCTGCTCTTCTCGCTGGCCACGCTCGTGCTGGCGGGCGTCGCGCTCGCCCGCTTCGAGCCCGGCGGCGCCCGCTATCAGCTCACCGAATCACACGCCTGGATCAAGGACTTCGGCGTCCGGTACGAACTCGGGGTGGACGGCATCGGGGTGGCGCTCATGGCGCTCACCGCCCTGCTGATCCCGTTCGTCATCCTGGCCGGCTGGCACGATGCCGACCCCCTGGAGACGAAGTCCTCGCGCTGGCGCCCCACCCAGGGCTTCTTCGCCCTGATCCTGATGGTCGAGGCGATGGTGATCCTCTCCTTCGAGGCCACCGACGTCTTCCTCTTCTACATCCTCTTCGAAGCCATGCTCATCCCGATGTACTTCCTCATCGGCGGCTTCGGGGACCGGGCCCACGCCGGCAGCGACGAGAACGCCGCGGCGCAACGCTCCTACGCAGCCGTGAAGTTCCTGCTCTACAACCTGGTCGGCGGGCTCATCATGCTGGCCGCCGTCATCGGCCTGTATGTCGTCGCGGGCACCTTCTCGCTCTCCGAGATCGCCGAGGCCCGCGCCAACGGGTCGCTGTCCATGGCGACCAGCACCGAACGCTGGCTGTTCCTCGGGTTCTTCTTCGCCTTCGCGGTGAAGGCCCCGCTCTGGCCGCTGCACACCTGGCTGCCCAACGCCATGGGGGAGGCGACCTCACCGGTCGCCGTCCTGATCACCGCGGTCGTCGACAAGGTCGGCACGTTCGCGATGCTCCGCTTCTGCCTCCAGCTGTTCCCGGAGGCCAGCAAGTGGGCGACGCCGGTGATCCTGGTCCTGGCGCTGATCAGCATCGTGTACGGGGCGCTGCTCGCCGTCGGCCAGCGCGACATCAAGCGGCTGATCGCCTACGCGTCGATCTCGCACTTCGGCTTCATCATCCTGGGTATCTTCGCGATGACCAGCCAGGGCCAGTCGGGCGCCACGCTCTACATGGTCAACCACGGCATCTCGACGGCCGCGCTGATGCTGGTGGCCGGCTTCCTGATCACCCGGCGCGGTTCGCGGCTCATCGCCGACTACGGCGGAGTGCAGAAGGTGGCGCCGGTCCTGGCCGGCACCTTCCTGATCGGCGGACTCGCCACCCTGTCGCTGCCCGGGCTCTCCCCGTTCGTCAGCGAATTCCTGGTCCTGGTCGGCACGTTCAGCGCCTACCCGGCGGCCGGCATCGTCGCCACCACCGGCATCGTGCTCGCCGCGCTCTACGTCCTCGTCCTCTACCAGCGGACGATGACGGGCCCGGTGAAGGCCGGGGTCCAGGGCATGGCCGACCTCAAGGCCCGGGAGCTGGTGGTGGTCCTCCCGCTGATCGCGCTGCTGATCTTCCTGGGTGTCTATCCGAAGCCGCTGACGGAGATCGTCAACCCGGCGGTGCAGCACACCATGTCGGACGTCCAGAAGAAGGACCCCCAGCCTGAGGTGGAGGCCGCCAAGTGAGCGCAACAGCTGTCCACAGCCTGTGGACAATGGCGGGCGGGGTGACATCGGCCGCCCCGAAAGAGAAGTTCAACGCACCGGTCATCGAGTACGCCCAGCTGACCCCGGTCCTCATTGTGATCGGTGTCGCCGTCGTCGGCGTACTCGTCGAGGCCTTCGTGCCGCGCCGGGCCCGCTACTACACGCAGGTCTTCCTGACCGTAGTCGCCCTCGCCGCCGCGTTCGCCGCGGTCGTCGGCCTCGCGGCCGGGGGGTACGGCACGACGAAGGCACACATCGCCGCGATGGGTGCCATCGCCGTCGACGGACCCGCCCTGTTCCTGCAGGGCACCATCCTGCTGACGTCGCTGGTCGCCGTCTTCACGTTCGCCGAGCGCCGGCTCGACCCCGTGGCGCACGGCAACCGCGTCGACTCGTTCGCCGCACAGGCCGCGTCCGTCCCCGGCAGCGAGAGCGAGCAGGCCGCGGTCAAGGCGGGCTTCACCACCACCGAGGTCTTCCCGCTGCTCCTCTTCTCGGTGGCCGGCATGCTGGTCTTCCCGGCGGCCAACGATCTGCTGACGCTCTTCGTGGCCCTGGAGGTCTTCTCCCTCCCGCTCTACCTCCTGTGTGCCGTCGCCCGCCGCAAGCGGCTGATGTCGCAGGAGGCCGCGGTGAAGTACTTCCTGCTCGGCGCCTTCTCGTCGGCGTTCCTGCTCTTCGGGATCGCCCTGCTGTACGGGTACGCGGGCTCCGTCTCGTACGCGGCCGTCGCCGATGTGGTCGACGGATCCGTCACCCAGATCGACCCGGCGCTCGCCGACACCATGGGCAACGACGCGCTGCTGCTGATCGGCGGCGCGATGATCCTGACCGGGCTGCTCTTCAAGGTCGGTGCCGTCCCGTTCCACATGTGGACCCCGGACGTCTACCAGGGCGCCCCGACCCCGGTCACCGGCTTCATGGCCGCGGCCACGAAGGTCGCCGCGTTCGGTGCGCTGCTGCGCCTGCTGTACGTGGTGCTGCCGGGCCTCAGCTGGGACTGGCGGCCGGTCATGTGGGCCGTCGCGATCGTCACGATGCTGGGCGGTGCGATCGTCGCCATCACCCAGACCGACATCAAGCGACTGCTGGCCTACTCGTCCATCGCGCACGCCGGCTTCATCCTCGCCGGTGTCATCGCGACGACCCCCAGCGGCATCTCCTCGGTGCTCTTCTACCTGGGCGCGTACTCCTTCGTGACGGTCGGCGCGTTCGCCGTCGTCACCCTGGTGCGCGACGCGGGAGGCGAGGCGACGCACCTGTCGAAGTGGGCCGGGCTCGGCCGGCGCTCGCCGCTGGTCGCCGCGGTCTTCGCGGTGTATCTGCTGGCCTTCGCCGGTATCCCGCTGACCTCGGGCTTCGCCGGAAAGTTCGCGGTCTTCAAGGCGGCGGCGGAGGGCGGGGCCGGCGGTCTGGTCGTGGTCGGTGTGATCTCGTCCGCGATCGCCGCGTTCTTCTACATCCGGGTCATCGTGCTGATGTTCTTCAGCGAGCCGAAGGCGGACGGCCCGACGGTCGCCGTCCCGTCGCCGCTGACGATGACGACGATCGCGGTCGGCGTCGCGGTCACGCTGGTGCTGGGCCTGGCCCCGCAGTACTTCCTCGACCTGGCGAGCCAGGCGGGAGTGTTCGTGCGGTAACGCGCAGAGACCACGCAAACGCCGGACGGGCCCCAGAAGTCAAGCCCGTCCGGCGTTGTCGTAGGCGGCGCTTATCGTGGCAGGGACGGTGCCGGACAGAACAGGGCAGACCCCGGGGGACAGAGCGATGAGCGGGACGGGCGTGACCATGGGTGTGACCGAGAGCGACGCATTGCGGACGCTGCATCGAGTGTTCGGCTACGAGGCGTTCCGCGGCGAGCAGGAAGCAATCGTCGACCATGTGGTGGCGGGCGGTGACGCCGTCGTCCTGATGCCGACCGGTGCCGGAAAGTCCCTCTGCTACCAGATCCCGGCCCTGGTGAGACCCGGTACGGGCATTGTGATCTCCCCGCTGATCGCCCTCATGCAGGACCAGGTGGACGCGCTGCGGGCGCTCGGCGTGCGCGCCGGTTTCGTCAACTCCACGCAGGACTTCGACGAGCGCCGTGTGATGGAGGCCGCATTTCTCGCCGGTGAGCTCGACGTGCTCTATCTGGCACCGGAGCGGCTGCGTTTGGACTCCACCCTCAATCTGCTGGGGCGGGGCAAGATCTCCGTCTTCGCCATCGACGAGGCGCACTGCGTCGCCCAGTGGGGCCACGACTTCCGGCCGGACTATCTGGCCCTGTCCGTGCTCGGCGAGCGCTGGCCCGACGTACCGCGGATCGCTCTGACGGCGACGGCGACGAACGCCACGCACCAGGAGATCACCCAGCGCCTCGGCATGCCCGACGCGAAGCATTTCGTCGCCAGCTTCGACCGGCCCAACATCCAGTACCGGATCGTGTCGAAGTCCGACCCGAAGAAGCAGCTGCTGTCCTTCCTGAAGGAGGAGCACGCCGGGGATGTCGGCATCGTCTACTGCCTGTCGCGCAACTCGACGGAGAAGACAGCCGAGTTCCTCTGTCGCAACGGCATCGAGGCCGTCCCGTACCACGCGGGTCTGGACGCCGGGACGCGGGCGCACCACCAGGCGCGGTTCCTGCGCGAGGACGGCCTGGTCGTCGTGGCGACGATCGCGTTCGGCATGGGCATCGACAAGCCGGACGTACGGTTCGTCGCCCACCTCGACCTGCCGAAGTCCGTCGAGGGCTACTACCAGGAGACCGGCCGCGCGGGCCGCGACGGGCTGCCGTCCACGGCCTGGATGGCCTACGGCCTCCAGGACGTCGTGCAGCAGCGCAAGCTGATCCAGGGCGGCGAGGGCGACGAGGCGTTCCGCCGCCGCGCGGGCGCCCACCTCGACGCGATGCTCGCCCTGTGCGAGACCGCCGACTGCCGCCGCGCCCGGCTGCTGACGTACTTCGGCCAGGAGCCGCAGAAGGCGGCCTGCGGCAACTGCGACACGTGCCTCACCCCGCCCGAGACCTGGGACGGCACGGTGGCCGCGCAGAAGCTGCTGTCCACCGTGGTGCGGCTGAAGCGGGAGCGCGGTCAGAAGTTCGGCGCCGGCCAGATCATCGACATCCTGCTGGGTCGCAAGACCGCGAAGGTCATCCAGTTCGATCACGACCAGCTGTCGGTGTTCGGGATCGGCGAGGAGCTGTCCGAGGCGGAATGGCGAGGCGTGGTGCGGCAGTTGCTGGCCCAGGGCCTGCTGGAGGTCGAGGGCGAGTACGGCACGCTGGTGCTCACCGAGCAGAGCGCTTCGGTGCTCGGCCGGGAGCGGGAGGTACGGCTGCGCAAGGAGGCGCCGAAGCCCGCGTCGCGCTCCTCGAAGGGCGAACGGAGCCCGAAGGCGGCGGCGGCTGTCGTCGAGCTGGCCCCGGAGGCCGTACCGGTCTTCGAGGCGCTGCGTGCCTGGCGCGGCGCCCAGGCGAAGGAGCAGGGCGTCCCGGCGTACGTCATCTTCCACGACGCGACGCTGCGGGAGATCGCTTCCCTGCGCCCCGGCTCCCTGACCGAGCTGGGCACGATCAGCGGCCTCGGCGAGAAGAAGCTGGCGACGTACGGCGAGGGGGTGCTGGAGGTACTCGCGTCGTTCGGGGAGGCCGGGGCGCCCGAGCCGGGCGACGGGGAGCCGGCCGCGCATCCGGTGGAGGCAACGCGTCAGCCGGCGGCTCCACGCCCGGTCGCACCCGCGGTCCCTGATGCGGACCCTGAGTTCGGCTGGGACGAGGAGCCGCCCGAGTACGAGTGAGCCCGCGCGCGGGCGGGGGCGGACAGCCCCCGCTCAGTCTCCGTCGCCGCTGCTTCCTCCGCTGCCGCCCGCGCTCCCGCCGCTCCGGTTCGCCTTGTCCTGACGGACGTTTTGGTGCACCGCGTGCGCGGTCCACTCCTGGCGTACGAGGTCGCGCATCGCCGAACGGGCCCGCCAGCCGCCCTGCGCCACCGCGCTCGACAGGCCGATCGCCGAGACCAGCGCGGCCAGCGTGCGGCTGCGCGGGTCCGGGAAGCCGGCCGTCCGGGCGGCCGTGAAGCGCTCCCGGACCGCGGCCGGCAGGTCCGGGGCCGCCGCCGGGTGGCGGTGGTACGGCAGCAGGCCGAGGAAGCGGCGGGTCTCCCTGCGCAGGACCGCGCGGTCGACCAGGTGGTCCAGGCACAGCTCCTCGACCTGCCGGCCGGTCCGCCGGATCCACCGCTTCGCGCTGACGCCGCCCGTGAACCTGCCCTTGTCCGGGGCCGGCAGACTCCCCAGGACCTGCGCGAGGAGCGGGTCCTGGGGAGTCAGCGGGTTGATCACCCGTATCCGGCCGAGCTGCTCGGTGATCCGGCCCTAGAGCTCCAGCTCCGCGAGGACCGCGCCCGCCATCCCGTACTCCAGGAAGCGATTGCGGCAGTACGGCTTGCCCCGCTGCGGGTCCAGTGCGAGCAGCAGCAGTTCCTCGGGGAGCGTGAGACCCGGGTGGGCCGGAGTCATGGTGTCGGCACGATTCGGCCCGTCACTTCGCCGAGACCCACCCGCGTGCCGTGCGGGCCCGGCGCCCAGGCCGTCATCGTCACCGTGTCGCCGTCCTCCAGGAACGTCCGCTTGCCGTCCGGGAGGTCCAGCGGGTCGCGTCCGTTCCAGGTGAGCTCGAGCAGGGAGCCGCGCTGGCCCGCCTCGGGGCCGCTGACCGTGCCGGAGCCGTACAGGTCGCCGGTACGCAGCGACGCGCCGTTCACCGTCATCTGCGCCAGCATCTGGGCCGCCGTCCAGTACATGGTGGCGAACGGCGGCTCGGCGACCAGCTGTCCGTTGATCGCGACGGCGATCCGCAGGTCCAGGCCGCCGGGCTCCTCCTCGGCCCCGTCCTCCAGATAGGGGAGGAGCGGGAAGTCCCGGGCAGGCGGTGCGATCCGGGCCGATTCCAGGGCTTCGAGCGGGGTCACCCACGCCGAGACGGACGTGGCGAAGGACTTGCCGAGGAACGGGCCCAGCGGGACGTACTCCCACGCCTGGATGTCCCGCGCCGACCAGTCGTTGAGCAGCGAGAGCCCGAACACATGGTCGCGGAAGTCGCCGAGCGCGACCGGCCGGCCCTGCTCGGACCCCACGCCGACGAGGAAGCCGACCTCGGCCTCGATGTCCAGCTTGGCCGAGGGGCCGAAGACCGGGGCGGCGTCGGAGGGCGCCTTGCGCTGGCCGGCGGGGCGCACCACATCCGTTCCGGAGACGACGACGGTGCCGGACCGGCCGTGGTAGCCGATCGGGAGGTGCTTCCAGTTGGGGGTGAGCGGGTCGCCGTCCGGGCGGAAGATCCTTCCGACGTTGGTGGCGTGGTTCTCGCTCGCGTAGAAGTCGACGTAGTCCGCGACCTGGTACGGCAGATGGAGCGTCACCGACTCGACGGGATGCAGCAATGGCTCGATGTCCGCACGGTGTGCCGGGACCGTCACCCATGCGGTCAGCGCCCGCCGGACGTCCCGCCAGGCGGTGCGGCCGGCCGACAGCAGCGCGGTCAGGTCCGGCTGGGCGAGGAGCTGCGCGTAGGGCGAGCCGAGCGCGTGTGCCGCGGCTCCGGCGTCCAGCACATGGTTGCCGATGCGGACACCCACCCGGCGCTCCGCGGGGTGGCCGGTCGTGGAGAACACGCCGTAGGGAAGGTTGTGCGGACCGAAGGGATCGCCCTCGGCCAGATCGAGCGGGCTGCTCTGCTCGGGCATGTGGTGCTGCCTCGCTTTCCAGGTCGCTTGGGGGACACGTTACGTCGGTGTGGCCACCGCGCGGCAGTGCCCCAACTTCGCCGCATTCCCGGAAAGTTCCGCCGTACCCCCACGTCGGACGGGGTGCGGTGGTGGTTCAGCCCGCCGTGCGGGGGATCCGCTTCACCCAGGTGCGGTGGAAGACGATCTCGTCGCCGTCCTTGCACACCATCTCGTCGGAGGTGAGGAAGTCGTGCTCGTCCCCACTGATCTCGGACCGCGTCTCGATCTTCACGTCCCAGGCCATCTCCGGCCGGTGGAGCCTGATCGTCCAGTCGGAGCGGGTGCGCGCGGACAGCGGGTCGTTCTCCTGGATCGTGTACGCGTCCACCCCGTCCTCGGTGAATTCGAGGCCGTCCGGGTGAACGCGTGTGCCGCCGTAGCGCGGGTCGACCTCCAGCCGCCATTCGCCCCTGGCGACATCGCGGACCACCAGGCGCTCGGGGCGCGGCTCGTCGAGCGTCACCGGGAGGACGACGACCAGCGGCTCCGCATGCTCCGCCTCCTCGAACGTGATCGACGGTTCCTCGGTGCGGTGGCGCACCGGCAGTTCGACGAGGCTGCCGTCCGCGTGCAGGGTGAACCCCGCCGAACCGGCCTGCGGCCAGATCCACGGCCAGTACGAGGAGGAGACGGCGAGCCTGATCCGGTGGCCGGGCGAGAAGGTGTGCCCGATGCCGTTCAGCTCGAAGGTGACGTCCTCGGTCGTGCCGGGCGTCCAGTCGTCGGACCGGTCGCGGCCGTGCCGCGCGGACAGGTTGAGGACGCCGCGGGTGACGAGCGTGGAGGCACCGTCGGGTGTGACCTCGCAGAGCCGGACGATCGCCTGGCCGTGCGGTACGTCCATCCGGATCCGGAGCTTCACCCGTGGGCGGCCCAGGATCTCGATGGGGGCATCCTCGACCGGGAACTCGAACGAGACCGACTTGGCGTCCTCGTCCCGTTGGTCGGGCGGCAGATCGGCGTCGTTGCCGAACGGGACGAGGCGCCCGGCGTCCAGCCCGGTCTGCTGCGGCGAGCGTACGGTCTGCGGGCCGCCCTGGAGGGCGTACGCGATCGTCACGACGTTCTTCGACGGCCAGCCGGTGTCGCCGACCCACCGGCCGGGAAGCGTCTCGTACACCGTCGCGGGCCGGTGCGACTCGCTGATCCAGGATCGCAGCAGTGGCTCGGACATGACACCGGTGTCCTCGTCCTTCAGATGCTGGTCCCACCAGCGCAGCGTCTCCTGGAGGAAGCCGATCGACGGGCCCGGCGGCAGGCCGCGGTCCGGGTACTGGTGCGACCACGGCCCGATCAGTCCGCGCACCTTCGCCGGGTCGAGGTGTGCGACCAGTCGCAGCACGGTGTCGCGGTACGGGTCGTGCCAGCCGCCCACCGCGAGCACGTTCGCCTCAATGGCGGAGTAGTCCTCGCAGACGCTGCCGTGGCTCCAGTAGGCGTCGCGGGTCCGGTGCGCCAGCCAGGTGTGGATGGGCGGGTGGACCGCTTCGAGCCGGTTCAGCCACATGGCCTTCCAGCCGTCGCCGACGTGCGCCGGGTCCGGCGGCCGGGCGGCGAAGGCCAGCGTGGTGGCCGCCCGGGCGTGCATGCCGACGGCGAGGACCGAGCCGCCCATGTAGTGCACGTCGTTGTCGTAGCGGTCGTCGGTCGAGCAGACCGTGACGATCGCCTTCAGCGGCTCGGGGGCGAGCGCGGCGATCCGGAGCGAGATGGAGCCGCCCCAGGAGATGCCGAACATGCCGACCCGGCCGGAGCACCACTCCTGCCCGGCCAGCCAGTGGACGACGGCAACCCCGTCGGCCGGCCCGGTCTCGTCGTACGCGTCGCCCGGCAGCCCCTCACTGTTGCCGTGCCCACGGGCATCGACGCGTACGGAGGCGTAGCCGTGGCCCGCGTACCAGGGGTGGCGCTGTCGGTCGCGCGGCGCCGTCCAGTCACTCAGCCGGTACGGCAGGTACTCCAGGAGCGCCGGTACGGGTTCGTCGGTGATCGGCCGCCAGATCCGGGCGTACAGCCGTGTGCCGTCCGGCAGCGGGATCCGGACGTCCTCGTGGGCCGTGTCGTAGGGGAACCGGGTGCGGATGCGCATGGCGTACCTCGGTGGACGGGGGGCATGGGGCGCTCGAGCGGGCGTCCGGCGGCGCCGACGGTGGCCTGGACCGCACCGCCGACGATCGGCCGTACGGCGCGGCTGCGGGGCGACGGGGAACTCGGCGTCGTGGCTGCGTCCGGCCAGGTGACGCCGGACCGGCAGGTACTCGATCGGACCGAACGTCATCCCGACGGCGGCCGCCACCCGGACCTCGGAGCGGGACGGGGGCGTGAGCCCCCGGCTGACCGGAAAGGGCCCGGGCGTCGCCGGGAGGCAGCCGGGTCCGTCCGGCTGTGGTGGTGCTCCTGGACAAGCCGAACATACCGGCGGTGGCGGGAAGGCGCCCACGGTGATCCAAAGGGGACCGGATACGCTGACTTGAGTGATGACAGCGACACATCGACATTCCGTGTGATCGTCAGCAGACAGGAGATCCCCTCGTGACCGTCGTCGGGCCGTTCGGACTGAGCGTGCGGGACCAGGCTCTTGAGGCCGATGTCCAGACCGGTTTGGCAGCTGTCGAGGCGGGGCTGCTCGATGCCACCAAGAGCGACGTCCCCTTCATCACAGAGGCTGCGCAGCATCTCGTACGGGCCGGAGGCAAGCGTTTCCGGCCTCTGCTGGCGATGCTGTCCGCCCAGTTCGGTGACGCGGACGCGCCGGGTGTCGTGCCGTCCGCCGTGGTCGTCGAGCTGACGCACCTCGCCACGCTCTACCACGACGACGTCATGGACGAGGCGGAAGTACGCCGCGGAGTCGACAGCGCCAACACCCGCTGGGGCAACTCGGTGGCCGTGCTGACCGGCGACTTCCTCTTCGCCCGCGCCTCGCACATACTGGCCGACCTCGGTCCGGAGGCCGTACGCATCCAGGCGGAGGCGTTCGAGCGCCTGGTCACCGGCCAGATCCTGGAGACCGCGGGCCCGCGCGACGGCCGCGACCCGGTCGAGCACTACCTCGACGTGATGCGCGGCAAGACCGGCTCGCTGATCGCCGTGGCCTGCCGGTTCGGCGCGATGATGGCCGGCGCCGACGAGTCGGCCGTCGACATCCTCACCCAGTACGGGGAGCGGCTCGGCGTCGCCTTCCAGCTCGCCGACGACGTACTCGACATCGCCTCCGACTCCCACGAGTCCGGCAAGACCCCCGGTACGGACCTGCGCGAAGGCATCCCGACGCTCCCGGTGCTGCACCTGCGGGCTCAGGCGGCGGCCGACGGCAAGCCGGACGACCTGGAGCTGCTGGAGCTGCTGGACGGCGACCTCAGCGACGACGCCCGGCTCGCCGAGGCGCTCTGCCGGCTGCGCGCGCACCCGGCGCTGGAGCAGGCCCGGCGGGACACCATCCGGTGGACGGAGGAGGCGCGGGCGACGCTGGCGCCGCTGCCCGAGTGCTACGCGAAGGCCGCGCTGGAAGAGCTGTGCGACGCCGTGGTGCACCGCGCGGGCTGACCACGGCAGGCGTGCTGTGCACCCCGACCCCTACGGGTCGGGGGAGGCCCGGCGGGGTGGTGTCATACCGCAGAGGTATGCGGAGTTGCTCCCGCGGGCTGACGCTTCGCCACCTCGAATTTGGTCAGATGGAGAACAACCACTCCTGACCAAAACGGGTGAGAATGGCGGCACGGAGTGGACGAGTGCATCCGGACGGAAGCCGCCGACCACGGAGGTAGGGCACACATGGCACCGAACGACAGCGCAGAGACCACCGGCATCGCCGCGGACGAGGCCACCGGCACCATGGCCGGCCGCCGCAGGGCGGCGCGCTATGTGGTCCCGGTCGCGGTGGCGGGGGTCGCGGCCGCGACGATCGGGCTGGTCCCGGCGCTCGCGAACTCCGGTGACCCCGATCTGCCGAAGATCACCGCACAGCAGCTCATCGAGAAGATCGCCGCATCGGACACCGAGCAGCTCTCCGGCACGGTGAAGATCAGCACCGACCTCGGCATCCCGTCGCTGGACGGCCTCGCCGGCTCGCTGGCGCAGGGCGGCGACGGACCGCACGGCGGTTCGAGCGCCGACCCGCAGGAGAAGCTGACGGAGCTCGCCTCCGGTACGCACACGCTGCGGGTGGCCGCCGACGGCCCCGACAAGCAGCGCGTCTCGATACTGGACAGCGCCGCCGAGTACAGCGTGATCCGCAACGGGGACCAGGTCTGGGCGTACGACAGCAAGTCCAACGAGGCGTACCACGCGACCGGCGACAAGGCTTCGGGCCACCCGGAGAAGCGTGGCGGGGCCACGACCCCGGACGGCGTGCCGACCACGCCGAAGGCGTTCGCCGAAGAGGCGCTGAAGACGGCCGGCCCCACCACGTCGGTGACGGTCGACGGCACGGCGCAGGTCGCCGGACGTGACGCGTACAAGCTGGTCATCAAGCCCAAGCAGGGCGGCTCGACGATCGGCGCGATCACGGTCGCGGTCGATGCGAAGAACGGCGTACCGCTGAAGTTCACGCTCTCCCCGAGCAGCGGCGGCAAGGCCGTGATCGACGCCGGGTTCACCAGCGTCGACTTCGCGAAGCCCGCCGGCTCCTCGTTCACGTTCACCCCGCCGAAGGGCGCCAAGGTGACCGAGGCCGACGACGCGAAGGCGCAGCAGCAAGCCGAGAAGCAGGCACCGGAGTTCAAGGTGCCGGGTGGACCGGCCGGGCTGGACGGGCTGGCCGACGGCAAGGGGGTGAAGGTGATCGGCGAGGGCTGGAGCGCGGTCGCCGAGATCGAGGCGCCGGGCGGCCGGGCAATCCCGACGTCGCCGAAGTCCGGCGATGTGCCGCCTGCGGCACAGCAGTTCCTGGACTCGTTCGGCGACAAGGTCACCGGAAAGTTCGGCTCGGGCACGGTCTTCAAGACCCGCCTGGTCAACGCACTGATGACGGACGACGGCAAGGTCTACGTCGGGCTGGTCACCAAGGACGCGCTCGTCAGGGCGGCCGACAGCGCCAACTGACGCCCCGGCACCACCCCTGCTGCCCGGACGACCCGCACCTCCCGCACCGCGCGACCGCCCCGCCGTACGCTCCGTACGGCGGGGCAGTCGGTTGACCGACCCATGGGGAGTCACGCATGACAGAGACCGGCGCCGTGATCGAGTCCGAGGCGGTGCCCCGGACCGGAACGGCCGTGATCGAGACCCGCGGTCTCACCAAGCGGTACCGCGGCGGCCAGCTCGCCGTCGACGGCCTCGACCTCAGCGTCCCCGGCGGCAGCGTCTTCGGCTTCCTAGGGCCCAACGGCTCCGGGAAGACCACCACGATCCGGATGCTGATGGGCCTCATCGACCCGACGTCCGGTACCGCCCGGGTCCTCGGCCACCCCATGCCGCGCGCCGCCCGCACCGTACTCCCACAGGTCGGAGCGCTGATCGAAGGGCCCGCGCTGTACGGGTTCCTGACCGGCCGGGACAATCTCGTACGGTACGACTCCGCCGACCCGACCGCCGATCCGCGCACTCGCCGGGCCCGGGTCGCGACCGCGCTGGACCGGGTCGGGCTCGGCGCGGCGGCAGGCAAGAAGGCGAAGGCGTACTCGCTGGGCATGAAGCAGCGCCTCGGACTGGCCGCCGCCCTGCTCCAGCCGCGCCGCCTCCTCGTCCTGGACGAGCCGACCAACGGACTGGACCCGCAGGGGATGCGTGAGATCCGCGCCCTGGTCCGGGAACTGGCGGCGGACGGCACCACCGTCTTCCTCTCCTCCCACCTCCTCGACGAGATCGAGCAGGTCTGTACGCATGCCGCGGTGATGGCCCGGGGCCGGCTGATCACCCAGGGCCCGGTCGCCGACCTCGCGGCGGGCACCCGTGGCCGGCTCGCCGTCACCACCCCCGACCCGGGCGACACCGCCCGCATCCTCAAGGAGCTCGGCGTCACCGGCATCACCGCCGACGGCGACCGGGTGAGCGCCGAGGCGCCACCGGCCGACGTCGAACTCGCGGACCTGAACGGCGCGCTGGTCCGCGGCGGGGTGCGCGTTCGGTCGTTCGGCGTCGAGCGGGCCTCGCTGGAGGACGCCTTTGTCGCACTCACCGGAGAGGGTTTCGATGTCGCAGGCTGAAGCAGTCGGACCGGCGGGGGCGGGCCGGTCCCGCAACCCGCTGTGGACCTTCGGGATCCTCCGCTCCGAACTGACCACGACGCTGCGCCGCTGGCGCACGCTCGCACTCCTCGGGGTGCTGGCCGCCGTCCCCGTACTGATCGGGATCGCGGTGAGGATCGAGACGAGCGACGGCTCGCCGGCCGGCCCGGGCGGGGGAGGCGGCCCGGCGTTTCTCTCCCAGGTGACCAACAACGGCCTGTTCCTGGTCTTCGCCGCCCTCTCCGTGACCCTGCCGGTCTTCCTCCCGATGGCCGTCGGCGTCATCGCGGGTGATTCGATCGCGGGCGAGGCCGGTGCGGGCACCCTGCGCTATCTGCTGGTCGCGCCCGCGGGCCGGACCCGGCTGCTGCTCGCCAAGTACGCCTCCACGCTGGCGTTCTGCCTGGTCGCGACGGTGGTCGTGGCGGCGTCGGCGCTAGCCGTCGGGGCATTGCTGTTCCCGGTCGGTGAGGTCACGACGATCTCCGGGACGCAGATCGGCTTCGGCGAGGGGCTGCTGAGGGCAGGGCTGATCGCGGTGGCGGTGGCGGCGTCGCTCATCGGCTTCGCGGCGCTCGGGCTGTTCATCTCGACGCTCACCGGCAGCGGGATCGCGGCGATGGCCGCGACGGTCGGGGTGCTGATCACGGTGCAGATCCTGGACTCGATCCCGCAGTTGAGCGGAATGCACCCATATCTGTTCCCGCACTACTGGCTGTCCTTCGCGGACCTGCTGCGCGACCCCGTCTACTGGGACGACGTGGTCAAGAACCTGGGGCTGCAGGGGCTGTACGCGGCGGTGTTCGGTTCGGCAGCCTGGGCACGCTTCACCGCGAAGGACATCACGGCCTGAGCGGCGGGCAGTTCGCGGTTCCGCCCGTGCCGTCGGCCGGGCGAGCCGTCCCCCGATCGGCTCGTCGCGGCACGAACGGCACGAACGGTGCGAACAGCAGGAACGACCCGACACGGTACGTTCCGTTTCTGCGTCTGTATTGTTCGACTTTTGGCGACGCCCTGTCAACAAGGATTGGACCGAACACCCCTATGCTCACCGAATGATCACATCGCCGAGTTCACTGCGCCGTAGCGAGCGATCACGACGGGCGACCCTGGACGCCGCCCTCGCACTGTGCACGGAGAAGGGATACGGCCGCGTCACCATCGAGGCGATCGCGGCCCGGGCGGGCGTCAGCAAGAAGACGATCTACCGCTGGTGGCCGTCGAAGAGCGCGGTGCTGCTGGAGGCGTTCACGGAGGCGCTGGTCGACGCCACGCCGTTCGTCGACACCGGCGACATCGCCGCCGACATCCGTACCCATGTGACGGGCGCGGTGAGACTGCTCTCCACGCCGCCGTTCGGCCCCGCTTACGCCGGGATCCTCTCCGAACTCCACCATGACGACGAACTCGCCGAAACGGTCCGGACCCAGCTGATCGAACCCCGCTTCGGCGAGGCGGTGGCCCGGCTGCGCCGAGCCCAGGAGCAGGGCCAGATCCCGCCGGGCGCGGATCTGCCGCTGGCCGTGGAGATGCTCTACGGACCGGTCTACTACCGCCATGTGCTGCGCAAACCGAGCCAGGACGAGGCGACGATCGCGGCACTGGTCACGCATGTGCTCAGGGCGTTGGGCGCACCGCAAGCGTGAGGTGAGGCGCCGTCAGCCGAAGAAGGTCTTGGCGCGGGTGAGGGCGGCCGTGTCGCCCAGTACGTCACCGGGCCGGCTGCCGACTCCCAGCAGCATCCCGCCCCACTCCATCCGCATGTACGAGGCGATGGTCCGCAGCGTGCCCGTCGCCGGTTCCGCGACGCTCGGATCGGCCGTCGCCAGCGCTGTGACGCCCCACAGGGTCCGCCCGCCCATCCGCTCCTTGAAGTCGAGGCCGGGCACCCGCATCCACCCCGACCAGTGGTCCAGATACCGCTTGGTGGAGGTGGACATGGCGTACCAGTACAGCGGTGACGCGAGCACCAGATCGGTCGCGCCGAGCGTCGCGTCCAGCAGGGTGGCGCCGTTGCCGGTGGGGGCGGGGTAGCGGCCCTCACCGTCGTGCCGCAGGTCCTCGAAGTCGGGGAGCGTGAGTTCGTTGAGGTTCAACCAGCGCTGCTCGGTCTCGGGCGGCAGCTGTTCGGCGGCGAGCCGCGCGAGTTCCCCGGTGTTGCCGTCGGTGCGGCTGCTGCCGAGCAGGAACAGGAACGTACGAGTGGTCATGGCGGGGTCCCCCGTGAACGGTTGCGTGCTGCGACTGCGTGTGCCTGCACTATATGCATGTGCATATAGTTTTGGGAACGGGTACGCGCCGCTTCCGCCGGCCGACGCCGTTCCGGCGCCGCACGGATGTCGCTCCGGGGGTGGCTCAGCCGAACACGCGCTCCAGCACCACCGCGACCCCGTCGTCCCCGTTCGACGTCGTCACCTCGTCCGCTGCCGCACGCAGGTCCGGATGGGCGTTGGCCATCGCGACCCCGTACCCGGACCGGCGGAACATCGGCAGATCGTTGGGCATGTCCCCGAACGCGATCGTGGCAGCCGGATCCACACCCAGGGCCTCGGCGGCCAGGGCGAGCCCGGTGCCCTTGTCGACGCCGTACGGCTGGAGTTCGACCGTGCCGGGGCCGGACAGCGTGACGGTGGCCAGATCGCCGACGACCGCGCGGGCCGCGGCGGCCAGTGCGTCGTCCGTGAGCTCGGGGTGGCGGACGAGGACCTTGACGATCGGGGTGGCCCACAACTCGTCCCGGTGGCCGGTCCGCTGGGCGGGCAGGGCCGGGTGCGGCATCCGGTACCCCGGCTCGATCAGCGTCCGGCCCTCGGGCCCGTCCTGGTCCACGGCCGCGAAGACCGGACCCACCTGGGCCTCGATCTTGCCGAGCGCGGTGTCGGCCAGGTCCCGGTCCAGCGTGGCCGCGTGCACCATGCGCCCGGTCCCGGCGTCGTACAGCTGCGTGCCCTGGCCACAGACCGCTAGACCCCGGTAGTCCAGTTCCGCGAGCAGGTTCCGTATTCCCGGCACCGGCCGCCCGGTGACCACGAGATGGAGCGCCCCCGCCGAGGCGGCCAGCGCGAGCGCGGCACGGGAGCGGGGGCTGACGGTGT
Organism: Streptomyces sp. NBC_00353; assembly: GCF_036108815.1. Classification (NCBI taxonomy): domain Bacteria; kingdom Bacillati; phylum Actinomycetota; class Actinomycetes; order Kitasatosporales; family Streptomycetaceae; genus Streptomyces; species Streptomyces sp. NBC_00353. Next base: position 4,728,415 of record NZ_CP107985.1, on the reverse strand, counting down.
CGTCGTGGCGCAGCAGAGTGCCGTCCAGGTCCGTCGCGACAAGGGCATATGCGGGTGGGATGGGCATGGGCCAAGCCTAGGGAGATCCGCTTTCTGTCGTACGGCCCTGACCTGCACGGACGGTCCGGCTCCGGGGCGCGATGGCGACCCGTCAGGGGCATAGCCGGAGGAACCGCGCAGAGGGGGAGGCCCGAACCCGCCCCGGCATCACTGCACGCAGAACTCGTTGCCCTCCGGATCGGCCGGTACCCACCAGGTGCCCCGGTTCTGCCACCTTGTGCAGCCGTGTCGCCCCCAGGCCCTCCAGCCGCGCCGCCTCGGCGTCGCGTCGCGGGTGATCCGGCAGAACTCACCCTGGATTCCTGCGCCTTCGGCCGACGGCCCGGACCGTTGCCCGCGGCGCCCACGCCGTCGGCCGTGAGGTACCTTCGCGCAGGTCAGCCAGTGGTGACAACAGCCCCCACTGTCCCCGCCGTCCAGAACAGGCGTCCCGTGACCAACCCGCCCGACAGCAGCCAGTCCATACGGTCCGTCAGGACCTCGACGGCTCGGATCCGTATTCGCCCGGTCCTCGCCGCCGTCCTCCTGGCCGCCCTGCTCACCGCCTGCGGCAGCTCCGACGGGCCCAGCAGTCCCGGTAGCCACGCCGCACCCACCGGTCCCGCCGGCTCGGGAGTGGTCGACGGCACCGAGCCGAGCCCGCCCGACCGCACCGTCTCGGGACTGCGCGACGACACCCGCCACATCACGCGGAAGACCACCACGGGCACCCGGCCGCGCATGGTCAAGCGCTGCACGTCCCGTGTCAGGCGGGTCAAGCACACCTCCACCAGCGGCACGGGCCGCCGGAAGAGGACCCGGACCTGGTACACAAACGACTCCTACAAGGACTGCGAGAAGGTCCAGCAGGGCACCACGCGCTACACCCGTGTCGTGCGCCGGGCACGCTGGTGCGTCGAACTCGACAACGTCGGTGGCAACTCCGCCAAGGACGACGTCTGGTACGAGGTCGAGTCGGACGTCTACCGCAGGGCCACCGAGCTCAAGGAGGGCGCCAGGCTGTCCTTCACCCCGCTGCGCAAGGGCTGCTGACTCACGCCGGCCGGTCGAGGTAGTCGACGACGGCCCGGCCGTCCGTGGCCGGGGTGATCAGACCCACGTGGTTGTCGGGCCGGACCAGGACGAGGGTGTCCTCACCCGGCACGATCCCGTAGGCCGAGTGGGCATGACCCCCGTCGTCGGCCAGGCCGTCCGTGCTCGCCGGGTCCAGCGCGTACGCCCGCAACGCGTCGCCGTACTTCGCGGTCGCCTCCCGCAGTGCCTCAGCCGTGCCCGCGCCGAAGCCCAGCAGGGTGAAGTGCGGTCCGGCGAATGCCTCGAACAGGCGGATCGGTGCGCCGGTCGCGGTCTTGCGGCAGGGGGCGTCAGGAGCGCGGTCGCCCGCCCGCAGTGGACCGGTGGAGCTCCCGCCCGTGCCGTCGTGGGAGAGGGAGCTCCAGCGGTAGCCGCGGCTCAGGCCGGTGGTCTCCGAGGTGGCCGCCGCGTCCAGTCCGCCGCCCGGCTTCTTGATCGCTTCGAGTGTCGCCCGCAGCCGCTCGGAGGTGATGTCCAGCGTCCAGGAGGCGACCGGCAGCCGCTCCTCCTCGTATGTGTCGAGCAGGGCCGGTCCTGCCTGGCCGCCGACGACCAGCGCCAGCTTCCAGCCCAGGTTGAACGCGTCCTGGATCCCGGTGTTCATGCCCAGACCGCCAGCCACCGAGTGCACATGCGCGGCGTCGCCGGCCAGGAACGTGCGGCCCACCCGGTAGCGGTCGACCATTCGGACATTGACCCGGTACGTGGACAGCAGGGTGGCGTTCGACAGGTGGGTGGCCGGCAGTCCGGTGTGCCGGGCGAAGAGCCGGCGGAAGCTCTCCAGCGACGGGGGTACGGGTGCTCCCGAGGCGTCGGTCTCGGGTCCCGCCTGGAACCACCAGCCCGACCGCGTACCCGGGATCGGGCACAGCATCACGGCGCCGTCCTCGTCGAACCACTGGTGCCAGTAGCCGCGGTCGAGGCCGTCCACCTCGACGTCGCCGCAGACCATCGCCTGCTCCTCGTTCGTCTGCCCCTCGAACGGGATGCCGAGGAGTTTCCGTACCGTGCTGTGGCCGCCGTCGCAGCCCACCACGTACCGCGCCTCGATGTCCCTGCCGTCGGCGAGCGACGCGGTCACCGAGTCCGGTCCCTCCTTCAACCCCGTCACCTCGGCCGACAGTTCGACCTGCACGCCGTACTCCGCCAGGCGGGTCCGCAGGATCTCCTCCAGCTTCCACTGGGCGATCAACCATGGCCGGTCGTACGGGACGTCGGGCGTCGGGCGCGATGTCGCGAACGGGTCGGCGTCGGCGACCGGCACCCCGTCCCGGTACTTGCGCATGGGCAGCGGCGCCGAGCCGGCGGCCAGGATCTCCTGGGCGACGCCGAGATCCGCCAGGACCTCCAGGGAGCGGGGGTTGGGCCCCTTGGCCCGCGAGCTGCGCGGGAACTCGGGGGACCTGTCGATGATCCGTACGGGGATCGAGCGGCGGGCGAGGTCGCAGGCCAGGGTGAGCCCCGTCGGTCCGGCTCCCACGATCAGGACGGCGGCCGCGGGCGGGGATGCGGGCATGGGTACTCCTCGGTTGCGTTTCCGTGGACATCCAGGAAAACGCAACAGAGTTAAAAAAGCAACTGAGTCATATTTGACTGTCGACCGTGGTCGCCCGAGTGCGGGGCGGCTCGCCCGAAGCCGTCCTGGCGCCCTTCCGGACGGCTCTCGCCGTTCCGGTGGCGATGGTGACGCCGGGCGCGCCGGTCACTTCCCTCGGGCTGCGTACGGGGAAGAGCTCCCGTCGGCCGGAAGCTGGTGCGGGAGACGCTGCGACGGCGGCTGCTGCGCCGAAGCGGCGAGCTGCGCCGCCTGCGTCCTCGTCCGCCGCGCCGTCCGGAACGCGTCCCAGGTCAGCAGCGTGAGCGCCAGCCACACCAGCGCGAACCCGGCCCACCGCTCCGGCGGCATCGCCTCGTGGAAGTACAGGATGCCGAGGCCGAACTGGAAGACCGGCGCCAGGTACTGGAGGAGGCCCAGTGTCGAGAGCGGTACGCGGATCGCCGCGGCCCCGAACAGGACCAGCGGTGCGGCCGTCACGACACCCGTCGCGGCGAGCAGCGCCGCATGGCCCGCACCCGCGGACACGAACGTCGCGTCGCCCTGCGCCCCGAGCCACAGCAGATATCCGAGCGCGGGCACGAACAGCACCGCGGTCTCTGCGCTGAGCGACTCCAGGCCGCCCATGTTGACCTTCTTCTTCACCAGGCCGTACGTCGCGAAGGAGAACGCCAGCGTCAACGAGATCCACGGCGGACGCCCGTATCCGATCGCCAGCACGAGCACCGCCGCGACGCCGGTGCCGACCGCCACCCACTGCACCGGGCGCAGCCGTTCGCCGAGGAGCAGGACGCCCATGGCGATGGTGACCAGCGGGTTGATGAAGTAGCCGAGTGACGCCTCGACGACATGGCCGTTGTTCACGGACCAGATGTAAAGGCCCCAGTTGACGGTGATGACGGCCGCGGCGACCGCGATGAGGCCCAGCTTCTTCGGCTGCCGTACCAGCTCGCCGATCCATGCCCAGCGGCGCAGCGCGAGCAGCGCGATACCGACGACGACGAGTGACCAGACCATGCGGTGGGCGAGGATCTCGATCGCCCCGGAAGGCTTCAGCAGCGGCCAGAAGAGCGGCACGAGGCCCCACAGGCCATACGCGCCGAAGCCGGACAGCAAGCCCGCCCGCTGTTCATTTGTCCCGGCCACAGGCCCTCCCGGCATCCTCCGTGTCAGCCATTCGGCTGCACCGTCAACTGCACGACGGTAGCGCCACGAGGGCCCGGTGTCATACCCGTATTGCGATACGGTCATGACGCCGGGCCCGGGCCGGTCCGGAGGGAAGCCCTACGCGGCGGCGACCGCGGCGGCCACCGTCTCGGCGAGCGGTGTCGTAGGGCGGCCGATCAGGCGGACCAGATCGCCGTTCGTCCCGGCGAGCAGTCCGCGCGCGATCGCCTCGTCGACGTCGACCAGGATCGCCGCGAACCCCTCGGGCAGACCGGCGCCGACCAGGATCTCCTGGTGCACGGCGGCGGGGACGTTGTTGTACGCGATCTCCTTGCCGGTGGCCTTCGACACCTCGGCCGCGTACTCCGCGAACGACCAGGCGACATCGCCGCTCAGCTCGTAGGCCTTGCCGAGGTGACCCTCGCCGGTCAGCACGGCGGCTGCCGCGGCCGCGTAGTCGGCGCGCGTGGCGGAGGCGACCCGGCCCTCGCCCGCGTTGGAGACGACGGCGCCGTGCGCCAGGACCGGGGCGAGGTTCGCCGTGTAGTTCTCGGTGTACCAGCCGTTGCGCAGGAAGGTGTGGGGCAGGCCCGAGTCGAGGATCAGCTGCTCGGTGACCTTGTGCTCGGCCGCCAGCCGGAAGTCGGCGTCGGGGCCGCCCAGCACGCCGGTGTACGCGAGCTGCGCGACACCCGCCGCCTTGGCCGCGTCGATGACGGCGGTGTGCTGCGGTACGCGCTTGCCGACCTCGTTGCCGGAGATGAGCAGGACCCGGTCGCCGGCCTCGAAGGTGTCGGCGAGGGTCTCGGGCCGGTCGTAGTCGGCGATCCGCAGCTCCACACCGCGGGCGGCCAGGCCGGCGGCCTTCTCCTTGTCGCGGACGACAGCGGCGATCTCGCTCGCGGGCACGGTGGCCAGCAGCTCGTCGACGACGAGACGGCCGAGCTCTCCGGTGGCTCCGGTGACGACGATGCTCATGGGGGGTTTCTCCTCTTTGGGTGCTCTGGTCCTCGTTCGGGCTCTCTGTCACTCACCCTAGAGGCGGCACTAACCAAAGGAAAGTACCCACTCTGAAGTAAGGTACTGATATGAGCGTAAGCAAGGTGCCGGATGTGAACCGGCAGATGTGCCCCTCCCGGCTGGTGCTCGAACACGTCACCAGCCGCTGGGGCGTCCTCGTCCTCGCCGCCCTGCTGGAGCGCTCGTACCGGTTCAGCGAGCTGCGCCGCGAGGTCGGCGGCGTCAGCGAGAAGATGCTGGCCCAGACCCTCCAGACGCTGGAGCGCGACGGATTTGTGCACCGGGACGCCAAGCCGGTGATCCCGCCACGGGTGGACTACTCGCTCACCGGGTTGGGCAAGGAGGCCGCCGAGCAGGTGTGGGGGCTGGCGCGCTGGACCGAGCGGCGCCTCGACGCCGTACACGCGGCCCGCGAGACGTACGACGCGCGGAAGGCGACGCAGGACCAGCCGGGCTGAGGCGCTCGGGGGCAGCCGGAGGCGCCGGGCCCAGGTGGGCAGGTGGCGCTCAGTCGGGTTGAGGGGCCCGCCCCTCCGCCAGCGTCCGCAGCGCGCGCGAGACGTCGAACGGCAGGATCGTCACCGCCACGTGCGGCAGCTGCTCCAGCGCGATGGCCATCGCCTCACCGGTGCCCCGGTGCAGGATCTTCCCGAGCGCGTTGGAGTACAGCCGCCGCGGCACGAGCACCGTCAGCGAGGTCTCCCCGTCCGCCGTGGTCCGGGTCGCGAGCTCCTTCATCGCATGACGCAGCCGCCGGTCCGGGCACGCCACCAGCTCCAGCGACACGGACGTCGCGGCCGTCGCCTCCCACCGGGCGGCCAGCCGCCTGCCGTGCGCCTCGTCGATGGAGAAGTGCACCGCCCGGATCTCGTCCGGGCGCAGCTCATGGGCGTACCGCAGCGCCTTCAGCGTCGCCAGATCGAGCGTGTCGACGAGGACGAAGACCAGATGGCGCCGGACCCGCGGCCGGTCGGCGCCCGGCGCCTGGATGCTCTGCAGCGCGGCGGCCTCACGCCGGTACTCGCGGTTGATCCTAATCAGCGCCCAGACGCCGAGCGGGAAGACCACCACGACCAGCCAGGCACCCTCGGTGAATTTGGTGACCGCGAAGATCAGCACCACGGCGGCCGAGATGACCGCGGCCAGCCCGTTGACCACGATCTTCACCCTGCGGTACGGCTCGCGGCGGCGCAGGTGGTACGCGGTGAGGCCGGACCCGGCCATGGTGAACGCGGTGAACACACCGATCGCGTACAGCGCCACCAGCCTGTCCACGCTGGCGCCGGTGGCCAGCAGCAGCGCCAGCGAGACGACGGTCAGCGCGATGATCCCGTTGGAGAACGCCAGCCGGTGCCCGCGCCGGGTCAGCACCCGTGGCAGGAACCGGTCCGCGGCCACGAAGCTGGCGAGGAACGGGAAGCCGGTGAACGGCGTGTTGGCGCCCGTATAGAGGACCAGTGCGGTCGCCAGCTGTACGAAAATCAGCCCGACCATCCCCAATGGCCCGCTGCCGAAGGCGAGATGGGCCTCCTGCGCGATGACGGTCGGCGTGCCGTCGGTGTACGGGACGGCGTGCGTGAAGTGCGCCAGGGTGGAGACGCCGAGGACGAGGACACCGAGCACACAGCTCATGGTGATGAGCGTGCGGCGGGCGTTGCGGCCCTGCGGCTCGCGGAACGCGGAGATGCCGTTGGAGATCGCTTCGAGTCCGGTGAGCGACGAGCCGCCGTTGGCGAAGGACCGCAGCACGATGAAGAGCGAGGCGCCGTAGAGCCAGCCGTTGCCCGGCGTGCCCAGCGGCACCACCCCCGGCGCGTGCAGATCGGCGTGCGGCAGCCCGCCCGTCAGCCCGCGCACACCGGCGACGACCAGCACCAGACCGACCGCGGCCATGAAGAGATAGGCGGGCAGCGCGAAGGTCCGGCCCGCCTCGCGGATGCCCCGCAGATTCCCGTACGCGAGCAGCACGATCACCGCTACGGAGACCGGCAGCTGCAGATGGTCCAGGCCGGTCCAGCCGCCCCCGATCAGATGGGCGAGCGAGATGAGGGCGTTGGTACCGGCCGACACCTGGACGGCGACGGTCACGATGTAGTCGACGAGCAGCGCCACGGAGGCGATCTGAGCGATGTTCGGCCCGAAGTTCTCCCGGGCGACGACGTACGAACCGCCCGCCCGGGTGTAGATCATGACGACATCGCTGTAACAGAGCGTCAGGAGCAGCAGGACCAGCAGGATCGCGCCGGTCACCGGCATGAGCAGGGTGAAGGCCGCCGCGCCGACGACGGGCACGAGGACCCGCAGCATCTCCTCGGAGCCGTACGCGGACGAGCTGATGCAGTCGGAGGCGAGTACCCCGAGCGCCGTCCGGTTGCTCAGTTTCTCGTCGCTGATGCGCTCGGTGGTCAGGGGCTTGCCGAGCAGATGCCGTTTGATGCGGTACGCGGGACGGTCCAGGGCCATGGGCACATGAGAACGGGTGCCGGGCCGGGAGCGGTGAAGACTCCCCGGTCCGGCACCCGTACGGTGTGCCCGTCCGTGTCCCACGGCCTCTCTTCCGGATCCTGCCGGCTCGCGGGCCGATCCGAGAGCGAGGCCCTACCCGACGACCGTCCAGTTGTCGTTGCCGGCAAGCAGCGCGGCCAGGTCGCCCTTGCCGTTCTGCTCGACCGCGGTGTCGAGCTGCTCGGCCATCTGCGTGTCGTAGACCGGGCGCTCCACGCTGCGCAGCACCCCGATCGGGGTCTGGTGCAGGGTGTCGGGGTCGGCCAGCCGGGACAGCGCGAACGCCGTGGTGGGGCTGGCGGCGTGCGCGTCGTGGATCAGGACCTGCGACTCGTTCTCCGCGGTGACCTCGACGACCTTGAGGTCACCGGTGGCCGGGTCGCGTACGACACCCTTGGACTGCCCGGTGCCGAAGCGGATCGGCTGCCCGTGCTCCAGCCGGATCACCGCGTTCTCGGCCTGGTCCTTGTCCTTGAGGACCTCGAACGCGCCGTCGTTGAAGATGTTGCAGTTCTGGTAGATCTCCACCAGCGCCGTACCGGGGTGGGCCGCCGCCTCGCGCAGCACGCTCGTGAGGTGCTTGCGGTCGGAGTCCACGGTGCGGGCGACGAACGACGCCTCCGCGCCGAGGGCCAGCGACACCGGGTTGAAGGGGGCGTCGAGCGAGCCCATCGGCGTCGACTTGGTGATCTTGCCGACCTCGCTCGTCGGCGAGTACTGGCCCTTGGTGAGCCCGTAGATCCGGTTGTTGAACAGCAGGATCTTCAGGTTCACATTGCGGCGCAGCGCGTGGATCAGGTGGTTGCCGCCGATGGAAAGCGCGTCGCCGTCACCCGTGACGACCCAGACGGACAGGTCGCGGCGGGACGAGGCCAGGCCGGTGGCGATGGCCGGGGCGCGGCCGTGGATCGAGTGCATCCCGTACGTGTTCATGTAGTACGGGAACCGGGAGGAGCAGCCGATGCCGGAGACGAAGACGATGTTCTCCTTCGCCAGACCGAGCTCGGGCATGAAGCCCTGCACGGCGGCGAGAACCGCGTAGTCACCGCAACCGGGGCACCAGCGCACTTCCTGATCGGACTTGAAGTCCTTCATGGACTGCCTGGCATCGGCCTTGGGCACCAGCTGGAGTGCCGGGAGACCGGTGGGGAGTGCCTCGTCGGTGTTAGGCATCGATGGCCTCCTTGAGAGCTGTGGCGAGCTGCTCGGCCTTGAACGGCATACCGTTGACCTGGTTGTAACTGTGGGCGTCGACCAGATACTTCGCCCGGACGAGCGCAGCCAGCTGGCCGAGGTTCATCTCCGGGACGACCACCTTGTCGTAACGCTTCAACACCTCGCCGAGATTCCTCGGGAAGGGGTTGAGATGGCGCAGATGAGCCTGGGCGATCGGATGCCCGCCGGCGCGCAGCCGGCGGACGGCGGCGGTGATCGGGCCGTACGTGGAGCCCCAGCCCAGGACCAGGGTCCGGGCGCCGGCCGGGTCGTCGACCTCCAGGTCGGGGACCTCGATGCCGTCGACCTTCGCCTGGCGGGTGCGGACCATGAAGTCGTGGTTCGCCGGGTCGTACGAGATGTTTCCGGTGCCGTCCTGCTTCTCGATGCCGCCGATGCGGTGTTCGAGACCGGGGGTACCGGGGACGGCCCACGGGCGGGCCAGGGTGTGCTGGTCGCGCTTGTACGGCCAGAACACCTCGGTGCCGTCGGCCAGCTCATGGTTGGGCCCGGTGGCGAACTGCACGCGCAGATCCGGAAGTTCGTCGATGTCCGGGATCCGCCACGGCTCGGAGCCGTTGGCGAGATAGCCGTCCGAGAGCAGGAAGACCGGTGTGCGGTACGTCAGCGCGATCCGGGCCGCGTCGATCGCGGCGTCGAAGCAGTCGGCCGGGGTCCTCGGCGCCACGATCGGCACCGGCGCCTCGCCGTTGCGACCGTACATCGCCTGGAGCAGGTCCGCCTGCTCGGTCTTGGTGGGCAGGCCGGTGGACGGGCCACCGCGCTGGATGTCGATGACGAGCAGCGGCAGTTCGAGCGAGACGGCGAGACCGATGGTCTCCGACTTCAGGGCCACGCCGGGCCCGGACGTCGTCGTCACGGCGAGCGAGCCACCGAACGCCGCGCCGAGCGCGGCACCGATGCCCGCGATCTCGTCCTCCGCCTGGAAGGTGCGGACGCCGAAGTTCTTGTGCTTGCTGAGCTCGTGCAGGATGTCGGAGGCCGGGGTGATCGGGTACGAGCCCAGGTAGAGCGGCAGATCCGCCTGCCGGCTCGCGGCGATCAGCCCGTACGACAGGGCGAGGTTCCCGGAGATGTTCCGGTACGTACCGGTGGGGAAGGTGTGCGAGGCGGGTGCCACCTCGTAGCTGACCGCGAAGTCCTCGGTCGTCTCACCGAAATTCCAGCCCGCCCGGAACGCGGCCACGTTCGCCTCGGCGATCTGCGGCTTCTTGGCGAACTTCGCCCGCAGGAACGCCTCGGTGCCGTCGGTCGGCCGGTGGTACATCCAGGAGAGCAGCCCGAGCGCGAACATGTTCTTCGAGCGCTCGGCCTCCTTGCGGGAGAGCCCGAACTCCTTCAGCGCCTCGATCGTCAGCGTCGTCAGCGGCACCGGATGGACGCTGTACGCCTGCAGCGAGCCGTCCTCCAGCGGACTGGTCTCGTAGCCCACCTTCGCCATCGGGCGTTTGGTGAACTCATCCGTGTTGACGATGATTTCGGCACCGCGCGGCACATCGCCGATGTTCGCCTTCAGCGCGGCGGGGTTCATCGCGACCAGCACGTTCGGGGCGTCGCCCGGCGTGAGGATGTCATGGTCGGCGAAGTGCAACTGGAACGACGAGACGCCCGGCAGGGTGCCTGCGGGGGCCCGGATCTCGGCCGGGAAGTTCGGCAGCGTCGACAGGTCGTTCCCGAACGACGCCGTCTCCGAGGTGAACCGGTCACCGGTGAGCTGCATACCGTCTCCGGAGTCACCCGCGAAGCGAATGATCACCCGGTCCAGGCGGCGGATCTCTTTCTCGCCGGCGCCCGGTTCTGTGGGCTGGGGGGCTCGCTGCTCCCCGAGAACAGCCTCACTGGCCTGATCGGCGTCATTGGCCTCATCGGCCTGGTCGGCTGGGCTACTGACCTGGCTGGTCACTGAACTGGACCTCCCTCGGGGCGGCGGCTCGGGACCGTCCGGCCCGCCGGCGGTCCCAAGGCCCACCCTACGTCGGTAAGGGTCGCCTTCCCCGGACCGGTCACATGGTGGACGCCACTATGAGACGCCTTTTCGCGCCGCTTTGCCATATTTCGCGAACCCCCTGGGCTCTCCGTCGGCGTGGCCGGGCGCTCGCAGGCGCTCATTCCGCGGCCCGGTATGGCCACCGGCCATTATCTGACAGGGTGTCAGGTGATCAGGAGTTGAGGTAGGTCAGAACGGCCAGCACCCGTCGGTGATCCCCCTCACTGGGCGACAGGCCGAGCTTCAGGAAGATGTTGCTGACGTGCTTCTCCACCGCGCCGTCGCTCACGACCAGCTGCTTCGCGACCGCCGAGTTGGTCCGCCCCTCCGCCATCAGACCGAGCACCTCGCGCTCGCGCGGCGTCAGCCCGGCCAGGACGTCCTGCTTACGGCTCCGGCCCAGCAGCTGAGCCACAACTTCAGGGTCCAGTGCCGTGCCGCCCTGCGCCACCCGGACCACGGCGTCCACGAACTCACGGACCTCCGCCACCCGGTCCTTCAGCAGATAGCCCACACCACGGCTGCTGCCGGCCAGCAACTCGGTGGCGTACTGCTCCTCGACGTACTGCGAAAGGACCAGGACCCCGATGCCGGGGTATTCCTTGCGCAGCCGCACCGCTGCCCGCACGCCCTCGTCGGTGTGGGTCGGCGGCATCCGCACATCAGCGACGACCACATCGGGCAGCTCGCCCTGCTCGGCAAGATCGCCCACGGTCTTGATCAGAGCCTCGGCGTCCCCCACCCCCGCGACGACGTCATGCCCGAGATCGGTCAGCAATCGGGTGAGCCCCTCCCGGAGCAGTACCGAATCCTCGGCAATGACCACTCGCACCCTGTCCTCCACCACGACGCCCTGTCCCCCTGTTGTTGTCCGTCGGCCCACGGCCGACCCGATCCGTCCCTCGTGCCCCCAGCATTCCAGCATCGGTCCGCGGACGGGGGCTGTGACGGACGCTCGTGTGCGGGCGGGGGACGTGGCGGCGGCGCCCGGACGAGATCCGGGCGCCGCACGACGATTCGTACCTGCGTATAGATGTGCTGCGCGAGATGTCCTGCGCGACAATGTTCTGTGTGGCGCGCTTTCCGGAAGGTGCTCCGCCTCAGCCACGCCAGGGGAGCTCGGCCGTGAGCCTCGTCGGGCCGCCCACCGGGGAATCGACGACAAGAACGCCGTCTACCGCCCCCAGCCGCTCGGCCAGGCCGGCGAGACCGCTGCCCGCCGACAGATCCGCACCGCCCCGCCCGTTGTCGGTGACCTGGAGCAGCAGCCGGTCGGCCGTACGCCACACATCGACCGTCGCACGCGTCGCCTGCGCGTGCTTGCTGACGTTCTGCAGCAGTTCGGAGACGGTGAAGTAGGCGATGCCCTCGATGGCCTGCGCGGGCCGGGACGCCAGGTCCACCTCGACCGTCACCGGGACGGTGCAGCGGGAGGCGATGGCGGAGAGCGCGGCGTCCAGGCCGCGGTCGGTGAGGACGGCCGGGTGGATGCCGCGGGCGAGATCGCGGAGCTCCTGGAGGGCGACCTTCACCTCACCGTGCGCCTCGTCGACCATGCGGGCGGCCGCCTCCGGGTCCTCGGCGAGCTTCTCCTTCGCCAGACCCAGATCCATCGCCAGGGCGACGAGGCGGGCCTGGGCGCCGTCGTGCAGATCGCGCTCGATACGCCGCAGGTCGGCGGCGGCCGTGTCCACGACCACCCCGCGGTCCGACTCCAGCTCGACGACGCGCGACGCCAGCCGCGACGGCCCGAGCAGCCCGTACACCATCACCCGGTCCACGGCCGCCAGACCGCGGATGATCCACGGGGTGAGGAGGACGAGAACCAGACCGAACGCGCTGGTCGCGGTCAGCTCGAACGACGAGTCGAGATAGACGTTGTGCGTGGCGTCGCCGTACAGCTGTACGCCGTCGACCCCCACGTACGCAGGGAACACCCACTGCCACAGCGGATAGGTGAACGCCGCCCACCCGTACACCCAGAACGTCAACGACACGGTGAAGGCGAAGACCGCCCACGGGAAGTGCAGCAGCGCGTAGAGCAGATGCCGCCAGGACACCCCGCTCTTCAGGACCGCCCCCACCCACGACATCAGGCCGCCCGTCCTGCCGCGCACCGGCGCCGGCTCCGCCACCTCCAGCTTCAGCAGCCCCCGCGCCCGGGCCCGCTCCATCACGCCGAAGCCGCGGCACATCGCCAGACCGAGGGCTAGGACCGGAATGCCGAGGAAGGTGATCAGCAGGCCCGCGCCCAGCGACGTCATGGTGATCGCGAAGCTGAAGAGCACCACGCTGATCGGCAGACTCAGCAGCAGATAGCCGAACTCGCGCCAGGTCCTCGCCTCCAGCGGCGCGCGCAGCACCGCCGGGAAGAAGTGCTTCGCCGGGGGGTTGTTCCCGGGGCCGGCACCGGACCGCTGATGGTCCCGAGTGTCCGGTCCGTATGCCGTGGCCATGGGTGCCGTCCGTTTCTTCTTTCGGCGGTGGTCTTGTCCGGTACAGCCCGTACAGCGGCTGATACATCAAGGGTGCTGTTCTGCGGGACGATGCACCATGAGGCCGGTATCCCTCTTCGACCGGGGGTTTTCCCCACCCCCGGCCTCCGGGCTGCGGCTAACGGCGCTCAGCGGCGCCCGCGCCGTCCCGACCCCGGTCCCGGTCCGGGCCCCGCCTCGGGTCCCGGTCCCGCCAGGGCAGCTCCGCGGTGACCGTCGTCGGCCCGCCGGCCGGCGAGTCGAGGACGAACAGCCCGTCGACCGCTCCCAGCCGCTCCGCCAGCCCCGACATCCCCGTACCGCCGTCCATCCGCGCCCCGCCCCGGCCGTCGTCGCTGACCCGGATCAGCAGCCGCTCCGCCGACCGCCAGACCTCGACGGACGCCGAGCGCGCCCCGCTGTGTTTGCTCACGTTCTGCAGCAGCTCGGAGACGGTGAAGTAGGCGATGCCCTCGATCGCCTCCGCCGGGCGCCCCGGCAGGTCCACCCCCACCCGCACCGGGACGGTGCAGCGGGAGGCGATGGCGGAGAGCGCGGCGTCCAGGCCGCGGTCGGTGAGGACGGCCGGGTGGATGCCGCGGGCGAGATCGCGGAGCTCCTGGAGGGCGACCTTCACCTCGCCGTGCGCCTCGTCGACCATGCGGGCGGCTGCCTCCGGGTCCTCGGTGAGCTTCTCCTTCGCCAGACCGAGCCCCATGGCCAGGGCGACGAGGCGGGCCTGGGCGCCGTCGTGCAGATCGCGCTCGATGCGCCGCAGGTCGGCGGCGGCCGTGTCCACGACCACCCCGCGGTCCGACTCCAGCTCGGCGATCCGGCGCTCCAGCTCGTCCGACGGCGAGAGCAGCCCGCGCGCCATCGCCCGGTCCGCATTGGTGAGCAGACGCGCGGTGAAGGGCAGCACGGGCCACAGAACGAACAGACTCACCAACGTCACCGTGAACGTGAGCACGCCCCAGGGCAGCCGGATGAACGAGTACAGCACCGCGCGCCAGCCCACCGGATCCTTGAGACTCGACCACAGCCACGGAAAGAAGCCCTGGTCATGACGGGCCAGCGCCACCGAGCTCGGCTCGTCGATCCGTATCCCGAGCAGCCCCCGGGCCCGGCCCCGCTCGGCCCGGCCGAGCAGCCGCGCACCCTGCAGCCCGGCGGCCAGCAGCGGCAGACCGATCACCGTGACCGAAAGCCCCACGCCGACACCGATCATGAACACTGTGTAAACAAACCCGGCAAGAGCCATCGGCAGGTTGGACAGGAGATAAGAGATCTCCTTCCACGTCCACGGATCGAGGGCGAAGCGGGCGGGCGGCAGCCGGTCGCCGTCGGGCACCGGGGGGCTCATGGTCATACGCCCAGCCTGCCGGGCCGGACCTGCGCACGCCATGGGGTTCATAGGTGGGGTGAAGTAGGGATAACCCCACCTCTTGCCCGACGCGGCTGCTTACCGTCTCTTTAGCAGGGCCTAGACTCCCGTGCGTACAGATCGTCGAACAGGTATGAGGGAGCGGAGGGGCGGACGTGGCCTACGTGGCGGACCTGCCGGAATCGACCGTTCTCGCGTCGGACTACTTCGACAGCTACTCGGTGGTCGGACTGCTCGCGCTGATCGGTGTGCTGTTCGTGGCCGTGGCCTTCGGGGCCGGACGGCTGCTGCGCCCCGTGGTCCCAACACCGGAAAAGCTCCTCACGTACGAGTGCGGCGTGGACCCCGTGGGTGAAGGATGGGCACATACCCAGGTCCGTTATTACGTCTATGCCTTCCTGTACGTGATCTTCGCCGTCGACTCGATCTTCCTGTTTCCATGGGCGACCGTATTCGCCGCGCCCGGATACGGCGCGACGACGCTGGTGGAAATGTTCATCTTCCTCGGTTTCCTGGCCGTGGGACTGCTCTACGCATGGAAGAAGGGCGTCCTCGAATGGACGTGACGAGCCCGCAGACCCCCGAGCCGCAGCCCCGGCCCGAAACGACCCTGCTGCCGGAGCCGAAGCGGCTCGGCGTGCTGTCCCGACTCGCCCCGGAGCCGATGAAGGTGGTCCTCAACTGGGGGCGCCGCTACAGCCTCTGGGTCTTCAACTTCGGCCTCGCCTGCTGTGCCATCGAATTCATCGCCGCGTCCATGGCCCGGCACGACTTCATCCGGCTCGGTGTGATCCCGTTCGCCCCCGGCCCCCGCCAGGCCGACCTCATGATCGTTTCCGGCACGGTGACGGACAAGATGGCTCCGGCCGTCAAGCGGCTGTACGAGCAGATGCCCGAGCCCAAGTACGTCATCTCCTTCGGCGCCTGCTCGAACTGCGGCGGCCCGTACTGGGACTCGTACTCCGTGACAAAGGGCGTCGACCAGATCATCCCCGTCGACGTCTACGTACCGGGCTGCCCGCCCCGGCCGGAGGCCCTGCTCCAGGGCATCCTCAAGCTGCAGGAGAAGATCGCCCGCGAGTCGCTGGGTGAGCGGTACGCGACGGGCGGCGGCAGCCGGCCCTCCACCGCCGCGCTGCGCAGCGGCCTGGTCGCCGCCCCGCCCGCACCGGGGGAGGGCCGGACGTGACCAGCATTCCTGCCACCGAGGCGTACGACAGCCTGCCGGACGCCGTCACCGAGCTCTTCGGCGAGGACGCCACGGCGGAGCACGCGTACGACCTGCTGACCGTCGACGTCCCGGCCACCGCCTGGATCGCCGCCCTCGAAACGGCCCGCGACCGGCTGGGCTGCACCTACTTCGACTGGCTGAGCGCCGTCGACGAACCGGGCACCGGCTTCCGCGTCTGCGCCCACGTCGCCGCCCCGGCACACGGCAAGGTCCGCCGGCTCCTGATCCGTACGACCGTTCCGCACGACGCCGCCGTCCTTCCCACGGCCGTCGGTGTCTACTCGGGCGCCGCCTGGCACGAGCGCGAGACGCACGAGATGTTCGGCATCGGCTTCGAGGGCCACCCGCATCTGGTGCCGCTGCTGCTGCCCGACGGTTTCGAGGGCCACCCGCTGCGCAAGGACTTCGTGCTGGCGGCCCGGGTCGCCAAGGCCTGGCCGGGCGCCAAGGAGCCGGGCGAATCCGAACACGGTGGTCCGAAGCGACGCACGATGCTGCCGCCGGGCGTCCCCGACCCGAACGAATGGGGCCCTCTCAAGGGCCAGCTCCCACCCGCCCCGACCCGCCCGGCCCGCGCCGCCAGGGCCGCGGGCGACCGCCCGGTGCGCCGCGCCCGCAGCGTGAGCGAGGGCTCGGCGAGCCAGCAGCCGGAGGCGGCAGCACCGGCCGCGAGCACGGAAACCGCACCCCCGGCCGCGACGCCGCGCCGCACCCGCAGTGCGTCCCAGGGCTCGGCGAGCCAGCAGGGGGAGGCGGCGGCGCCCGAGCCGGGAGCGACGGAACCGGCAGCGACGGAACCGGCATCGGCACCGGCGGAACCGGCACCGGCGCCCCGCAGCACGGACGCGCCCTGGCACAACGCCCGCCCGGCCTTCGACGAGACCCCGGAAGAGGGCTCCTCTCAGACTGTGGGCAAGACCGAGGAGCCGGGTGCCTCTCAGCCCCTCCGGCAACCGAGGAGCGGGGGCCCCGGGGCGGAGCCCCCGGTCCGGGAAGGTGCGGGCAGGGGAGAGGCCCCGGGCAGCGGCCCCGCCGACGACACCACGGACGCCTCGGACGAGCCCGCGCCTCCGGCGCAGCCCGACGCCCCTGACCAGCCCGACACCCCGGATCGGCCGGACACCCCGAACCCGGACCCTGTATCCGAGCCGACCCCCAACCCCCCCGCCGGAGGCGATACCGCGTGAACGACGTACTCGACGTCGCCCTCCGGCTCGTCATCGTCTTCGGGGTGTTCATGGTCGTCCCACTCGTCGTGGGCCAGACCGAGCACAAGGTGATGGCCCACATGCAGGGCCGCCTCGGTCCCATGTACGCCGGTGGCTTCCACGGCTGGGCCCAGCTCGTCGCCGACGGTGTGAAGTTCGCCCAGAAGGAAGACATCGTCCCGGCCGACGCCGACCGCCGCATCTTCCAGCTCGCGCCGGCCGTCGCCCTCCTCCCGTACCTCCTGGTGCTCGTAGCCATCCCGATCGGCCCGAGCGAGGGCGCGGTCGGCCAGGTGGTCGACGCGGGCATCTTCTTCGTGCTCGCCGTCATGGGTGTGGGAGTGCTCGGCTCGCTGATGGCCGGCTGGGCATCGGCGAACAAGTTCTCCCTCCTCGGCGGCCTCCGCACCGCCGCCCAGCTCCTCGCGTACGAACTGCCGATGCTGCTCGCCGCGGCATCCGTCGCGATGGCGGCCGGCACCGTCTCCCTCCCCGGCATCGTCAATGCCTTCGAGTGGTGGTGGCTGCCCTGGCAGATCGTCGGTGCCCTGGTCTTCTTCGTGGCCGGACTCGCTGAACTGCAGCGCCCGCCGTTCGATATGCCGGTCGCCGACTCGGAGATCATCTTCGGGGCGTACACCGAGTACACCGGTCTGCGGTTCGCACTGTTCCTGCTCGCCGAGTACGCGGGCATCGTCGTCCTCTGCGGACTGACCACCGTCCTCTTCCTCGGCGGCTGGCACGGCCCGCTCGGCGCCGACGGACTCGGCTGGGTCTGGACGCTCCTCAAGACCGCGGTCCTCGCCTTCGTCATCATCTGGCTGCGGGTGAGCTACCCCCGCCTCCGCGAGGACCAGCTGCAGAAGCTCGCCTGGACCACACTCATCCCGCTCGCTCTCGCGCAGATCGCGCTCACCGGCATCGTGAAGGTGGCGATCAGCTGATGTCTCCGATCCCCGGCTCAGGCCTGGCCAAGGGCCTGGCCGTCACCCTGCGGACGATGACGAAGAAGACGGTCACCGCGCAGTACCCGGACGTCCAGCCCGAGCTCCCGCCCCGCTCCCGCGGTGTCATCGGGCTGTTCGAGGAGAACTGCACGGTCTGCATGCTGTGCGCCCGTGAGTGCCCGGACTGGTGCATCTACATCGACTCCCACAAGGAGACGGTGCCCGCTGCCGTCCCGGGCGGCCGCGAGCGCAGCCGCAACGTCCTCGACCGCTTCGCGATCGACTTCTCGCTCTGCATGTACTGCGGTATCTGCATCGAGGTCTGTCCCTTCGACGCGCTGTTCTGGTCGCCGGAGTTCGAGTACGCGGAGACGGACATCCACGACCTCACCCATGAGCGGGACAAGCTCCGCGAATGGATGTGGACGGTGCCCGAACCGCCCGCGCTCGACCCGGGCGCGGAGGACCCGAAGGAGATCGTCGCCGCCCGCAAGACGGCGGAGAAACTCGAAGCCCAGCGCGCCCAGGAGGCCGAGCAGGCCAAGGAAGCAGCCCAGCCGCCACAGCAGGCCCACGAAGAGGAAGAGGGAGAGGAGTGACACTCGCAGCCACCGCGGCCACGGCCCACCCCGGCTTCCTCTCCCCGACCGGCATCGAGATCGCCTTCGTCCTGGTCGGCATCGCCACCCTCGGAGCGGCCCTCATCACCGTCACGACAAAGCAGCTGGTCCATGCCGCCCTCTGGCTGGTCGTCGCGCTCGGCGGCCTCGCCGTCGAGTACCTCCTGCTCACCGCCGAGTTCATCGCCTGGGTGCAGGTGCTGATCTACGTCGGTTCCGTCGTCGTCCTCCTTCTCTTCGGGCTGATGCTCACCAAGGCCCCCATCGGCCCCTCCCCGGACGCCGACTCCGGCAACCGCTGGGCGGCCCTCGGCGTGGCGGTCGCCGCCGCGGCGGCCCTCGTCTGGGTCGTCGTCGACGCCTTCCGCACCACCTGGATCGACCTGGACGGACCGGCCCACGGGTCCACCGAGGCGACCGGCGCCTTCCTCTTCCGGCACTGGGTCCTGCCCTTCGAAGCACTCTCCGTCCTGCTGCTCGCCGCCCTCGTCGGCGCGATCGTCCTGTCCCGCAAGCGCAGTAAGGAGCAGAGCTGATGCACCTCGCCTACCCCGCCGTGCTCGCCGCCCTCCTCTTCTGCACCGGGCTGTACGGAGTCCTCGCACGCCGCAACGCGATCCTGGTCCTGATGTCCGTCGAGCTGATGCTCAACGCCGTCAACCTCAACCTGGTCGCCTTCGACGTCTGGCTCCGCGACGCCCTGCACTCCGGCCAGGCCCTCACCCTCTTCACCATCGCCATCGCGGCGGCGGAGATCGGCATCGGCCTGGCGATCGTCCTCGCCGTCTACCGCAACCGCGGCAGCTCGGACGTCGACCGCCTCCGCGACACCGCCGAAACCGACGCCGCCGAAGCCCTCCCCGGCGACAGCACCGAAGACCAGGCCACTGCTCCGGCAGGGAAGGCAAAGAAGGCAGAGGCCACCGCGTGACCACCACGACCCTCGCCGTCCTCGTCCCCCTCCTCCCGTTCCTCGGTGCCGCAGCCGGCCTGCTCCTCGGCCGCACCGCCCCCGGCTACGTACGCCCCCTCGCAGTCCTCCCCACCCTCGTCGCGGCCGTACTCGCCGTCGTCGTCGCCGCACGCCAGGGCGGCGGCCCGGCCATCGACGCCGCGACCCGGCTCACCCCCACCGGGTCGGTCCCGATCGACCTCGCCCTCCACCTCGACGGCTTCGCGGTCCTCGTCGCCGTCCTGGTCGGGCTCGTCGCGACCTGCGTGCAGATCTACTCGACCGGCTACCTGCGCGACGACCCCCGCTACCCCTCGTACGCGGCCCTCGTCTCCCTCTTCACCGCCGCGATGCTGCTCGTCGTCTACTCCGGCGACCTGATGGTGCTGATGGTCGGCTGGGAGATCATGGGCATCTGCTCGTACTTCCTCGTCGGCCACTACTGGGAGACACCCGAAGCACGCGCCGCCTCCCTCAAGGCCTTCCTGGTCACCAAGCTCGGCGACGTCCCCTTCCTGATCGGCCTGTTCGCGCTCGCCGCCGACACCGGCACCTTCCGGATCACCGGCATCCTCGGCGCCGTCGCCAACGGCGGCCTGGACCACCCCACCGTCATCGCCCTGCTGCTCCTCGCAGGCGTCGCCGGCAAGTCCGCGCAGTTCCCCCTGCACACCTGGCTGCCCGACGCGATGGCCGGCCCGACCCCCGTCTCCGCGCTGATCCACGCCGCGACGATGGTCGCCGCCGGCATCTACTTCGTGGCCCGGCTCCTCCCCGTCTTCGCCGAATCCGGCGCCGCCCTCGTCGTCCTCGCCGTCATGGCGGCGGTCACGATGATCGGATCAGGATTCGCAGCGCTCGCCCAGGACGACATCAAACGCGTCCTCGCGTACTCGACGATCGGCCAGCTCGGCTACATGTCCGGCGCACTGGCCGTCGGCGACCGCGGGGCCGCCGTCTTCCACCTCCTCTCGCACGGCGCGTTCAAGGCCGTCCTCTTCCTTGCGGCGGGCGTCGTCATCCACGCCGCCGGGACCAACTCGCTGGCAGCCATGTCCCGCATGGGCGGACTGGCCAAGCGCATCCCGGACGCCTACTGGACGATGACCGTCGCCCTCCTCGCGCTCGCCGCCATCCCGCCGTTCGCCGGCTTCTTCTCCAAGGAAGCCGTCCTCGTCGCCGCCGAACACACCGCGTTCGGCGACCGGCACGTCGCCCCGGCCGCCGCCGGCTGGACAGTCCTCGTCGCCGGACTGCTCGCCGCCGTTCTCACCGCCGCATACGCCACCCGCCTCTGGCTCCTCGCCTTCCGCGGCCGCGGCGCCGAGGTCCCCGACCACGGCAGGCAGCCCGTCGCGATGACCGCCGTCCTCTGGGTCCTCGCCATCCCCACCATCGCCTTCGGACTGACCGTCGGCGTGATCACCGACTGGTTCGACGGCCACAGCCTCACCCCGACCGTGACCACCGCCGTCCTCTCCACAGGCGTCGCCCTCGTCGGCGGCCTCGTCACCTACGCCGCCTGGCGCCACACCACGGCCCTCGCCGCCCGCACCGCCGTCGGCGCCGTCGTCGCCCACCCCGACGCCGAACCCGCACTCGTCGAGGCCGAGGCCATGACCCACCACACCGCCGGCTACGGCGACACCCCCGGCACCCCGGACCCGGCCGACCCGGGCCGTCTGCTGCTCGGCCCGCTCCACCGCCACGCCGCCACCGGCTTCCACCTGGACGCCCTCTACACGAAACTGTTCGTCCGCCCCGTCCAGGCCGCGGCGAGCCTCGTCCGCTTCCTGGACCGCGAGGTCGTCGACACGTACGTACGCGGCTCCGGCACCGGCGCACGCCTGCTCGGCACCGCCGTCCGCCGCGCTCAGACCGGCAATGTGCAGACCTACCTCAGCGCACTGCTCGCCGGTTCCCTTGTCCTGGCGATCGCCGCCGTCGTTTTTGCCACCGTCAACGCCGGGTCGTGAGCCGTGATCGATATCAGCGAATCCGTGATGCAGTTCCTTCTCGCGTTCATCGTCGTGGGCCCGCTCGTCGGCGCCGTCGCCGCCCTCCTGCCGGCCCCGCCCGGGCTGCGGGGAAAGAACCCCGACCAGGCCGTGCTCCGCCACGGCGTGACCGTCACCGGCGCGATCCTCGTCGCCGCGATCGTGCTGGCCCTCGGCTTCGACCACGACCACCCGTCGAAGATGCAGGCCACCACCGACATCAGCTGGATCCCGGCGCTCGACGTCCGCATCCACCTCGGCATCGACGGCATCTCGCTCCCCCTTCTCGTGCTGACCGCGCTGCTGACCTTCCTCTGCGCGCTCTACAGCTACTTCAAAATGCCCGACGGCCCCTCCCCGAAGGCCTTCGTCGCACTCGTCCTCGTCCTCGAGTCCGGCACCCTCGCGACCTTCGCCGTCCTCGACCTGCTGCTGTTCTTCCTGGCGTTCGAGATGGTCCTCATCCCGATGTACTTCCTCATCGCCCGCTGGGGCGGCGCACAGAGGCAGGCAGCCGCCTGGAAATTCATCCTCTACACGCTGCTCGGCTCCGTGATCATGCTGCTGGGCCTCCTCCTCATCGGACTGAAGAGCGGCACCTTCGACATGGTGGCACTCGCCACTGACAACGGCCGTGGGCTCACCTCGTCCGTGCAGGTCATCGCCGTACTGGCGATCGGCATCGGGCTCGCCGTGAAGACCCCGATGTGGCCGCTGCACAGCTGGCTGCCGGACGCCCACACCGCCGCCCCGACCGTCGGCTCGGTGCTCCTCGCAGGCGTCCTGCTGAAAATGGGCACGTACGGGTTCGTCCGCATCCTGCTGCCCATCACCCCCGACGGAATGCACACCTTCGCGCCGTACCTCGCCGCGTTCGCAGTCGTCGGCATCGTCTACGGATCGCTCGCCTGCCTGGCGCTCGCCCGCCCCGGTTCCAAGGGCGACCTGAAGCGCCTGATCGCGTACTCCTCCGTCGGCCACATGGGCTTCGTACTCCTCGGCATCGCGACCATGACCCCCACCGGCGTCAACGGCGCGCTCTTCGCCAACATCGCCCACGGCCTCATCACCGGCCTGCTGTTCTTCCTGGTCGGCGCTGTCAAGGACCGGTACGGCACCGCCGACCTCGACACCCTGGCCGGCGCCACCGGAGCCGCCCTCTACGGCCGCGCCCCCCGCCTCGGAGGCCTCCTCGCCTTCGCCGCCGTAGCCTCGCTCGGCCTGCCCGGACTCGCCGGATTCTGGGGCGAGATGCTCACCCTGTTCGGCGCCTTCGACCCGGCCCGGGGCCTCAGCCGCCCGGCCTTCCTCACCTTCATGTCGATCGGCGCGTTCGGCACCCTGCTCACCGCCGCATACATGCTCATCGTGGTACGCCGCGTCTGCATGGGCGAGAAGCGCGAGGAACCGCACCGGATCGCAGACATCCAGACGTACGAGTTCGCCGCCTGGACCCCGCTCGCCGCCCTCACCGTCCTCGCCGGCCTGTGGCCCGCCGTCCTCCTCGGCCTCACCGACCCGGCCGTGCAGAAGCTCCTCGCAGGAGGCAAGTCGTGACCACAGCGGCCGACAGCACCACCAGCCTCGTCCAGTCCGTCGACTGGCTCGCCATCGCGCCCCCCGTCGTCGTCGCGACGGTCGCCCTGATCATCCTCGTCGCCGACCTCTTCCTCCCCGAGGAACGCAAACCCCTCCTCGGCCTGGCGAGCATCGCCGCACTCGTGGCCGGCCTCGCCCTCCTCATCCCGCTGCGCGGCGGGAACCACTCCACCTTCTGCCTCACCACGGGGACCGGCACCGAAGCCTGCAGCTACACCGCCGACCACTTCGCCCTGATCATCCAGGTCCTCGTCCTCGGCGGCGCCCTGCTCACCGCGCTGCTCTCCTTCGGCGACACCCGCAGACTCCCCGCCGGCGAATTCTGGTTCCTGCTCCTGTCCTCCGCGGCAGGCGCCGCACTCCTGCCCGCCGCCCGCGACCTCGCCACCCTTGTCGTCGCCCTCGAAGTCGCATCCCTGCCCGCCTTCGCCCTCGTCGGCATCAAGCGCGACGACCGGCGCTCCTCCGAGGCGGCCCTCAAGTTCTTCCTCTCCTCCGTCGTCGCGACCGCCGTGATGCTCCTCGGCGTCAGCTTCGTGTACGCCACGACCGGCACCCTCCACCTCACGGAACTCGCCACCCGCCTCCACGACGTCCCCGACCAGCTCTCCACCCTCGCCATGGCGGGCGTCGCCCTCACCCTCGTCGGCTTCGCCTTCAAGACGGCAGCGGCACCGTTCCACTTCTGGGTCCCCGACACCTACGTCGGCGCCCCGCTGCCGGTCGCCGCCTACCTGTCGGTCGTCGGCAAAGCCGTCGGCTTCTCCGGGCTGATCCTCGTCACCGTGATCGCGTTCCCGTCGTACGCCGACGTCTGGGGACCGGCCCTCGCCGTCGTCGCCGCCCTCACCATGACCGTCGGTAACGTCGCGGCCCTGCGCCAGACCGCCACCCGCGCCCGCAGCGCCGTACGCCTGCTCGCCTGGTCGTCCATCGCCCAGGCCGGCTACCTCCTTGTGCCGATCGCCTCCGCCGCCTACTCCGGCGACGAACAGATCGGCTCCACCGTCGCGTACGCCCTCATGTACGCCGTCGTGAACCTCGGCGCCTTCGCCGTGGCCGCCCTTGTCGCCCGCACGAAGCCGGACAACCGCCTCTCCGACTACCGAGGCCTGTACGCCACCCGCCCGCTCACCGCCCTCGCGATGGGCTTCTTCCTGCTCTGCCTGGCCGGTCTCCCGCCGGGCATCGTCGGCCTCTTCGCCAAGGTCACGGTCTTCTCCGCGGCCGTGGACGCAGGACTCGGCTGGCTCGCCGTCGTCATGGCCGTGAACGTCGTGATCGCGCTCTACTACTACCTGCAGTGGACGGCGGCGCTGTTCCGCGCTCCGGAAGAGGCCGAGCCGGCCGCCCCGGCCCCGGCCGCCGCCCTGGCCGACGGCCCGGCGGTGGCGGTCCAGACCCTGCGCGCACCCGTAGCGGCACCCGTCTCGCTCACCACGGCGATCGCCCTCACCGCCGCGGTCGGCATCGTGCTCTCCGGCGCCCCGCAGCTCGTGCTCCGGTTCGCCGCGGTCAACCTCTTCTGACCCGGCGTCCCCGCCCAAGATCGGTTTGCCCCGAGCGGACGGAACAGGGCAGGGTCATGCCCGCACAACGACACAGACGTACGACACACACACGCACACAGCGAAGAGGAGCGAGAGCAGTGCTGAACGGGTTCAAGGACTTCATCCTGCGCGGAAACGTCATCTCCATGGCGATCGGACTCGCCGTCGGAGCCGCGTTCACCGCAGTCGTCACCGGTTTCAGCACCGCCTTCATCACGCCCCTGATCGGCCTCGCCACCGGCTCCGTCGGCGACTTCAGCAATGCCCGGTTCACGGTCGAGGGCGCAGAATTTCCGTACGGAAAGTTCCTCGCCGCCACCATCGCCTTCCTGATCACCGCCGCGGTGCTCTACTTCTGCGTCGTCGTCCCGATGACCAAGGTCCAGAACCGCTTCGCGCCCAGCAAGGACCAGAAGGTCGACATCAAGGCCGCCCTGCGCGACTGCCCCCGCTGCTACACCGAGATCCCCGCCATCGCCTCCCGCTGCGCCCACTGCACCAGCGAGGTCAAACCCGACCCCGAGGCCCTCGCGCTCGCCGAACTCCCCGCCCAGCGCTGACCCACCCGGCGCCGCCCCGCACCGACCCCCGACACCCGTACGGCCCAATGGCTGCTCCGGCCCCAACAGCCGGGCAAGCCGCCGGACACGGCCCGCCCTCCGGCCGTGCGCACAAGGGAACTAGCTCTCCTCGCCTGGCGTTGACCAGTACAGGAGGCTCCACTGGGGAGTGGAGCACCACCAGCAAAGGGTTCCCCTGCTGCACCACTTGGAGGGCGTACCGTGCACCGCCGGCACAACGGGCTGAGAACCGCCGTACTCCTCGGGGGCCTGTCAGCACTCATCATCGTCATCGGCAGCTTCTTCGGACGTACAGGCCTCGTCGTCGCGCTCGTCGTAGCAGTAGGCACCAACGCCTACGCCTACTGGAACAGCGACAAGCTCGCACTCAGAGCCATGCGGGCCCGCCCGGTCAGCGAGTTCGAAGCGCCACAGCTCTACCGCATCGTCCGCGAACTCTCCACCGCAGCCAGGCAGCCCATGCCACGGCTCTACATCTCCCCGACCCAGGCACCCAACGCATTCGCCACCGGACGCAACCCGCGCAACGCGGCAGTCTGCTGCACCGAAGGCATCCTCCAGATCCTGGACGAACGCGAACTGCGCGGAGTCCTCGGCCACGAGCTCAGCCACGTCTACAACCGCGACATCCTGATCTCATCCGTCGCCGGAGCACTCGCCTCCGTCGTCATGTTCCTGGTGAACTTCGCCTGGCTGATCCCCGTGGGCCGATCCAACGACGACGAAGGCCCCGGCATCCTCGGGATGCTGCTGATCATGATCCTGGGCCCCCTCGCCGCCTCCGTCATCCAGCTCGCCGTCAGCCGCTCCCGTGAGTACGAAGCAGACGCTTCGGGTGCCCGGCTGACCGGTGACCCCCTGGCCCTCGCCGGCGCCCTGCGCAAACTGGACGCCGGAACAAAACAGCTCCCCCTGCCCCCTGAGCCGAAGATCGAGACCGCGAGCCACATGATGATCGCGAACCCGTTCCGCCCCGGCCAGGGCATGTCCAAGATGTTCTCGACACATCCGCCGATGGCGGAGCGCATCGCCCGACTCGAGCAGATGGCAGGTCATCGCCCGTGAAGACAATCCTGAACGTCATATGGCTGGTCCTGTGCGGCTTCTGGATGTTCCTCGCCTACATAGCCGCCGGCATCCTCCTCTGCATCACCATCATCGGCATCCCGTTCGGCCTGGCCGCCTTCCGTATCGGCCTCTACGCCCTCTGGCCGTTCGGCTACACGGTCGTCGACCGCCGCGACGCCGGCGCGCCCTCCTGCGTGGGCAACGTCCTCTGGCTGATCCTGGCCGGCTGGTGGCTCGCCCTCGGCCACATCACCACCGGGATCGTCCTCTGCCTCACGATCATCGGCATCCCACTGGGCGTCGCCAACTTCAAGCTGATCCCGGTCTCCCTCATGCCCTTCGGCAAGGAAATCGTGCGAACGGACGAGCCGTTCGCCGGACGGTGACGCAGGCCGGACAACCGGACCGCGAGGCGGCGCAGCCGCCGAAGACCACCTCGTCGACCCGCCAACTGCCCGCTGTCAGTGCCGTCGTCCACCATGAACCCATGAACGACACCGAGCAGTTGCTGACAGTCGTCGAGCGGACAGCGCACATCACCCCGCGACGGGAGAAGCGTCTCCTCCCCGCAGCCCGCACCACCGAAGACGTGGCCCGGGCGGCGGCGACCCCCGGCTTTCCCCCGCCGCCGCTGCCCACCGCCCTCCGTAACCGCACCACCGACGGCGGCCGCGATCCGGAACGCGAGCTGTTGCCGCTCACCGGTGGACCCGCCCTCTCCGGCCAACAGTCACTCGTCGCCCTGCTGGACGGAACCGGCTGGTACGGAGAGGACCTCGACGACGACGCACCGGAACTGCAACCCTGGCCGGACTACAACGCCCGCATCTGAGCCCGCTGTGAGCCCGCAGAGCCCGCTGTGACCTGCCACTCTTTCCGCTCGACCGGCAACCACCCAGCCCTGTGCAACGTCTTGGGTTTCACAACCAGGCGAAGGGTAGGTTCGGCAACATGAGCATCATCGGTTGGATCATTCTCGGACTGCTGGCCGGAGCCATTGCCAAGGTCCTGCTCCCCGGCCGAGACCCGGGCGGGCTGGTCGGCACCACCCTCATCGGAATCATCGGCGCCTTCATCGGCGGCTGGATATCGTCGCACTTCCTCGACCGGCCGATCTCCAACGACTTCTACGACACCACGACGTGGATCTCCGCCATCGGCGGCTCACTGGTGCTGCTCATCATCTACCGCCTGCTCTTCGGGAACTCACGAGAACGTCACTGACGCCCGTCCGCGCCCGGTCCGCCCAGGCCGGTCTCGCGCAGCGTCACATTGAGCCGGCCACCGCTCATACCCGTCGCAGGATCAGCCGTCCCCGGACAGACCTTCGGCACGCCGTGAAACGCGAAGCGTGACGGCCCGCCGAAGACGAACAGGTCGCCGGAAGCCAACTCCAGATCCGTGTAAGGACGTCCACGGTCCTCGGTGTTGCCGAATCGGAAGACGCACGTATCGCCGATGCTGAGCGAGACGACCGGAGCGTCCGAGCGCTCCTCCTTGTCCTGGTGCATGCCCATCCTGGCCGCACCGTCATAGAAGTTGATCAGCGCAGTGTCGGGCGCATACGCCTCGGCCGGGTACTCCTCCCCGTACGCCTCGGCCAGCGCCGCCCGCCCCAAATCCACCAACCAGTCCGGGAATTCGGCCACCCGGGCGCCGTTCACATCATCCGCAGTGCGCGAATAGCGGTACGGCTGCCAGTGCCAGCCCACACAGACCGACTGCACGGACATCACCCCGCCACCCGGCAACACCGTGTGCCGCAGCGGCACCGGCCCCCGCGCCCACTCCCGGCACGCCTCGACCAGTTCGCGCTGCCGCTCCACCGGCAGCCACTCCGGCACATGCACCGCCCCCGGCGCCACAACGGTCCGCGGCCTGGGGAAGAGACCCGCCATTCAGCACACCGCCATTCGGTACTCAGCGCCATTCGGCACTCAGCCGCTCAGCGCACACCCATGGAGCACACGGCCCCTCAGCGCACCACCAGGGCGCCTTCCAGCCCCAGAAGTCGCTCCTTGCGCTCCAGACCCCCCGCGTAACCCCGCAGCGCCCCGTCCGCGCCGATCACCCGATGGCACGGGCGTACGACCAGCAGAGGATTGCGTCCGATCGCCGTCCCCACGGCCCGCACGCCCGCCCCGGGCGTGCCGATCCGCTCGGCAATCTGTCCGTACGACACCGTCTCCCCGTACGGGACGGCGTCCAGTGCACCCCAGACCCGGCGCTGGAACTCCGTGCCCTGCCCCTGCACGTACGCGATGTCGAAGTGAGTCAGCCGGCCCTCGAAGTACGCCCGCAGCTGGCCGGCGATCCCGGCGAAGGCCTCCGGTGCGTGGACCCAGCCGTCCTGGACGACCGCGGCACCCTTCTGGCCGGGCACGGAGAGCGACGCGAGCGCCACACCGCCCGCCTCGGCAGCTGCCTCCTCGCCGACCAGCAGCAGTTCGCCCAGCGGGCTGTCGACGGTCGCGTACATGGTCATGGCCGGTCCCTCTCTTCATCCGTACAGGGCGACTCCGTACAGGGCGACGAATCACCCAGCCACCCGAATCGCGCGCATTGCCCGATTCATCGTTCCGTACCGACAAGTCTGCGTCCGCCCGCCCCCTACGACCGGCGGTATTCGGACATCGCACCCGGAGGTGCGAGGCCGGCCGGCACATGCCACCCCGCCCCGACCCCGCGCCGCGCCCGGCCGGGCGGCCGAATGGCCTAGCGGTAGTTCACGAACTGCACGGCGAAGTCGAAGTCCTGCCCCTTCAGCAGCGCCTGCACGGCCTGCAGGTCGTCCCGGCTCTTCGAGCTGACCCGCAGCTCATCGCCCTGGACCTGCGCCTTGACGCCCTTCGGACCCTCATCGCGAATGATCTTCGCCACCTTCTTGGCGTTCTCCTGGGAGATGCCTTCCTCGATCGTGGCGAAGATCTTGTACTCCTTGCCGGACAGCTGCGGCTCGCCCGCGTCCAGCGACTTCAGCGAGATGCCCCGCTTGATCAGCTTGGACTGGAAGATGTCGAGGATCGCCTTCACGCGCTCCTCGCCGTTCGCCTCCATCAGGATCTTCTCGCCGGACCAGGAGATCGAGGCACCCGTGCCCTTGAAGTCGTAGCGCTGCGAGATCTCCTTGGCGGCCTGGTTGAGGGCGTTGTCGACCTCCTGCCGCTCGACCTTCGAGACGATGTCGAAACTGGAGTCGGCCATGACGTGTGGCTCCTTGCGTCGTATGCGGTGGGTACAGGGCAAAGCCTAGCCACCGCCGACCGCCGCGAGCACTGATCAATCAGGTGGCGGAGCACCCCCGGTCATCAGGTATCGTTTACGTCGTCGCCAAGGAGCCCCGGTCAAACGGAGTTCCAGCGCGTCGTTCGAGGCGGTGTGCCCGAGTGGCCAAAGGGAGCAGACTGTAAATCTGCCGGCTCAGCCTACCCAGGTTCGAACCCTGGCGCCGCCACACGAACAAGAGGGTCTGTGACCAGCGGAAACGTTGGTCACAGACCCTTTCGCTTTGGGTGGGGCCCGATAGTTCGTTATGGGGCCTTTGTCTCACCTTGTCGTGTCAGATCTCGCGTGGTGACCAGCTTGTGTGGTGCAGGCGTGGGGCAGCGTTCAGCCGGGCTACCTTCCCTCCCGCAGCGTTGCTTCGATCCGGGCGTTCGCCGTCGCCGCGGCACCATCCAGACACTTGGCGTAGACGCGGAACAGTACGGCCACGCTGTGGCCGGCGCGTTGCGCCACCACCTGAGGTTCCACGCCCGAACTGAGCCAGGTCGAGACTGCCGCATGGCGTAGGTCGTATGGGCGCTTGGCCAGCGAGGAACTCCGTTGGGCACCCAGCGCGGCGGGCTGGTCCAGGACACCGGGTATGAGCGGATGAGGCGACGAGCGGCACTGGCCGATTCCAGAGATCCCAATCAGCGGAAAGACAGTCAGCGCGAGTGTGCGCCCGTGCATCGCGTATGCGCCTCCCGCCCCCGGGCGACGGGTGGGAGTGTGCGTGAGGTCTCGAGGTATCAAGGTCGGGAGGGGGTATGCAATGGCATCTCAGTCCAAGTGTGGTGCTCGCACCAAGGCTGGAACATCGTGCCGAAGCCTCGCAGTGATCGGCACTTCTCGTTGCGCCAAGCACCAAGGTTCCTGGTCTTCCTACGGGGTCGCGCAGCGCAAGGAGAAGGAGGCCAAGGCGAAGAAGCGCCAAATCCGCAAGAAGCGGTAGACGCCGCGAGAGACCGTTGTCCGCCGGCCAGACCCCATCTACTCAGTCTCATCCACAGTCTCGTTCATCGCCGTTCGTGGCCGTTCGGCTTCCCAGCGACCCCATCTGTGACCTGGCCGCCGGACGACCGCGAACCAGGGTGAACAGGGCCGTGCAGAGTTGGAAAGTGTGTGCCGCCCAAGGTGTCACCTCTGCCGTGGAGAAGGGGGGCGCGTTTCCCTGCTTCATCAAGGCCTGCGCACGGCGCCTCTACGGCGCGCTACGTGAGCAGGTCTCATCGCCGTCTGAGTGACAGCTGTTGCTGGAGTGTCGAAGGCAACCACGGGGTTCACATAGCCTCGCGGCTTGTGGGGTTCATAGGAACGGTGTGGGGCCGCGAGCGGGGCAGGTGGGCACGGGACCAGCTGACCCCTTCGCAGGCGGTGGTCTACGACCGCCTGCGGGATCTGTTCGAAGTGGGCGAGTACGAGGAGGCCGAGGTCGGGGCGAGAGCCTTTGCGGCCGCGTCCCGGCGCTTCTGGGACCGGGGCCCCGTTGTGGAGTGGCTGGCCGGGGCCTTGGCCACGGCAGCAGCTATTGCTCACGGTCGTGGAGCCGAGGTGCTGGCTGAGCTGGACGCCCTGATCGCGGATCTGGAGCGGACGACTGGAGCTGGGCGGGCGTTGCTTTTGGACGTCCGGGTGAACCGCGTGGCGGCCCTCCTCGTCCAGGGGCGGTATACGGAGGCGGAGGCCGAAGCGGGCGGCATACTGCGGGCCGCAACCCGTCTCGCGCACCTCACCAAGGTGTGGGAAATCGAGCTGACCACTTTGGCCAACCTGGCAGCTGCCCTGTGCGGGCAGGGCAGCTACGAAGAGGCGGAGGCCATCGCCCGCGGGAACCTCCCACGCGCGCCGGCGGGCACGGCTGCCACCCTGCACTCCGTCCTGGTAAGCAGCTTGAACGGACAGTGCCGACACGAGGAGGCTTTGACCGAGGCCCGTCGCCTCACGCCCCTTTGGGTCCGCGCGGGGAGCGGGGCCCTGGATATCGGCACGGCTACGGCCCTGCTCGGCCTGGGCCGCCGCAGCGAGGCGGAAGCCACCGCCCGTCAAGCGTTGGACGCCTGCGAGCAGTTCCTGCATCCGATCCACCCCCGTATCCAGAGGGCCCGCACACTACTGAGCCGCATTACCGCTGACGGTCCGCTCGCCTGACGAGCACACACCACTCAACCCTCAGGTAAGACGG
The DNA here is from genome assembly GCF_036108815.1 of Streptomyces sp. NBC_00353. Classification (NCBI taxonomy): domain Bacteria; kingdom Bacillati; phylum Actinomycetota; class Actinomycetes; order Kitasatosporales; family Streptomycetaceae; genus Streptomyces; species Streptomyces sp. NBC_00353. The sequence continues at coordinate 4,696,754 of NZ_CP107985.1, read as the reverse complement.
CACAACTCGGGCCTGGTGCCGTGCCGGCATGCAAGCCCTCTACAAGCTGCGGTGACGGCCGTCTGTGGCGGCGACGTCGGCAGACTGAAGCGGACTTAGCCGCTTCCCGGAGCACGTACTGCGCCTTGCCGTCAGTTCGGCAAGCAGGCGAGCCGTCCAGACGGCCGAACTCCTGAAGCGGTGTTCTCGGGTCCCTTCCCCAGGTGCGCCCCGGGGGTGTCCAGAAACGGAGAAGCCGCAGGCGAGAGGGGCTAACGGGAGCCCTCTGCCCACACGCCCCAACTAGCGAAGGAGAGCCCGTCAGCAAGCTGACGGGCTCCCGCGAAAGATCGAGGCTAACCTGGCATCAGGTCAGATCGTCGGTGTGTCATCGACGATCTCCTTGTGCGGTTCGACGATGAACCTCCAGCCGTCGCTGGGCTCCAGGAACCGCACTCGGGTCGGGTAGATGTCCAGGGCACGGCGGTCGCGGTTTTGGCTGTTCGTGTTCTTCCGCCCCCGGGCCGGTTCCTCGTACAGGTCGACCTTGACGTCCGGCACCGCGACGGTTTCCTCGCTCCAGCGCTGAACGATCCCCGCGCCGAACGCTTCCCGTGCGGCGGAGTAGAGCGACTCCAGGGATTCCTTGTTCCCGTCGGGCACGAAGAGGGCGAGGTTCAGGAGGACGCCGGCACTCTGGAGAACCTCGATTTCTTCCCCTGCCTCGTCGGCAATCCAGATCCCGCGCTCTTCGGCATTGTCCGGGAGAACATGAATTTCCTCACCGAAGATCGTCCTCGCGGTGAAGGACCCTCCCTCGAAATTCTTACCCGGCTTCGTTAGAAAAGCCGGGGCGTAGCAGTCGAGAGGAAGGCCATCCATCTCCGCCGAGACGAAGATGCCGTCCTGGAGGCCCAATTCGGAAACCTCGTCGGCCGTAAGACGTCGAGCCGTAACCTTCTCGGTATTCACGCCATTCCCCTTTTTTCGTGGCGTCCTGTAAATTCATTAGGACTATACCATGAAAACGATCAGCCAATCCCTTTACGCGCACCTTCGCTCTCACGACAGTACAGTCGACCCTCCGGTTAATTTCTTCCGACAGAACAGCAGGCAAATCCTCTCGCATCGCCGGCGAAACGTAGCCCCCGTGGAGAAATGCGGTGAGGTCCAAGAGGTGACTCGCCGATTCGGCGGGGTTTTCGGAACTAAGTCAGCCGCCAAGTTAAATGTGAGCGGCCTTGGTCAAATGGCAACCCAGCGACCCAATCGGGCGAACCACGGCAGTCGCCTCTCCGATCGGGCACTTCACGCCTCGCCCCGACGGCCGCCTTCGCGGGGCCGCCATCTCTGATCAGGCCGTGTCCCCCACCTGTCCCCCGGAGCACAGGAGGCATCCTCACTCCGGCCCTTTTCGCTGTACTCCGTGCTGAGATCAACCCCTGAGCGTCCTGCCGGAGAGCGCGTGTTCAGTTCTCGCAGATACGGCGCGCCTCGGCCACGAGTCCGTGGGGCAGCCCCCGCCCCGCGCACGCGTAGTCGATCAGCAGGTCCCGGTAGGAGGTGCTCGCGAGCTCCGGAGCCAGGACGATCAGGGCCTGCAGGTCGTCAGACGAGCCGGATAGGCGCGTGCGATAGGCGGCACCCGCCGCGCGCAGGGAGACTTCCTGCGGTTCGTGTTGCAGGCCCTGTTCGACGAGACCCACGGCGGCGGCGAAATCACCCTGCTCGGCGCGCACGTCGGCAAGGTCCAGATAGAGGGACCAGTTGGCAGGGTCCAGGGTCAGGGCGCCTTCGAAGGACGCCGCAGCCTGGTCCAGGTCGCCCATCGCACGCCAGGTGCTCGCGCGTGCGACCGCAGTCCACATGACCCGATCGACGGCATCGCCACGGTCGCACAGGGCGAAAGCCAGCTCGTAGCGGCCGCAGGCCCGGGGCAACCGGGCCATGGCGGCCAGCGACTCCGGCACGGGACTCCGTTCGGACACCACGTCGATGGCATGGAACCAGGGCGTGAACCGCTCGCGCATCTCGTCGGTGTCCAGGTTGCGGCCGTAGTCCAACGTCCGCAGACACGCCTCCGCCAACGCCTCGGCACTCACCACGCTGAGGAACCGCGCATCGCCGAACCAGGGGGCGGTGCCCCACGCCACGTCGGGCCGCGCCCCCGTGACCGAACCGAGGGTCATCACCGCGTCGTCCATGTCCCCGTCGAGGAACAGGAAGTACGCCTGTGCCAGCACAGCGCTCAAGGACCCGTCCCCTTCGAGGCCCTCCTCAAGCTCCGAGCGACGGTCCCGCCACAACTCGGCGAGGGCCGCATAGGGCTCCGGGGCCGCCGGCGCGGAGGCTATCGCCCCCACCAGGAACTCCACGGCGCCGACCGGGCTTCCGCCGCAGTGCGCCATCACACCGGCGAGAGCGACTCCCGCTGTCACTGACTGATTCGACATCGCCAGAGAATATCCATGGCCAAGGGTTTTGCGGACCGTTCCGCTTGCGCGGCGGTGCAGCCATCAGTGATCCGTGAGTGATGCCAACCCTGACGGCAACGACGGCACACAGGCCGCTGATCACCACCGTCGGCGATCACTCCGGGAGGAGGCGCGCCCCCTCCCGACAAGCTGCCCGGTCCTACCAGGTTCTGTCCGGCGGATCATGGCGTCGTGGGCTCCAGGCCATGCACGGCACTGGATCGACCACGCCTACGCCTAAACATCAACTCTGGGCAGCGCCAACGGAATTCGACCGGTGGTCACCCAGGACCTGATGACCGGCTCCGCAGGCGATCCGAAGGTGCCCGCCAGCAGGATGTGCAGCAGGAGCTCGGCGGCCGTCGCGAACAGCACCGGGGAGGACTCCTGGTCGTAGCCCGCCCGATCGATCACCAGCCGGCCGGCTGGTAGAGCCCCGCTGTTGAGGTCTGCGTGCAGACCGGCCGCCGCAGCATGATCCAGCCCTTCGGGCAGGCCCGGCAGCAGCGCACCGCGCAGCAGCCCCTGCTGTGGAGCAGGCCGGACCGTCTCCCAGAACCTGACCCGCCAGGCCAGCCGGTCGCCCTCTCCCGGCGCGAACTCGCCACCCACCAGAGCCCTGAACCGCAGACCGCCGTAGTTCTGCTGCAGTTCCAGGACCGCGCGGGACCGGACGCCCGTGGTAACCGGGCGTGCAAGGGCCAGCCCGCTGACCTGCCGCTTGCCCAGGAGGCTGAACTCACGGCGGTCGTCGTCGACTGCCGCGCTTCGGCCGGACGTCCTCACCACAAACACGCAGAACTCCTAGCAATAACGAGTGGATGCGGCCTGCGTGCGTCTGCCGCAGCCCTGCGGGTGATTTGCATGTCCGGGAGAGAGGTTGGTCAAGGGGGCCGATGCTGATCCGGCGCTGTTATCGGTGCCTGCTCAGGAAAGGCGCGGGAGACCGATGACTTTTGGGGCCGGCCCTTGTCTACAGTGCGACAACCCGAGCAAGAGCGAGACAGGGAGTGCGAGATGACCACGGAACAGAGGACGGCCGAGGGTTTCTCCTACACGTTGGAGCGGACGTTGGAGGCTCCTGTGGCGGCGGTGTGGAGCGCCTGGACCACTGCGGACTCCTACGCGCAGTGGGCCTATGCGGCCCCCGGGTCCGTCGAGATGGACGTGCGGCCGGGTGGGACGTGGAAGGCGACGATGGTCACCCCGGACGGCGGGCAGTTCCCGTTGACCGGCTCCTACTCCGAGGTCGATGAGAACCGGCGTCTGGTGGTCGGCATGGACGTACCCGGGAAGAACGAGCCAGCGGTCATGACCGTCGAACTTGCCGAGCAGAGTGCTCACCAGACTCGCATCGTGGTGGCCCAGACCTGCGACACCGCCGGCGAGCGCGACCTCGCCGAGCAGGGCACCACCATGCTCCTGGGAAGCTTGACGGTCTTCCTCAAGACCGCGAACTGACAAAAGCGTGCGCCGCGGGGGCATGGGACGAGAACCCAGCCCGGGGCTTCAGACCCTGTCCAGCGTTCCGCGGCCTCGCCGCCCTCTGCTGCGGCTCTCTCACCACATGACACCCGCCATGGGCGCATACGCGCAGGGCTGGGTCACCTGCGGTCGATCAGACCGCTTTGGAGCCTGGTCCGAGGCCACGGGCTGAACGCTGACCTGGCAAGGCGGTCTTGAAAACCGTCGTGACAGTGGTGCCACCGCAGGTCCGCCACAGCCGGGCCAAGGCCCAGTTCAGAGGGGGTGCTCCCGAGTCCGGGGCAGCCCGTCCGATCGTGCCCAGCTGAAAGCGTCGGCCAACCTGCTCGACGCAGCCGGCCATCGGGCTCAGATCTGGTGGTGTCAGCCGTCGAACCAGACGACCAGGCGGACGCCCTCGTCGCCGTGCAGGTTCGCCAGCGTGCGCATCACCGACCGGACGGCACCCCAGTCGCTGTCCGGCACGGCATGCCTCCGTTGGAGGCGGCCGATGCGGAAGAGGCGGTCGCTGTCCGGCCACTCGGTGCCCTCGGGGAAGATGCTGCCCGCCCGGTGGAGATCATGGGAGTCGGTGAGGCCGGAGAGCTCGGCGAACCGGGTCAGGCTGGAGTTCTGGCCGTGCATCTCCCAGGTGCCGTCAGGGCTCCGGCGGTACTCGTGAACGCAGACATCGACCTCGTTCGCGACCTCGTCCCAGTCCGCGGCCGCCAGCTCCGCCCAGGTGATCCAGGACGCGCCGGATACGGCCGAGCCCCAGGACCCGAAGTCGGCGAGGGCCTCCCGCGACACGTCAGGAGGGAGACCGCGGTGATCGGCGAGTGGGCGGAAAGAGGTGATGTCACGGACACCGAACAGGGACCCGAAGGCAACGTAGGAGCGCCCGTTGTAGAGATGCGCGAGGTCGATGGCCCCGAACCAGCTGCGGTCGTCCTCGTCCAGCCAGCGATCCCAGCGGCACTCGATGAACCCGTGCATGTCCGTCCCCATGCCTGGAATTGTTCTGCGTCGAGGTACGGCGTGCGACGAGGTTTCCGGCATGCGCACGTGCGGGTCGGAGCAGTCCAAAGAAGCGCTTCCACCGCAGGGGCGTTCGGCGACGGCTCGGGACAGGGCGGGGCGGGCGTGGCCACGCAGCCGAAGGCGCAGGAGACCGGCCCTTCGACGAAGTCGTCGCCCGGCAAGGGGCCGCAGCTCTCGGCGCAGCAGGTGATCGAGACGTTGGAGGAGCTGCTGCCGGAGGGGAAGGTCAGCGGGCAGGCAGGGCGCGGCACGGCCGACCGGGTCGGGCCGTTGGCGCACCTCGTCTTCGACGACGGCAAGGGCAAAGCTGCGATCGGCGTGAGCGTCGGCGCCGTCGATCCGGACGGCACGGAGGCGGAGCAGCAGCTCGAATGCCCCGGCAAGACCTTCGTGCCGTACGACTCCTGCCGGAATGAGACGCTCGCCGACGGTTCGCGCCTGATGGTGTTGCGCGGGTACGAATACCCTGACAAGCGCGTGGACACCAAGTGGTGGCACGCCTATCTCGTGACCCCCGACGGCTACACGGTCGATGTCAGCGAGTGGAACGCGCCCGCAGAGAAGGGCGCCGCCGTTTCGCGGGCCGAACCACCGCTCACTGTCGCGCAGTTGAAGGAACTCGTCATCTCCGACGAGTGGCGGCCCGTGATGAACGCTCTGGGAAAGGCGGCCCCGGAGCCGGTACAGCAGCCGCCGGCGCAGGGACAGGACGGCCAGGCGATCCTGAGGAAGCTCAAGTCGCTGCTGCCCGTGTCCGCGAAGGTAGCCTCCGAGCGCGGTGACGACGGATACGCGTACGTCGTCGTGAATGACGGTAAGGGCGCGAGCCTGGTGCAGATCAATGTGCAGCCGAACATGTCCGACGTGGAGGGGGAGCTGTTCGGGTCCGGGGCGGAGGTACTGCCGGACGGGACGAAGGTCGTCACACATCAGGGCCCGGGCGAGAAGGGCGGTGCGGGCGTGGTGATGTGGACCGCCGACACCATCCGTACGGACGGCCTCCGGGTCGTGGTGTCCGCGTTCAACTCCGGGTCCCAGAACGCGAAGGCCACGCGGCAGACACCCGCGCTGACCATGCAGCAGCTGAAGTCGATCGCCACGAGCGGGAAGTGGGCCGGAAAGTAGGGCCGTACGCAACGCGCCTGCCCCTTCCGGTGGTTCGGGAGGCGGATCATCCTTCGGGGTGCCCGCCTCCCTCCTCGTGTTGCGCAGGTGAGCATTGCGCGACGCTGTTACCTTGCCCAGGCGACCTCGCAGCCGCTGCCGCGAACCGTCACACGCTGCCGGACGACACCGAAGGCGCCCGCAGCCAACTGGTTCCGTCTCGGTGCGTGGGCAACGAATGAGGCGTTACAGCGGTACTACCTCCAGCAGGGGTTCGAGCACATCCGCACGGTCCGAGAGGGCGACGCCGTGAACGGTGGCCCACGCGTCTCAGGCCGGCTCGCGCAGCGACGAACGGCGTCGGCTGACCACGGCTTCGAGGACTACGCCGCCTGACGCATCCCTGGAGTGGCGAGTGTGATGCAGGGCGTGTCCGGCGGGGCGGTCGGCGGTTCTTCATGTTCCGTGGCTACTGCGTTCGTGTGCCACTCACTCGCACTCGGAGCAGCCCAGACGCGAGCGGAGTCCTCTCGCCTTCCCCCGGCAGGCGGCCCGAGCTGATGGCCGTGCAACCCCCGTGCCGAGGTCGCCGCGGGGCAGACACTCGATGAGGAGGTCCGCCTCCTCCAGATCCTCGTCGTTTACACTTTCGCCGTCACGCATAGTGAGGCATCACGTGGGCAGGGTAACTGAAATGCTGCGTAAACCGTGGCGCCCCCTTGTGCTCGGGGCAGCGCTGATCGTCGCGCTCATCGCGGAGTCGGCTGCGATCGTCGCCCAGCAAGAGCAGATCGACGAGCTGCAGACGCAGCACATCGACCTCCAGGGACACCTCGTCGAGCCCAGTGCCTCCGGTCCGTCCGGCCCCCCTGGTCCGTCCGGCCCCCCCGGCCCGCCGGGCAAGGACGGGAAGGACGGGCAGGACGGGCAGAACGGGCGGGACGGCAGGGATGGGCGGGATGGCCCGCCGGGCAAGGACGGGAAGGACGGTCAAGACGCTGTAGCCGAGCCGTCACCGACTGAGTCCCGGAGTCGCCGTGGGGAGGCTGACGACAGAACCCTCCCGGGCAGCCCCTCCGTCATGCGCTAGAAGATGTTCAACCCTTCCGTGACCGGACGGGGGTACTCGCAGTCACGGTGCCGGCGAACCGTGAGGTCGCGCTTCGCCTCGCAAACTCGGGGCCTGTGAGGCCGCCGCGGGGCAGGCACTCGACGAGGAGGTCCGCCTCCTCCAGATCCTCGCCACTTAATCTTTCGCCGTCACGCACCGCGAGGAGTGATGTGAGCAGCGTAAGCGAAACGCCGCGTAGGCCGTGGCGCCCCCTTGTGCTCGGCGCCGTGCTGATCTTCGTGCTCGTCGCGCAGTCGGCTGCACTCGTCGCCCACCAAATGCAGATCGACGATCTGCAGACACAGCACATCGACCTGCAGGCGCACCGCGTCGAGCCCAGCTCCCCCGGTCCGTCCGGTCCCCCCGGTCCGCGCGGCCCCTCCGGCCCGCCAGGAATGGACGGCAAGCCCGGGCGACACGGGGAAGACGGTCATATCGGTAGACATGGTCATCAGGGCAGGAAGGGGAGGGACGGCCAGGACGGGTAAATCGCTGCCGCCGAGCCATCGCCGACTGAGACCGGCCAGAGGATGTTCAACCCAACTCTGACCGGGTTGGCCCGCCGCGTGCGGGTTGCTCCTTCTCGGAGGTGAATGGGCCGCCGCCGAAGGCGAGGTGGGCGAAGCGTTCGCCGATGAGCTGGTGGGTGGCGGGGTCCGGGTGCAGATCGTCGGGCAGCGGCAGTTCGGCGTGGTCGGCCTCGCCGTAGAGGTCGAGGCCGTGGAGGTAGTGCAGGTTCGGGTCGGTGGCGGCACGCTGCCGGACGATGCGGGCCAGCTCGTCCCGGATCACCGTGAGGGTCAGTTTCCCGGCGGCGCTATGCGCGGGATCGCCGGTGGCCACGAACCGCAGCCGCCCCTCGCTCATCGCGCTGAGGTCCGGGGCGCTGGGTCCGGGCGTGTTCTCGTGGATGGCGCAGTAGATGGGCGAGACGACCAGCAGCGGGGTGGTGGGGTGGCCGTCGCGGATGGTGTCGAGGAAACCGTGGACGGCCGGGCCGAACGCGCGCAGCCGCATCAGGTCGGCGTTGACGATGTTGATGCCGATCTTGATGCTGATCATGTCGGCGGGGGTGTCGCGCATGGTGCGGGCGGTGAACGGGTCGAGCAGAGCGCTGCCGCCGAATCCCATGTTGACCAGCTCCACCTTGCCCAGAGCTGCGGCAAGGGCGGGCCAGATCCCGGTTGGGGTGGCAGCGTTGGAGCCGTGGCTGATCGAACTGCCGTGGTGCAGCCAGACCTTGCGGCCGCTGGGCAGTGGTGTGTGGACGGGGGCATTGGTGCGCAGGGCGGCCAGCTGGGTGGTCTCGTCGTGCGGCAGCCAGATCTCGACGTCCTTCTCCTCGTCCGGCAGGTCGGTGAAGCGCAGGGTCTCCACCGGCCCGCGACGAGTTTGTGCGGTCCCGGAGGCCATGTCGATGGTGAGGGTGTCGCCCTCGGTCGCGCCGGCCCGGCCCGCGAGCCGCCCGTCGACGAGGAGCTCGTACACCCCGTCGGGGCGTGGCGGCGCTCCGACGTAGACCCGTTTGGTGGCCACGACGTCCAGCTCGACGGCGGTGGCCCGGGTGCGGAAGGCCAGCCGTACTCCGGAGGGCTGTGACTCCGCCATGGCCAGCTGGCCGTCGGGGATCTGCTGCCGGGCGCGCGCGGGCAACCGGTGGGGCAGTATGCCGCGTTCGGTGCGCTCCAGGTCGAGGGCGCCGCGCAGGAGGCCGGCGGTGATGGGAGTGGTGGTCCAGTCGTGCTCGGCGTTCATCTCGTCGGTCTCTTCGATCAGGAGGGTCAGTTGGCAGAGGCGCCCGGAAGGGTTGGTCGGGAGGTGGTGGGCCAGGTGCGCAGCAGGGCGTCGAGCGCGTTGAGGATTTCGGTCCAGCTCTCCTGCGAGTCAGGGGTGCTGTGGCTGAAGCCGCCGGCGGTCTCCAGGCCGACGTATCCGCTGAAGACGCTGCCCAGCAGCCGCACCGCGTGCGTCTGGTGCGGTTCGGCCAGGTTGTATCCGCGCAGGATCGCCCGCGTCATCTGGGCGTGCCGAACGCCCGCGCTGGCGGCCGCCGTCTGCGGATCGAGCCGGAACTGGGCCGCGGCGAAGCGCCCCGGGTGCTTGAGGGCGTAGTCGCGGTAGACGTTCGCGAAAGCGGTCAGGGCGTCTCTGCCTGCCCGTCCGGCCACCGCGGTGGAGACCTGGTCGGCGAGTTCCTCCAGGGCGAGCAGGGCGATCTTGGTCTTGAGGTCGTGGGCGTTCTTCACGTGCGAGTACAGGCTCGCGGTCTTGACACCGAACCGCCGGGCGAGTTCCGCGGGGGTGGCCTGCTCGAAACCGACCTCGTCGGCCAGCTCTGCCCCCGCCCGGACCAGGCGCTCCGTGGTCAGTCCTACCCGGCCTACCCGTCCCATGGTCATCCTCCGAATCGCTTCTCATCCCTGGCATCAACGATTATGCGCTTGCCTAATCTGATTAGGCAAATTAGCGTGTCCTTTATGAAGCCACTGGCTGAGCAAGAGATCCGTGCCGCGTTTGTGAACTGCACCAAGGGCGAGGTCAAGCGCCTGTCCGTCCCCCGTGACCTGGCCGAGCAGTGCTGGGACGACCTGGACTTCCTGGGCTGGCGAGATCCTCAGGCCCCCGACCGGGCCTACCTCGTGATCGAACTGGACGGCAGACCGGTCGGTGTCCAGCTGCGCTCCTCCGACGTCGGCTCCTGGCAGATGCGGCGCAGCATGTGCTCGGTGTGCGTGACCACCCACACCGGGGGCGTCTCCCTGATGGTCGCGCCGAGGTCCGGGAAGGCAGGGCAGCAGGGCAACTCGGTCGGCGTCTACATGTGCAGCGACCTGGCCTGCTCCCTGTATGTACGCGGGAAGAAGGACGCAGGCATCGGCGCACGCCTCCACGAGTCCCTCACCCTGGAGGAGAAGGTCCAGCGGACCGTGGAGAACCTCGCCGCGTTCATTGCCAAAGTGACCGCGTGACACGACCGCAGCGTGGGTGTACCGCGTGGTCCACAGCGCCACGGCGTTCAGCATCGGGCCGAGCGAGCCGAGCTGGTCGTAGTCGACGCCGTCGCCCCCCGCAGTCAGCGGGGGTTTCTGGATGCTCTGGACGCGCCTGGGGGGGTGCCGAAATGGCGGCTCGTCTCACCTCGCACCGCCGGTACCCCGCCTCTGAATAGGCCGTGTCCCCCGAGAAACAGGGGGCGCAGGCAGATGAGCAGGCCTGCTGATCGAGCTTGTAAAGCGGTACAATTGCCCGATCAGAAGATCTCGGATGAACCGGGATCGAGGCTGAATCGGAGCGCGTTCACGACGCGACCAAGAGCCGGAGTGCGTAGCACTGCACGCCTGGCAGGTGACGTGCGACGAACTGCTCGCCCTGGCCGTACGTGTTGCCTGCACGCACGGGTGGCATCGGCGGCTGTGCCAGGGTTTGGTACTGCGCAGACCGGCGGTCAGCGCCCAACAGACCGCCGCCGGTTTTCGATTGTCAAGCCACGTCTTGTCGTGACGTGCCGGGAGGCTTCCGGTCCTGGTTGGTTGGAAGCAGGTCCCGCCTCGGTGAACCCGGGCAACAGGGAGCTGTGAATACCCGAGCTTTCGACGCGGGTGAATACAGAGCCCCGCAATACCGAATAGAGAATTCCGATGACCAAGCATTCTTGCAATCGTCGGCTTGTGGTGGTCACGGCTTCCATGGTGTTGGCCGGTGGCGGCCTGGCAGTGCCGGCGGCTGCCGTGGCTGCACCGGTAGCGCTACAGCAAGACGTGGTCGCCTTGGACGATGACCCTGACAGCGTCAACGGAAGAGGGATTACCGACCGGGGCGACGACGACACCAGGGGCGATGGCGGGGACTGGGATGGTGGCGGGGACTGGGATGGTGGCGGGGACTGGGATGGTGGCGAGGACTGGGGCGATGGCGGGGACTGGGGCGGTGGCGGAGACTGGGGCGATGGCGGAGACTGGGGCGCCGACGTGCGCGCCAGGGAGGACCCTGACGGCGTCAGCACGAGAGGCAGTACCGACCCGCCCGTCGACGACTTCGGCATCCAGACCCGCATCGAGGCCGGCTTCGACCCGCCCGTCGACGAGTCCAGCGTTCAGTCCCGCATCCAGGCCGGCTTCTAGTACTGCAACGGTGTAGCTCGGCCCATCTGCATGCCGAGGGCTCGAACAAGACACCGCCTCCCTCGCCCACTTGTCCTCGGACAGCATTGAACTTCCAGCGGGGAGCTCGCCTTCATCCTCACCGAGCCCGTACGTGCTGCCGTAGTTCTCGTCGTCGAGCAGGGGTTCCCCTGCCGGGACGATTCCAGCGCGGTGCAGGTAGTCCGGCATCCGGTCACTCACGAAGGAGGAGACCTGGGCGAGGCCCTTCCGGGTGACGTAGCGGATGTCCGAGGCGTCGGCGGGGATCGGCACGCCCCCGGCCGAGACCATCCCCGGCAGCATCGTGTCGCTGCCCTCACAGGCTCGGGCATCCCCGAACGGGTGGAACAACTCGTCCTGGAACAGCCAGATGAAGCCTGAGTCTGGTCACGCGGAGTTCGCGCGCGGCCTGTTCGTCCCCACGCAAGCGACGCGCGACGAACCGGCGGTGTCTGCGGGGAGCTCGGGGGCGCCCCACCGCTGTCGGCAGACAGGTAGCGAAGTCCCGGCTGGACAGCTTGGCGCCGGGGGAGTGGTGTCCGCGGTGAGGGCCGCTACCCCGACGCCCGGCCCCAGTGGGCGGTCGTCGTCGCGCGGACGCGGGTGGTCGCTCGTTCGGCCCAAGAATGCCCGTGCGATCAAGAGTTGGCGAGGGGCGTGCGGAGAGCGTTCGACGGTGATCGTGCCTGATCACCGTCGAACGGGTTCCGGGAACCCGGAGCCGCGCAGCCGTCCCCTCAGTTCCCCGCGACGTCCTTCACCGCCACCGTCAGTGGCACGCCCCCCGAGATCAGTTCCAGCGTCAGGCCGGCCGTCGCCGGGGTGTCCAGCAGTTCCAGCAGTGCTGCCGCCACGTCGTCGCGCGGCACCGGTCCGCGTCCCGTCGAGACGGACATCTGGACCTGGCCGGTGCCTGCGTCGTTCGTCAGCATTCCGGGGCGCAGGATCGTCCAGTCGAGTGCCGTCCTGGAACGTACGTACATGTCGGCGGCGCCCTTGGCCCTCAGGTACGCGTCGAAGACCTCGTCGCCCGGGTGGTCCGGATCGGCGCCCATCGCCGACACCACGATGTAGCGCCGTACGCCGGCCCGTTCCGCGGCGTCCGCGAAGAGCACTGCGGCGCCGCGGTCCACCGTGTCCTTGCGTTCCGTACCGCTGTTGGGCCCCGCGCCGGCTGCGAAGACCGCTGCGTCGGCGCCGCGCAGGACCTCCGCCGTCTGCTCCACGGTGGCCGATTCGAGGTCCAGGACGACCGGTTCGGCACCGGCCGCCCGGAGGTCCTCGCTCTGTTCCGGATTGCGGATGATGCCTGCCGTTTCATCTCCGCGCGCAGCGAGCAGCCGCTCCAGCCGCAGCGCGATCTGACCATGTCCACCTGCGATGACAATGCGCATGGTCACGACCGTACGCCGCAGCGCGCCGCCCCGCTCAAGGCCCGCCGCCCGGACCGGAATCCGGTCGTCCCTGGCGCGGCAGGTCGAGGGCCACGACGGTCTCCGAGTCGCAGTACTCGCGTACCGCGCTCGTGCGTGCCACTACCCGTCCGCGGTGCACGACGATCCGGCTGTATGCGAGGGAGAGCACGCCCGGGAGTCGTTCGCCGCGTACGGCGAGGAGTTCGGCGGGGAAGCCTGCTTCGACGCGCACTTCGGGCAGCCCCATGGCCTTTCTGGCGGCGGTGGACACCGTGTCGTACGCGTCCTCGGCCCGTAGTCCGCTCTGTGAGGCCAGCAGGTAGGCGGCCTCCAGCGGGTCGCCTCGGCCGACCGGGTTGGCGACGTCGCGCAGTGCCCCGCTGCCGGCCGCGACGCGCACTCCGGCCGCGCGCAGGAGCCGTACCGGTGCCGTGCCCCGGCGTTCCGCCGCGCAGCAGCCGCCCTGGGGGAGGCAGATGACGGTCACTCCGGCGGCGGCGAGCTGATCGGCGGCGCGGATCGTGGTCTGCGGGGGGAGGTGGGAGAGGCCGGCGCACGGGCCGATCGAGACTCCGGGCCGCAGGCCGGCCGCCATGGCGGCGAGGCGGGTGAGGCGGGCGGGATCGTCACCGTCCGTATGCAGGTCGACGGGGCAGCCGTGTTCCGCGGCGATGTCCAGGACGGCTTCGGCGTATCCGGCCGGGTCGGGGTCGAGGTCGGGGCAGCCGCCGACGACGCCGGCCCCCATCTTCACCGCGTCGCGGAGCATCGCGAGGCTGTCGGCGCCCGCGGTTCCGGTGAGCAGGCGGGGTACGGCGACCGGGGTGAGGTCGGTGAGTCCGCGCAGTGAGTGGCGTGCCTGCAGTATCGCTTCGAGCGGGGCGAGCCCGGTTGCGTCGCCGATCCGTACGTGTGAGCGCAGTGCGGTGGCGCCGTGGCCGAGTTGCAGGAGGGCGGCTTCGGTGGCGCGGCGCTGGATGTCCTCGGGGTGGTGCGAGGCGGGTCCGCGGCTGTGGGGGCCCGCGCTGTCGGCGGTGAGCGCGGTGTCGCTGTGGGCGTGGGGTTCGGCGGGGGCGGGGAGCAGGAGGTAGCCGCGGAGGTCCACGCGGGCGCCGGGTGCGGTCAGGCTGCCTGTGGTTCCGACAGCTTCGATGCGGCCGCCGCCGAGCCGTACGTCCACGATGCGGCCGTCGGTGAGACGGGCGCCGCACAGCACCAGCGGGGTGGCTTCGGTGGTGCTGGCGAGGTCGGCGGCGGGGTCGTCCGGCTGCCGTGGCTGGCTGTCGGGCATCGTGCTCCTGGATGGGTTGCAAGATCACGCAGAGTGAGTCGAGCCTAGGGGCGTGTTCGTCCCGGTTCGAGCAGGGGCGAAATAGTCGTACCGGTGTGGCCTGGTGCGGGCCACGGGGCGGGTGTGGGCGGCCGGGGCGGTCGGTGCGGTGCCCGGACCGGGGGTGGCCGGGGGTGGATCAAGTCGCTGATCAGGTGGCCGGTCCGGTCTTCGACGGGCTGGGGACGAGTGGCTGATCAAAGGGATCGGGGCGGTGGCGATCTACGTCTCGGTGGGGGGCTCCGAAACGGATTTGGGCGATCGGCGAGGGACCGTGTAATGTCTTCATCGCTCGCCCCAATAGCTCAGTCGGTAGAGCGTCTCCATGGTAAGGAGAAGGTCTACGGTTCGATTCCGTATTGGGGCTCTGGTGATCGGGGAACCCCGCCTCACGGCGGGGGGATCCGGCATCAAAGCGGTGTAGCTCAGTCGGTAGAGCAAGCGGCTCATAATCGCTGTGTCACCGGTTCAAGTCCGGTCACCGCTACTTACGGTAGCCGATTGTGGGGTCGGTCCTTCGATCGGCTACTCTTTTTTGCGTTCATCCGTCCATCCGTCCGTCCAAGGAGCACTCACGTGGCTGCCACCGACGTCCGCCCGAAGATCACGCTGGCCTGCGTGGAGTGCAAGGAGCGGAACTACATCACCAAGAAGAACCGGCGTAACAACCCGGACCGTCTTGAGATGAAGAAGCACTGCCCGCGCTGCAACTCGCACACTGCGCACCGCGAAACCCGCTGAATCAGGCTCGTACACGAGGCCGTCCCCACTGGGGGCGGCCTCGTGTCGTTGTATAGGGCTGTTCTGTGCAGGGCTGCTCCTCGGCCCATTCGTCTTTCCATCAGGAGGTAGCGAGCCCATGGCGCTCGACCAGTCCTTCGTGGGGCGGACCTATCCGCCCACCGCGCCGTACGAGGTCGGCCGGGAGAAGATCCGCGAGTTCGCCGAGGCGGTGGGCGACTCCAATCCGGCGTACGTGGATCCGGCGGCTGCCCGTGCGCTCGGGCATTCCGATGTGATCGCGCCCCCCACCTTTGTCTTCTCGATCACATTCAAGGCCGCGGGGCGGGTGGTGCAGGACCCGCAGCTGGGTCTGGACTACAGCCGTGTGGTGCACGGTGACCAGAAGTTCGCGTACGTGCGTCCGGTGCGGGCGGGGGACCGGCTGACGGTCACCTCGACGATCGAGGGCATCAAGTCCCTCGCGGGCAACGACATCCTCGACATCCGTGGCGAGGTCCACGACGAGGCCGGCGAGCATGTCGTGACCGCGTGGACGAAGCTGGTGGCGCGCGCCGCCGAGGAGGCGTGATGACGGCGAAGGTTGCGTACAAGTCGGTCGAGGTCGGTACGGAGCTGCCGGCGCAGTCGTTCCCGGTGACCCGCGCGATGCTGGTGCAGTACGCGGGTGCCTCCGGTGACTTCAACCCGATCCACTGGAACGAGAAGTTCGCGCGTGAGGTCGGGCTGCCGGATGTGATCGCGCACGGCATGTTCACCATGGCCGAGGCGATCCGGGTGGTCACGGACTGGGTCGGGGACCCGGGTGCGGTCGTGGAGTACGGGGTGCGGTTCACCAAGCCGGTCGTCGTGCCGAACGACGACAAGGGTGCGCTGGTCGAGGTCAGCGCCAAGGTGGCCGCCCTGCTGGACGACAACCAGGTGCGGGTGGACCTGACGGCGATGAGTGAGGGCAAGAAGGTGCTGGGCATGTCCCGCGCCGTTGTGCAGCTCGCCTGAGCCGCTGAGTCGATCTGTGCGTAAGGGGCATCCGCCTTTGGGTGGGTGCCCCTTACGCGTCGGCTCCTTGTGCGGCTTTCCGAGTGCCGTCGCATACCGCTTGACCAAGTTAGTGATTGAGTACTAACTTAGCCGCATGGCCAGGATGAGTGCAGAAGAGCGGCGCGAGAGCGTCATCCTCGCGGCGGTCGCCGAGTTCGCCCGCGGCGGGTACAACGCCACCTCCACGGAGGCGATCGCCAAGCGGGTCGGCGTCTCGCAGCCGTACCTCTTCCGCCTTTTCCCGAGCAAGCAGGCCATGTTCCTCGCCGCCTCCGACCGCTGCCTGGCGGACACCCGGAAGGTCTTCGCCGAGGCCGGTGACGGCCTGGAGGGCGAGGAAGCGCTCCAGGCCATGGCGGCGGCGTATCAGCGCCTCATCGTCGACGACCCCGACAAGCTGCTGCTGCAGATGCAGATGTACGCGGCCATCGCCGCGGCCGAGGCCGCCGGGGACCATGAGTTCGGCGAGTCGGTGCGGGCCGGCTGGCTGCAGATGTGGGACGAGATCCACCTCGCGCTCGGCGCCGACATCGGCGAGACCACGACATTCCTCGCGTACGGCATGCTCATCAACACCCTGGCCTCGCTCGGCTTCCCGCCCGACCACCGGGTCTGGGCCGGTTTCTATCCCTCGGCGCGGCCGACCGTCTGAACAGTGCGACCCGGGTTCGGCCCGGTTTTCTGCCCATCAAAGTTAGTCATCAATAACTAACCCTCAGGGGGAGCAGTGAGCCAGCACACCACCGGCCGCTCAGGAGCGGTCTGGGCCCTCGTCATCACCAGCGTCGCCGGCTTCATGGCCGCGCTCGACAATCTCGTCGTCACCACCGCCCTGCCCTCCATCCGCAAGAGCCTCGGCGGCGAACTGGCGGAGCTCGAATGGACGGTGAACGCGTACACCCTGACCTTCGCCGTGCTGCTGATGCTCGGTGCGGCCCTCGGTGACCGGTTCGGCCGGCGGCGGCTCTTCCTCGCCGGGCTCACCGTCTTCACCGGCGCCTCCGCCGCCGCGGCCCTGTCGTCCGGGATCAATGAGCTGATCGCCTTCCGGGCCGTCCAGGGGGTGGGTGCGGCGATCATGATGCCGCTGACGCTCACCCTGCTCACGGCCGCCGTGCCCGCCGCCCGCCGCGGCATGGCGCTCGGCATCTTCAGCGCCGTCACCGGACTTGCCGTCGCCAGCGGGCCCCTGATCGGCGGCAGCCTCACCGAGCACCTGTCCTGGCAGTGGATCTTCTGGCTGAACGTGCCGATCGGCCTGGTTCTGCTGCCGCTGGCCCGGCTGCGTCTGGCGGAGTCGTACGCCCCGAACGCCCGGCTCGACATCCCCGGCACCCTCCTGGTCAGCGGCGGCCTCTTCGGCATCGTCTACGGGCTGGTCAGTGCCAACGCCGACGGCTGGACCAGCCCCACGGTCCTCACCGGGCTGATCGCCGGTACCGCGCTGATCGGCGGATTCATCCACCACGGCTTTCACGCGAAGAACCCGATGCTGCCCATGCGGCTCTTCCGCAACCGCGGCTTCTTCGGGATCAACATGGCCGGCCTGCTGATGTTCCTCGGGATGTTCGGCTCGATCTTCCTCCTCAGCCAGTACTTCCAGGGCGTGCTGGGCTACTCGCCGAGCGAGGCCGGGCTGCGGATGCTGCCCTGGACGGGCATGCCGATGCTGGTCGCCCCGATCGCCGGATATCTCTCCGACCGGTTCGGCGGCCGTCCGGTCGTCGTCACCGGCCTCGCGCTCCAGGCCGTGGGACTGGCCCTCTTCGCCATGATCATCGCCCCCGACGCCCCGTACACGGCCCAGCTGCCCGCCCTGATGATCGGCGGCATCGGAATGGCGCTCTACTTCGCGCCGGCCGCCAGCCTGGTGATGTCCAGCGTCCGCCCCGCCGAGCAGGGCATCGCCTCCGGCGCCAACAACTCCCTGCGCGAGGTCGGTGGCGCCCTCGGTGTCGCGGTACTGGCCTCGGTCTTCTCGGCGCAGGGCGGTTACGGCTCCGCGCAGTCCTTCACGGACGGGACCGTTCCGGCAATCTGGATCGGCGCCGGGGCGGTGGTACTCGCCGCGGTCGCCGCCCTGCTGATCCCGGGGCGCCGCACCGCACCGGCGCCCGCGGTGGACCCGGAGTCGGACCCGATGGCGGGTGCGGAGCCCGCCGAGGGGCGGGCCCCGGTCGCAGCCTGATCCATGGCCCTCTGCGTACGCGGTCCGTGGCCCCGCCCGAGCGGCGGGGTCACGGACCGTACTCTTGTCCCCGTGCAGGAACTCCACGACGCCCCCCTCGCCCCCCTGACCACCTTCCGGCTCGGCGGCCCCGCGGCCCGCCTCCTCACGGCGACGACCGACGCCGAGGTGGTCGCAGCCGTGCGCGAGGCCGACGACAGCGGTACGCCGCTCCTCGTCATCGGTGGCGGCAGCAACCTGGTCATCGGCGACAAGGGCTTCGACGGCACCGCCCTGCGCATCGCGACCAAGGGGTTCGAGCTGGTCGGCACGGCGCTGGAACTGGCCGCCGGAGAGGTGTGGACGGACGCCGTCACCCGGACCGTCGAGGCCGGTCTCGCCGGTATCGAATGCCTGGCCGGAATCCCCGGCTCCGCGGGCGCGACGCCGATCCAGAACGTCGGTGCGTACGGCCAGGAGGTGGCGTCGACCATCACGGAGGTCGTCGCCTACGACCGGTACACCCGCGAAACGGTCACCATCCCGAATGACGAGTGCGCATTCTCGTACCGGCACAGTCGCTTCAAGGCCGAACCCGACCGCTTCGTGGTCCTGCGTGTCCGGTTCGAGCTGGAAGACGCGGGTGGTCTCTCCGCGCCCCTGAAGTACCCCGAAACGGCCCGCGCCATGGGCGTCGAGCAGGGCGAACGGGTGCCTGCGACGGCCGCCCGCGAGACCGTGCTGCGGCTGCGCGCCGGCAAGGGCATGGTGCTCGACCCGGAGGACCACGACACCTGGTCGGCGGGCTCCTTCTTCACCAACCCGATCCTCGACGGCGCGCAGTACGCGGCGTTCCTCGCCCGCGCCAAGGACCGGCTCGGCCCCGAGGTGACGCCCCCCGCCTTCCCGGCGGACGGGGGACACACCAAGACCTCGGCGGCCTGGCTCATCGACCGGGCCGGTTTCACCAAGGGGTACGGCACCGGCCCCGCCCGTATCTCCACCAAACACACGCTCGCCCTCACCAACCGCGGCGGGGCGACCACCGAGGATCTGCTCGCGCTGGCCCGCGAGGTCGTGGCAGGCGTCCACGAGGTCTTCGGCGTCACGCTCGTCAATGAACCGGTGACGGTCGGCGTCAGCCTCTGAGGTCCCCGCCTTCCGAGCTTTCGGGGACGCCGGGGGGCAGTGGCGTCAGTACGCCACGCCCACGCCCTGCTTGACCGCAGCCGGATCGTCGATCAGCGCCAGCATCGCGTGTGCCACATCGGCCCGCGAGATGGACCTGCCGCTGCGCGGGTTGCTGCCGTAGACCGTCCGGTACCTCCCCGTCAGCGGCCCGTTGGTGAGCTTCGGCGGCCGCACCGACGTCCAGTCCGTGGCGCTGCGGGCCAGCGCACCCTCCATCAGGGTCAGGTCGGCGTAGACCTCCTTGAGGATCGCGCCGATCGCCTTCAGCATCATCCGGTCCAGCAGCGGGTCGTCCGCGGGCTCGGGCGCGACCGGGGCCGCGCTCACCACGAGCAGCCGTCGCGTCCTCTCGGCCTCCATCGCCCGGATCACCGAGCCGGTGAGCCGTTCGGCGATCCCGTCGGCCTTCCGGCCGCGCGAGCCGAGCCCCGAGAGCACCGCGTCCCGACCGGCGACCGCCTCGCGCAGCCCCTCCGGATCGTCGATCCGCGCGGTGGTGTGGACCGTGACGTCGGCGAGCGGAACCGGCAGCCGCGCCGGATCGCGGACCACCGCCGTCACCTCGTGGCCCGCCGTCACGGCCTGGCGGACGATCTCCTGGCCGATGCCGCCTGTAGCGCCGAACACCGTGAGTCTCATTGCGCACCCTCCTGGGGTGGGTAAGTATTCACTCACCCCTAGAGTGAGTGGATACTCACCACGCGTCAAGCCTCATTGGAGTGCCCATGGAGCAGAAGCCGGCCCGGGGCCGCATCATCGACGCCGCCCACCAGCTGATGCTCACCATCGGCCTGGCACGGGCCACCACCAAGGAGATCGCCCGGGCCGCGGGCTGCTCGGAGGCGGCGCTCTACAAGCACTTCCCCAGCAAGGAAGAACTGTTCGTGGCCGTGCTCAAGGAACGGCTGCCCAAGCTCAACCCGCTGCTGCGGCGGCTGACCGCCGACCCGGGGGCGGGGGAGCGGACCGTCGAGGAGAATCTCACCGACATCGCCCGCGAGGCCGCGCTCTTCTACGCCCAGAGCTTCCCGATCGCCGCCTCGCTCTACGCCGAGCCGCGGCTCAAGAGCCGCCACGACGCGGCCATGCGCGAGCTCGGCACCGGCCCGCACATACCGATCCGGGGCGTCGCGGGCTATCTCCGCAGCGAACAGGCGGCCGGCCGCGTACGGCCCGGCGCCGACACCTACGCGGCCGCGTCGCTGCTGCTCGGCGCCTGTGTCCAGCGCGCGTTCGCGTACGACGCGACGGAGGAGGGCCGGCCACCGCAGTCTCTGGACGAATTCGCCGCATCCGTCGCGCGGACGGTGCTGCACGGGATCGGCACACAGGCCTGAGCCCACGCACAAGGCCGGCCCGGGCCCCCACAGGGGTGCCCGGAGGCGGCGGCGGCTAGCCGGCCGGCTTTGCCAGCCAGTCGTCGACCCCCGCCAGCAACCGCGCCCGTACGTCGGAGGGCGCCGCCGACCCCCGCACCGACTGCCGTGCCAGCTCCGCCAGCTCCTCGTCGGTGAACGCGTGGTGGTGCCGTACGAGCTCGTACTGTGCGGCGAGGCGGGACCCGAAGAGCAGCGGGTCGTCCGCGCCGAGCGCCATCGGCACGCCGGCCTCGAACAGAGTGCGCAGGGGTACGTCCGCAGGCTTCTCGTAGACGCCCAGGGCCACGTTCGACGACGGGCACACCTCGCAGGTCACCCCGCGCTCCGCCAGCTTGCGCAGCAGCCGTGGGTCCTCGGCGGCCCGGACGCCGTGACCGATCCTGGCCGCGTCGAGGTCGTCCAGGCAGTCCCGCACACTCGATGGGCCGGCCAGTTCGCCGCCGTGCGGGGCCGCCAGCAGCCCGCCCTCCCTGGCGATGGCGAAGGCCCGGTCGAAGTCGCGCGCCATTCCGCGCCGCTCGTCGTTGGAGAGTCCGAAGCCGACGACCCCCCGGTCCGAGTACCGCACCGCGAGCCGGGCCAGCGTCCGCGCGTCCAGCGGGTGCTTCATCCGGTTCGCCGCGATCACCACACGGATCCCGAGCCCGGTCTCGCGCGCCGCGGAGTCCACCGCGTCCAGGATGATCTCGATCGCCGGGATGAGCCCGCCGAGGAGCGGGGCGTACGAGGTGGGGTCGACCTGGATCTCCAGCCAGCCGGAGCCGTCCGCGACGTCCTCCTGGGCCGTCTCGCGCACCAGTCGCTGGATGTCCTCGGGCGCCCGCAGGCAGGACCGGGCGATGTCGTAGAGCCGCTGGAAGCGGAACCAGCCGCGCTCGTCCGTCGCCCGCAGTCTGGGCGGCTCGCCACCGGTCAGTGCCTCGGGCAGCCGTACGCCGTACTTGTCGGCGAGTTCGAGCAGCGTCGTGGGCCGCATCGACCCGGTGAAATGCAAGTGCAGATGGGCCTTGGGCAACAGCCGTACGTCACGCTCCATTCGAAGATCCTGCCGCACCCGTGGGCTGTCGCGGTAGCGGGATTCCCCATCGAGTTGATCCTCGAACGCAAGCCCGTACGACAGCACGATCGAAAATGTGCACAAAAAAGGTGCCCCCCGGCCTCGGCCGGGGGGCACCTGAGCGGGGGCGGGAGGTCAGTCCTTCGCCTCGCCCAGCAGCTTCTGGAGCCGCGACACGCCCTCGGCGAGGTCCTCGTCGCCCAGTGCGTACGAAAGCCGCAGGTAGCCCGGCGTGCCGAAGGCCTCGCCCGGAACGACCGCGACCTCGGCCTCGTCCAGGATCAGGGCCGCCAGCTCGACCGAGGTGGCCGGGCGCTTGCCGCGGATCTCCTTGCCGAGCAGCGCCTTCACCGACGGGTACGCGTAGAACGCGCCCTCGGGCTCCGGGCACAGCACGCCGTCGATCTCGTTGAGCATCCGCACGATGGTCTGCCGACGGCGGTCGAAGGCGGTCCGCATCTCGGCGACCGCGTCCAGGTTCCCCGAGACGGCGGCCAGCGCGGCGATCTGGGCGACGTTGGAGACGTTGGAGGTGGCGTGCGACTGCAGGTTGGTCGCGGCCTTGACGACGTCCTTGGGGCCGATGAGCCAGCCCACGCGCCAGCCGGTCATCGCGTACGTCTTGGCGACACCGTTGACCACGATGCACTTGTCACGCAGAGCGGGCACGAGCGCGGGCAGCGACGTGAACTTCGCGGTGCCGTAGACCAGGTGCTCGTAGATCTCGTCGGTGAGCACCCACAGGCCGTGCTCGACGGCCCACTCACCGATCGCCTTGGCGTCGGCCTCGCTGTACACCGCACCGGTCGGGTTCGACGGGGAGACGAACAGGACGACCTTCGTACGCTCGGTGCGTGCCGCCTCCAGCTGCTCGACGGAGACCCGGTAGCCGGTGGTCTCGTCGGCCACGACCTCCACCGGGACACCGCCGGCGAGACGGATCGACTCGGGGTAGGTGGTCCAGTACGGCGCCGGGACGATGACCTCGTCGCCCGGGTCGAGGATCGCGGCGAACGCCTCGTAGATGGCCTGCTTGCCGCCGTTGGTCACCAGGATCTGGGAGGCGTCGACCTGGTAACCGGAGTCGCGCAGCGTCTTCTCTGCAATGGCGGCCTTGAGCTCGGGGAGCCCGCCCGCAGGGGTGTAGCGGTGGTACTTCGGGTTGCGGCAGGCCTCGACCGCGGCGTCGACGATGTAGCCAGGGGTCGGGAAGTCGGGCTCACCGGCACCGAAGCCGATCACCGGACGGCCGGCGGCCTTGAGGGCCTTGGCCTTGGCGTCGACGGCGAGAGTGGCGGACTCGGAGATTGCACCGATGCGGGCGGAGACCCGGCGCTCGGAGGGAGAAGTTGCAGCGCTCATGGGCCCCATGCTCCCAGACCGCAATCCCTGTCGGCACAGGGGTTTCAGGGACCGGACAGCACCCGGACAGCATGCGGACAAGAACCGGACAGGAGTTGTCCGGAGCTATCTGTTCGACGCCAGGCCGCTGAGCACGTACACTCACCTGTCGTTGGCCTTCACCAGCCGCACCGTTCCTGCACCCGGAGCATCGGGGAAGATGCGGTAGGTTGGTGGAAACCACAAAGGGTCGTAGCTCAATTGGTAGAGCACTGGTCTCCAAAACCAGCGGTTGGGGGTTCAAGTCCCTCCGGCCCTGCTACACACTCCTTCGCCAGGATGTGTGCGCATGTACGTACTTCAATGCACCGCCGTGCGGCTCCACCGGGCGCGGCACGGCCATGACCCGGAATCAGGTGAGAAGCGTGACGGACGCCGTGGGCTCCATCGACATGCCTGATGCCGAGGATGAAGTACCCGAGTCGAAGAAGAGGACTCGGAAGGGCGGCAAGCGCGGAAAGAAGGGCCCCATGGGTCGCCTCGCGTTGTTCTACCGCCAGATCGTCGCCGAGTTGCGCAAGGTTGTCTGGCCGACTCGCAATCAGCTGACGACGTACACGTCCGTGGTGATTGTTTTCGTGGTCGTCATGATTGGTCTTGTGACCGTGATTGACTTCGGATTCCAGCGGGTCATCAAGTACGTCTTCGGCTGATCCCGCGGAGGGCGCCTCATGGGCGCCCCTTTCGCATGTTCCACCCATATGTATCCAGGAAGAAGCAGCCACCGTGTCTGACCCGAACCTGAACGACGCCGTCGAGCCGACGGCGGGCGCCTTCGAGTCCGCCGAGGCCGAGGCCGAGATCGTCGAGGCGGCTGACGCTGTGGAGCCGGACCAGGCCGAAGCTGCCGACGCCGACGCCGCGGGTGAGCCCGCCGAGCAGGCCGCCGTGAACGTCGAGGACGAGGCCGCTGCGGCCGACTCCGATGAGGAGTCCGGCGAGGACGAGGCCGCCGAGGGCGACGACGAGACCGAGGAAGAGGCCGAGCCGGCCGCTCCGGTCGACGCCGTCACCGCTCTGCGTGACGAGCTCCGCGGTCTCCCCGGCGAGTGGTACGTCATCCACACGTACGCCGGTTACGAGAAGCGTGTGAAGGCCAACCTGGAGCAGCGCGCCGTCTCGCTCAACGTCGAGGACTTCATCTACCAGGCCGAAGTGCCCGAGGAAGAGATCGTCCAGATCAAGAACGGCGAACGCAAGAACGTCCGTCAGAACAAGCTCCCGGGTTACGTCCTGGTGCGCATGGACCTGACGAACGAGTCCTGGGGCGTCGTGCGTAACACGCCCGGTGTCACCGGCTTCGTGGGCAACGCCTACGACCCGTACCCGCTGACCCTGGACGAGATCGTCAAGATGCTCGCCCCGGAGGCCGAGGAGAAGGCCGCCCGCGAGGCCGCAGAGGCCGAGGGCAAGCCGGTTCCGTCCCGCAAGGTCGAGGTCCAGGTGCTGGACTTCGAGGTGGGCGACTCGGTCACCGTCACCGACGGCCCGTTCGCGACGCTGCAGGCGACGATCAACGAGATCAACGCCGACTCGAAGAAGGTCAAGGGCCTCGTCGAGATCTTCGGTCGCGAGACCCCGGTCGAGCTCAGCTTCGACCAGATCCAGAAGAACTGACGGTTTTCGCCGACTTCTGGACACATGCCTACCGAGCAGGTCAGACAGGCTCTACAGCCTGTCTGACCTGCTCGGTTTTTGGTCGCGCAGCTATACCCGTTATCGTTGTGCGGTATGCCTGCATCCGGATGATCCGGATGATGGCGAAAAACTCTCACTAGGACCCGGAGAGAGCAATGCCTCCCAAGAAGAAGAAGGTCACGGGGCTTATCAAGCTCCAGATCAACGCCGGTGCGGCCAACCCGGCCCCGCCGGTCGGCCCCGCGCTCGGCCAGCACGGCGTCAACATCATGGAGTTCTGCAAGGCCTACAACGCCGCGACCGAGTCGCAGCGTGGCATGGTCGTGCCGGTGGAGATCACGGTCTACGAAGACCGCTCCTTCACCTTCGTGACGAAGACCCCGCCGGCTGCCAAGCTCATCCTCAAGGCCGCAGGTGTGGACAAGGGCTCCGGCGAGCCGCACAAGACCAAGGTCGCGAAGCTCACGAGCGCCCAGGTCCGCGAGATCGCCACGGTCAAGCTGCCCGACCTGAACGCCAACGACCTGGACGCCGCGTCGAAGATCATCGCCGGCACCGCCCGTTCCATGGGCATCACGGTCGAGGGCTGATCAGCCCCGTAGTCCCTCAGTGGTAGGGCCAAGCGCTGGCCCGCACCACGCCTCCACACTTGAAACCACAGGAGCAGCAGTGAAGCGCAGCAAGAACCTCCGCGCTGCGGACGCCAAGATCGACCGGGAGCGCAACTACGCCCCCCTCGAGGCCGTCCGTCTCGCCAAGGACACCGCCAGCACCAAGTTCGACGGCACCGTCGAGGTCGCGTTCTGCCTGGGTGTAGACCCGCGCAAGGCCGACCAGATGGTCCGTGGCACCGTGAACCTCCCGCACGGCACCGGCAAGACCGCCCGGGTCCTGGTCTTCGCGACCGGTGACCGTGCTGCGGCCGCGGAAGCCGCGGGCGCCGACATCGTCGGCGCCGACGAGCTCATCGACGAGGTGGCGAAGGGCCGTCTGGACTTCGACGCCGTCGTCGCCACTCCGGACCTCATGGGCAAGGTCGGCCGCCTCGGCCGCGTGCTCGGTCCGCGTGGTCTGATGCCGAACCCGAAGACCGGTACGGTCACCCCCGATGTCGCGAAGGCTGTCAACGACATCAAGGGCGGCAAGATCGAGTTCCGCGTCGACAAGCACTCGAACCTGCACTTCATCATCGGCAAGGTCTCTTTCGATGACACGAAGCTGGTCGAGAACTACGCCGCGGCGCTGGAGGAGATCCTCCGTCTGAAGCCGTCCGCCGCCAAGGGCCGCTACATCAAGAAGGCCACGCTGGCCACCACGATGGGCCCCGGCATCCCGCTGGACGCCAACCGCACCCGTAACCTCCTCGTCGAGGAGGACCCGGCCGCCGTCTGAGCCTCCGCGCTCGTACGAAAGCCGCGTCTCGTGTGACATGGGCGGGCCCCGCAACCTTTCGAGGTGCGGGGCCCGTCCTCGTTCTCGTGCGCAGCAGTGGCTGTCCGCGCCGTGCGTCGGCGTGAGGCGACCGTACGGAGTCCGCCGACATGGGCGAGGCGCTCGCCGGGCAGGCAGGCAGGCGCTGGATCCGTCACTCCTGCGACGCCCTGGCCAGGCCGGCCGCACCGACGTCACCGTCGAGGAGCCCCGGCCTCCCACATCGTCGACCTCCAGAAGCCCCTGGAGCGGCGGCAGGGCAGCGCTGCGGGCACTTCTTAAACCTCCCGCACCGCCCGAACCGGGACGGATTTGCTCGGCGCGACCCCGGTCGCGTACTCTCCTACAGAAGCCAAAGACCGCTGGTCGTTGCTGTGTTCTCGCAAGAGGGTGCAGTGACCGAAGGATCCGTTGAGTGCGGACGACCTGCGCAGGTGACTGTGGAACGCTCCCGGACTTTGTCCGGTCGAGCTGCGCCCTGGCACTTGTGCTGGGGCGTTTCGTTTTTCCCGGCCCCTTCTGAGCGGTCCTCATCACCCGGAAGGAGGCCGACGCTCATGGCAAGGCCCGACAAGGCTGCCGCGGTAGCCGAGCTCGCGGACCAGTTCCGCAGCTCGAACGCCGCTGTGCTGACCGAGTACCGGGGTCTCACCGTGGCACAGCTCAAGCAGCTGCGCCGTTCGCTCGGTGAGAACGCCCAGTACGCCGTGGTGAAGAACACGCTGACCAAGATTGCGGCCAACGAGGCCGGGATCGACACGCTGGACGACCTGTTCGCAGGCCCGACGGCGGTTGCCTTCGTCACCGGTGACCCGGTGGAGTCGGCGAAGGGTCTTCGTGACTTCGCCAAGGACAACCCGAACCTCATCATCAAGGGCGGTGTCCTTGACGGTAAGGCGCTGTCCGCCGATGAGATCAAGAAGCTTGCGGACCTCGAGTCCCGCGAGGTTCTGCTCGCCAAGGTGGCCGGTGGAATCAAGGCGTCGATGGCCAAGGCCGCGGCGACTTTCCAGGCCCCTCTGTCGGAGTTCGTCCGCACTGCGGACGCCCTTCGCGCCAAGGTCGAGCAGGGCGGTGCCGGTACGCCGGCTCCCGCCGACGCCGAGGTGGCGGAGTAACACTCCGCCCCACGGCTCGCAGCGGGCCCGTACGCCCGCCTTCATATACACCCGGCACCTGCCGACTTAGTGGAAGGACGCCATCATGGCGAAGCTGTCCCAGGACGAGCTGCTCGAGCAGTTCGAGACCCTGACCCTCATCGAGCTCTCCGAGTTCGTCAAGGCGTTCGAGGAGAAGTTCGACGTCAAGGCTGCCGCTCCGGTCGCCGTTGCCGCCGCCGGTGGCGCTGCTGCCGCCGCCGAGGCCGTCGAGGAGCAGGACGAGTTCGACGTCATCCTCACCGGCGCCGGCGAGAAGAAGATCCAGGTCATCAAGGTCGTGCGTGAGCTGACCTCCCTGGGTCTGAAGGAGGCCAAGGACCTCGTCGACGGCACCCCGAAGCCGGTCCTCGAGAAGGTCGCGAAGGAGGCCGCCGAGAAGGCTGCCGAGTCCCTCAAGGCCGCTGGCGCCTCGGTCGAGGTCAAGTGACCCTGCGAGTCTTCTGACTCGTCTGGACTGCTCGTGCCGCACGGCACGGACGTCTCATCGCGAAGGGCGATCACCCATCCGGGTGGTCGCCCTTCGGCGTACCCGAGGCGCTCGCCTTGCTCTTCCGTGGCTGACGAGTATGGTGATCTTCGCCGTACGCCTCCGACGGGGGCTTGCGGCCGGTGCCGAGAGGCGGCGGATGAGGGTCTCGGGGCTCTGTCCGGCAGGGGGGCCTTGACGAACCGCACGCGGCGCGCAATTCTCAGGACGCGTCGTCACTCGATCCGGATCCGATGCATGGATCGTTGGCGAAGAGGGCAGTAAAGAAGAGCGCATCCGCGCGAGGGCGATTCATAGGTGTTGAGAACAGCTGTTGCGAGCTTCGAGGGTCTCTGAGAACCCGGACTGGACATCAGTGTGCCGTTTGGCTACACTGACCCTTTGCGCTGCCTGTTAGCTGCCTCCTGCCCGTCACCAGGGGCATGCCCGATGTTTGAACACCGATGACTGATCGTCCCTGACCTGGGATTTCCGTCACCGTGTCCAACTTGGGACCGGTACGCGCGTAGTGAGTCCGAGCCCTCGGAAGGACCCCCTCTTGGCCGCCTCGCGCAACGCCTCGACCGCGAATACGAACAACGGTGCCAGCACCGCCCCGCTGCGCATCTCTTTTGCAAAGATCAAGGAGCCCCTCGAGGTTCCGAACCTCCTCGCGCTGCAGACCGAGAGCTTTGACTGGCTCCTCGGCAATGCCGCCTGGAAGGCTCGCGTCGAGGCTGCTCTGGACAGTGGACAAGACGTCCCCACCAAGTCCGGCCTGGAGGAGATCTTCGAGGAGATTTCACCGATTGAGGACTTCTCCGGGTCGATGTCGCTTACGTTCCGCGACCACCGCTTCGAGCCCCCGAAGAACTCGATCGACGAGTGCAAGGAGCGCGACTTCACGTTCGCCGCCCCGCTCTTCGTCACGGCCGAGTTCACCAACAACGAGACCGGCGAGATCAAGTCCCAGACGGTCTTCATGGGCGACTTCCCGCTCATGACCAACAAGGGCACCTTCGTCATCAACGGCACCGAGCGTGTCGTCGTGTCGCAGCTCGTGCGCTCGCCGGGTGTCTACTTCGACTCCTCGATCGACAAGACGTCCGACAAGGACATCTTCTCCGCCAAGATCATCCCGTCCCGGGGTGCCTGGCTGGAGATGGAGATCGACAAGCGCGACATGGTCGGTGTCCGTATCGACCGCAAGCGCAAGCAGTCCGTGACCGTCCTCCTGAAGGCTCTCGGTTGGACCACCGAGCAGATCCTCGAGGAGTTCGGCGAGTACGAGTCCATGCGCGCCACCCTGGAGAAGGACCACACCCAGGGCCAGGACGACGCGCTGCTCGACATCTACCGCAAGCTGCGCCCGGGCGAGCCGCCCACCCGCGAGGCTGCTCAGACGCTGCTCGAGAACCTCTACTTCAACCCGAAGCGCTACGACCTCGCGAAGGTCGGCCGCTACAAGGTGAACAAGAAGCTCGGCGCCGAAGAGCCGCTGGACGCCGGCGTGCTCACCTCCGACGACGTCATCGCGACCATCAAGTACCTGGTCAAGCTGCACGCCGGGGAGACCGAGACGGTCGGTGAGTCCGGTCGTTCGATCGTCGTCGAGACCGACGACATCGACCACTTCGGCAACCGTCGTCTGCGTAACGTCGGCGAGCTCATCCAGAACCAGGTCCGTACGGGTCTGGCCCGTATGGAGCGCGTCGTGCGTGAGCGCATGACGACTCAGGACGTCGAGGCGATCACGCCGCAGACCCTGATCAACATCCGGCCGGTCGTCGCCTCCATCAAGGAGTTCTTCGGCACCAGCCAGCTGTCGCAGTTCATGGACCAGAACAACCCGCTGTCGGGTCTCACCCACAAGCGCCGTCTGTCGGCGCTTGGCCCGGGTGGTCTCTCCCGTGAGCGGGCCGGCTTCGAGGTCCGTGACGTGCACCCGTCCCACTACGGACGCATGTGCCCGATCGAGACCCCTGAAGGCCCGAACATCGGTCTGATCGGTTCGCTCGCCTCGTACGGACGTGTCAACGCGTTCGGCTTCATCGAGACGCCGTACCGCAAGGTCGTCGACGGCCAGGTCACCGACGAGGTCGACTACATCACCGCCGACGAGGAAGACCGCTTCGTGATCGCCCAGGCGAACGCGACGCTCTCCGAGGACATGCGGTTCACCGAGCCCCGCGTCCTGGTCCGCCGTCGTGGCGGAGAGGTCGACTACATCCCGGGCGACGACGTCGACTACATGGACGTCTCGCCGCGCCAGATGGTGTCCGTCGCCACCGCGATGATCCCCTTCCTGGAGCACGACGACGCCAACCGTGCCCTCATGGGCGCGAACATGATGCGTCAGGCGGTGCCGCTGATTAAGTCGGAGGCCCCGCTCGTCGGCACGGGCATGGAGTACCGCTGCGCCACCGACGCCGGTGACGTCCTGAAGGCCGAGAAGGACGGTGTCGTCCAGGAGGTCTCCGCGGACTACATCACCGTCACCAACGACGATGGCACGTACACCACGTACCGCATCGCCAAGTTCTCGCGCTCCAACCAGGGCACCTCGGTCAACCAGAAGGTCGTCGTCTCCGAGGGCGACCGGGTCATCGAGGGCCAGGTCCTCGCCGACGGGCCGGCCACCGAGAACGGTGAGATGGCGCTCGGCAAGAACCTGCTCGTGGCGTTCATGCCGTGGGAGGGCCACAACTACGAGGACGCGATCATCCTGTCGCAGCGCCTCGTGCAGGACGACGTCCTCTCCTCGATCCACATCGAGGAGCACGAGGTCGACGCCCGTGACACCAAGCTCGGCCCGGAGGAGATCACCCGGGACATCCCGAACGTCTCCGAAGAGGTCCTCGCCGACCTCGACGAGCGCGGCATCATCCGTATCGGTGCCGAGGTCGTCGCCGGTGACATCCTCGTCGGCAAGGTCACGCCCAAGGGTGAGACCGAGCTGACCCCCGAGGAGCGCCTGCTCCGCGCGATCTTCGGTGAGAAGGCGCGCGAGGTGCGCGACACCTCGCTGAAGGTCCCGCACGGCGAGATCGGCAAGGTCATCGGCGTCCGCGTCTTCGACCGCGAAGAGGGCGACGAGCTGCCGCCGGGCGTGAACCAGCTGGTCCGCGTCTACGTCGCGCAGAAGCGCAAGATCACCGATGGTGACAAGCTCGCCGGCCGTCACGGCAACAAGGGCGTCATCTCGAAGATCCTCCCGATCGAGGACATGCCGTTCCTGGAGGACGGCACCCCGGTCGACATCATCCTCAACCCGCTGGGTGTCCCGTCCCGAATGAACCCGGGACAGGTCCTGGAGATCCACCTCGGCTGGCTCGCCAGCCGTGGCTGGGACGTCTCCGGCCTCGGTGACGAGTGGGCCAAGCGCCTGCAGGCCATCGGCGCCGACCAGGTCGCCCCCGGCACCAACGTCGCCACGCCCGTCTTCGACGGTGCGCGCGAGGACGAGATCTCCGGTCTCTTCGAGGCCACGATCCCGAACCGCGACGGCGACCGCCTGGTGCAGCCCTCCGGCAAGGCCCACCTGTTCGACGGCCGCTCCGGCGAGCCGTTCCCGGACCCGGTTTCGGTCGGGTACATGTACATCCTCAAGCTCCACCACCTCGTCGACGACAAGCTGCACGCTCGTTCGACGGGCCCGTACTCCATGATCACCCAGCAGCCGCTGGGTGGTAAGGCTCAGTTCGGTGGACAGCGCTTCGGTGAGATGGAGGTGTGGGCGCTGGAGGCATATGGCGCCGCTTACGCCCTCCAGGAGCTGCTGACGATCAAGTCCGACGACGTGACCGGCCGCGTGAAGGTCTACGAGGCCATCGTCAAGGGCGAGAACATCCCCGAGCCGGGCATCCCCGAGTCCTTCAAGGTGCTCATCAAGGAAATGCAGTCGCTCTGCCTCAACGTGGAGGTGCTCTCCTCGGACGGCATGTCCATCGAGATGCGTGACACGGACGAGGACGTCTTCCGCGCGGCGGAGGAGCTCGGTATCGACCTGTCCCGGCGCGAGCCGAGCAGCGTCGAAGAGGTCTGACGGGTCTGGCCGGGGCCTCGCTCATGAGGCCCCGGCCCTGCCCCGGACCCGTTCAGACCATTGATTGAGACTCGACCCCGAAAGAGGGATTGACGACAAGTGCTCGACGTCAACTTCTTCGACGAGCTGCGGATCGGCCTTGCCACCGCGGACGACATCCGGACCTGGTCGCACGGCGAAGTGAAGAAGCCGGAGACCATCAACTACCGCACGCTCAAGCCCGAAAAGGACGGACTCTTCTGCGAGAAGATCTTCGGTCCGACCCGGGACTGGGAGTGCTACTGCGGCAAGTACAAGCGTGTCCGCTTCAAGGGCATCATTTGTGAGCGTTGTGGCGTGGAGGTCACGCGCGCCAAGGTGCGTCGTGAGCGCATGGGCCACATCGAGCTTGCCGCTCCCGTCACTCACATCTGGTACTTCAAGGGCGTTCCGTCGCGCCTCGGCTACCTGCTTGATCTCGCGCCGAAGGACCTCGAAAAGGTCATCTACTTCGCCGCGTACATGATCACGTTCGTGGACGAGGAGCGCCGTACGCGTGACCTGCCCTCGCTGGAGGCGCACGTCTCCGTCGAGCGTCAGCAGGTCGAGAACCGTCGCGACTCCGACCTGGAGGCTCGTGCCAAGAAGCTCGAGACCGACCTGGCCGAGCTCGAGGCCGAGGGCGCCAAGGCCGACGTGCGCCGCAAGGTGCGCGAAGGTGCCGAGCGTGAGATGAAGCAGCTGCGCGACCGTGCGCAGCGCGAGATCGACCGTCTCGACGAGGTGTGGAACCGCTTCAAGAACCTCAAGGTCCAGGACCTCGAGGGCGACGAGCTGCTCTACCGCGAGCTGCGTGACCGTTTCGGCACGTACTTCGACGGCTCCATGGGTGCCGCTGCCCTGCAGAAGCGCCTGGAGTCCTTCGACCTCAACGAGGAGGCCGAGCGCCTCCGCGAGATCATCCGTACCGGCAAGGGCCAGAAGAAGACCCGTGCGCTCAAGCGCCTCAAGGTCGTCTCCGCGTTCCTGCAGACCAGCAACAGCCCCAAGGGCATGGTGCTCGACTGCGTGCCGGTCATCCCGCCGGACCTGCGTCCGATGGTGCAGCTGGACGGTGGCCGCTTCGCGACCTCCGACCTGAACGACCTGTACCGCCGTGTGATCAACCGCAACAACCGCCTCAAGCGTCTCCTTGACCTCGGTGCCCCCGAGATCATCGTGAACAACGAGAAGCGGATGCTGCAGGAGGCCGTCGACGCGCTGTTCGACAACGGCCGCCGTGGTCGCCCGGTCACCGGTCCGGGTAACCGCCCGCTGAAGTCCCTGAGCGACATGCTCAAGGGCAAGCAGGGTCGATTCCGTCAGAACCTTCTCGGTAAGCGTGTGGACTACTCCGCGCGTTCCGTGATCGTCGTCGGTCCGCAGCTGAAGCTGCACCAGTGCGGTCTGCCGAAGGCCATGGCGCTGGAGCTCTTCAAGCCGTTCGTGATGAAGCGCCTGGTCGACCTGAACCACGCGCAGAACATCAAGTCGGCCAAGCGCATGGTCGAGCGTGGCCGCACCGTGGTGTACGACGTCCTCGAAGAGGTCATCGCCGAGCACCCGGTGCTGCTGAACCGTGCACCGACCCTGCACCGCCTCGGCATCCAGGCCTTCGAGCCGCAGCTGGTCGAGGGCAAGGCCATCCAGATCCACCCGCTCGTCTGCACCGCGTTCAACGCGGACTTCGACGGTGACCAGATGGCCGTGCACCTGCCGCTCTCCGCGGAGGCGCAGGCCGAGGCCCGCATCCTGATGCTGTCCTCGAACAACATCCTGAAGCCGGCCGACGGTCGTCCCGTCACCATGCCGACCCAGGACATGGTGCTGGGCCTGTTCTTCCTCACCACGGACGAGGAGGAGCGCAAGGTCATCGGTCAGGGCCGAGCGTTCGGTTCCACCGCCGAGGCGATCATGGCCTTCGACGCCCGGGAGCTCTCGCTCCAGACGCAGGTCGACATCCGCTTCCCGGTGGGCACCATCCCGCCGCGCGGCTGGGTGCCGCCGGTCGCTGAAGAGGGCGAGCCGGAGTACCAGCCGGGTGACACCTTCCGGCTGCGTACGAGCCTGGGCCGCGCGCTCTTCAACGAGCTGCTGCCCGAGGACTACCCGTTCGTCGACTACTCGGTGGGCAAGAAGCAGCTCTCCGAGATCGTCAACGACCTGGCCGAGCGCTACCCCAAGGTCATCGTGGCGGCGACGCTCGACAACCTGAAGGCGGCCGGTTTCCACTGGGCGACCCGTTCCGGCGTCACGGTCTCCGTTTCGGACATCGTCGTGCCGGAGGCCAAGAAGGCCATCGTCCAAGGCTACGAGGCGCAGGACGAGAAGGTCCAGAAGCAGTACGAGCGCGGTCTGATCACCAAGGACGAGCGCACGCAGGAGCTCATCGCGATCTGGACCAAGGCGACCAACGAGGTTGCCGAGGCGATGAACGCGAACTTCCCGAAGACGAACCCCATCTTCATGATGGTTGACTCGGGTGCCCGAGGAAACATGATGCAGATGCGTCAGATCGCGGGTATGCGTGGTCTGGTGTCGAACGCGAAGAACGAGACGATCCCGCGTCCCATCAAGGCGTCGTTCCGTGAGGGCCTGACCGTTCTGGAGTACTTCATCTCCACGCACGGTGCCCGTAAGGGTCTGGCGGACACCGCCCTGCGTACCGCCGACTCGGGTTACCTGACCCGTCGTCTGGTGGACGTCTCGCAGGACGTGATCATTCGCGAGGAGGACTGCGGCACCGACCGTGGCCTCAAGCTGAAGATCGCCGTCAAGGGTGCGGACGGTGTGCTCCGCAAGACGGAGGACGTCGAGACCTCGGTCTACGCCCGCATGCTCGCCGAGGACGTCGTCGTCGACGGCAAGGTCATCGCGCCTGCCAACGTCGACCTCGGTGACGTCCTGATCGACGCCCTGGTGGGCGCCGGCGTCGAGGAGGTCAAGACCCGTTCGGTCCTGACCTGTGAGTCCGCGGTCGGCACCTGTGCCTTCTGCTACGGACGCTCGCTCGCCACCGGCAAGCTGGTCGACATCGGTGAGGCGGTCGGCATCATCGCCGCCCAGTCCATCGGTGAGCCCGGTACCCAGCTGACGATGCGTACCTTCCACACCGGTGGTGTGGCCGGTGACGACATCACCCAGGGTCTGCCCCGAGTCGTCGAGCTCTTCGAAGCCCGTACGCCCAAGGGTGTCGCCCCGATCTCGGAGGCGGCCGGCCGCATCCGTATCGAGGAGACCGAGAAGACCAAGAAGATCGTCGTCACCCCGGACGACGGCAGCGACGAGACGCCGTTCCCGATCTCGAAGCGTGCCCGTCTGCTGGTGGGCGAGGGCGACCACGTCGAGGTGGGCCAGAAGCTCACCGTGGGTGCCACCAACCCGCACGACGTGCTGCGGATCCTCGGTCAGCGCGCGGTCCAGGTCCACCTGGTCGGCGAGGTCCAGAAGGTCTACAACTCGCAGGGTGTGTCGATCCACGACAAGCACATCGAGATCATCATCCGGCAGATGCTGCGCCGGGTGACGATCATCGAGTCCGGCGACGCGGAGCTGCTGCCGGGCGAGCTCGTCGAGCGCTCGAAGTTCGAGACCGAGAACCGTCGTGTGGTCACCGAGGGCGGTCACCCCGCCTCCGGCCGTCCGCAGCTGATGGGTATCACCAAGGCCTCGCTCGCCACCGAGTCGTGGCTGTCGGCGGCGTCCTTCCAGGAGACGACCAGGGTTCTGACCGACGCGGCGATCAACGCCAAGTCGGACTCCCTGATCGGCCTCAAGGAGAACGTCATCATCGGTAAGCTCATCCCGGCCGGTACGGGCCTGTCCCGCTACCGCAACATCCGGGTCGAGCCGACCGAGGAGGCCAAGGCCGCGATGTACTCGGCCGTCGGCTACGACGACATCGACTACTCGCCGTTCGGCACGGGCTCCGGCCAGGCCGTTCCGCTGGAGGACTACGACTACGGTCCGTACAACCAGTAAGGCGCATGTCCCGTCCGCAGGGCGGTCACTCCGTTTCGTACGGGGTGGCCGCCCTGCGGCGTTGCCCGTCGGTACCGGAACAGAGGTACTGTCGGGAATGTCACGCGCGGCCCCGTCGTCGTGGACAGCATTTGTTTTGACCGGAGTCCGTGAGGTAGGTACGCTCAGACCTTGTGCCTGGGGTGTGCCTGGGCTCGTGTGCGTGTCCTCAACCGCATGGCGAGCCTGTCTTTGGCCACCGCAATCTGCGCCCCTTCTGCCCCAGGGCAGAAGCCTGCAGCATTCGACACACCCGACCGCGTGGGTCGGCGACGTTCCAGGTTAGTTTCACGAACGGCACACAGAAACCGGAGAAGTAGTGCCTACGATCCAGCAGCTGGTCCGGAAGGGCCGGCAGGACAAGGTCGAGAAGAACAAGACGCCCGCGCTCGAGGGTTCGCCCCAGCGCCGCGGCGTCTGCACGCGTGTGTTCACGACCACCCCGAAGAAGCCGAACTCGGCACTCCGTAAGGTCGCGCGTGTGCGTCTGACCTCCGGCATCGAGGTCACGGCCTACATCCCGGGTGAGGGACACAACCTGCAGGAGCACTCCATCGTGCTCGTGCGTGGTGGCCGTGTGAAGGACCTGCCGGGTGTTCGTTACAAGATCATCCGCGGCTCCCTTGACACCCAGGGTGTCAAGAACCGCAAGCAGGCCCGCAGCCGCTACGGCGCCAAGAAGGAGAAGTAAGAATGCCTCGTAAGGGCCCCGCCCCGAAGCGCCCGGTCATCATCGACCCGGTCTACGGTTCTCCTCTTGTCACCTCGCTGATCAACAAGATCCTGCTCAACGGCAAGCGTTCCACTGCCGAGCGGATCGTGTACGGCGCCATGGAAGGCCTCCGCGAGAAGACCGGCAACGACCCGGTCATCACGCTGAAGCGCGCGCTTGAGAACGTCAAGCCCTCGCTCGAGGTCAAGTCCCGCCGTGTCGGTGGCGCCACCTACCAGGTGCCGATCGAGGTCAAGCCCGGTCGCGCCGCCACCCTCGCGCTCCGCTGGGTCGTGGGTTACTCCCGCGCCCGCCGCGAGAAGACGATGACCGAGCGCCTCATGAACGAGCTGCTCGACGCCTCCAACGGTCTTGGCGCTGCCGTCAAGAAGCGCGAGGACACCCACAAGATGGCCGAGTCCAACAAGGCCTTCGCGCACTACCGCTGGTAGTCGCTACCCACATCGAGACCGAGAGAAGATTGAGCCTTATGGCCACCACTTCGCTTGACCTGGCCAAGGTCCGCAACATTGGGATCATGGCCCACATCGACGCGGGCAAGACGACCACCACTGAGCGGATCCTGTTCTACACCGGTGTTTCGTACAAGATCGGTGAAGTCCACGACGGCGCTGCCACGATGGACTGGATGGAGCAGGAGCAGGAGCGCGGCATCACGATCACGTCCGCCGCGACGACCTGTCACTGGCCGCTCAATGATGTTGACCACACCATCAACATCATCGACACCCCGGGTCACGTCGACTTCACCGTCGAGGTGGAGCGTTCGCTCCGCGTCCTCGACGGCGCTGTCACCGTGTTCGACGGTGTTGCCGGCGTCGAGCCGCAGTCCGAGACCGTTTGGCGTCAGGCGGACCGCTACGGCGTGCCGCGTATCTGCTTCGTCAACAAGCTCGACCGCACGGGTGCCGAGTTCCACCGCTGCGTCGACATGATCGTCGACCGCCTCGGTGCGGTCCCGCTCGTCATGCAGCTCCCCATCGGTGCCGAAGCCGACTTCAAGGGCGTCGTCGACCTCGTGTCGATGAAGGCCTTCGTGTGGCCGGAAGAGGCCATCAAGGGCGAGATGTACGACACCGTCGACATCCCGGACACCCACATCGAGGCGGCTCAGGAGTGGCGCGGCAAGCTGCTCGAGGCCGTTTCCGAGAACGACGACCAGATGATGGAGCTGTACCTGGAGGGCGTCGAGCCCACCGAGGAGCAGCTGCACGAGGCGATCCGTCGGATCACCCTCGCATCGAAGGGCGGCGCGGGCTCCGTCACCGTCACCCCGGTGTTCTGTGGCACGGCGTTCAAGAACAAGGGCGTCCAGCCCCTGCTCGACGCGGTCGTCCGCTACCTGCCTTCCCCCCTGGACGTCGAGGCCATCGAGGGCCACGACGTCAAGGACCCCGAGGTTGTCGTCAAGCGCAAGCCCTCGGACGACGAGCCGTTCTCCGGCCTGGCGTTCAAGATCGCTAGCGACCCGCACCTCGGCAAGCTCACCTTCGTCCGGATCTACTCCGGTCGCCTCGAGGCCGGCACCGCGGTGCTGAACTCGGTCAAGGGCAAGAAGGAGCGCATCGGCAAGATCTACCGCATGCACGCGAACAAGCGTGAGGAGATCGCGTCGGTGGGCGCCGGTGACATCATCGCCGTCATGGGCCTGAAGCAGACCACCACCGGTGAGACGCTGTGTGACGACAAGAACCCGGTGATCCTGGAGTCCATGGACTTCCCGGCGCCGGTCATTCAGGTCGCCATCGAGCCCAAGTCCAAGGGTGACCAGGAGAAGCTGGGTGTCGCCATCCAGCGCCTCTCCGAGGAGGACCCGTCCTTCCAGGTGCACTCCGACGAGGAGACCGGCCAGACCATCATCGGTGGTATGGGCGAGCTTCACCTCGAGGTGCTCGTCGACCGCATGAAGCGCGAGTTCCGCGTCGAGGCGAACGTCGGCAAGCCGCAGGTCGCGTACCGCGAGACGATCCGCAAGGCCGTCGAGCGCATCGACTACACGCACAAGAAGCAGACTGGTGGTACCGGCCAGTTCGCGAAGGTGCAGATCGCCCTTGAGCCCATCGAGGGTGGCGACGCGTCCTACGAGTTCGTCAACAAGGTCACCGGTGGCCGCATCCCCCGTGAGTACATCCCCTCGGTGGACGCGGGTGCTCAGGAAGCCATGCAGTTCGGCATCCTGGCCGGTTACGAGATGGTCGGCGTTCGCGTCACCCTCCTCGACGGTGGTTACCACGAGGTCGACTCCTCGGAGCTCGCCTTCAAGATCGCCGGTTCGCAGGCGTTCAAGGAGGGTGCCCGCAAGGCGTCCCCCGTGCTCCTCGAGCCGATGATGGCCGTCGAGGTCACCACGCCCGAGGACTACATGGGCGATGTCATCGGTGACCTCAACTCCCGCCGTGGCCAGATCCAGGCCATGGAGGAGCGCAGCGGCGCTCGCGTCGTGAAGGGCCTCGTGCCCCTCTCGGAGATGTTCGGCTACGTCGGAGACCTCCGCAGCAAGACCTCGGGTCGCGCAAGCTACTCGATGCAGTTCGACTCCTACGCCGAGGTTCCGCGGAACGTCGCCGAGGAGATCATCGCGAAGGCCAAGGGCGAGTAACTCTCCCGAGCTCACGCTTTAGGCTTGTCACCGGAGCCTGGTGGGGCATTCGCCGCAGAGCGCAAGCAATGCGGTGAATGCCCCCGGCCCCGGCATCCCAGCAAAGATCACCTGGCGCCGATGAAGCAAGGCGTACAGAACCACTCCACAGGAGGACCCAGTGGCGAAGGCGAAGTTCGAGCGGACTAAGCCGCACGTCAACATCGGCACCATCGGTCACATTGACCACGGTAAGACGACCCTCACGGCCGCCATTACCAAGGTGCTGCACGACGCGTACCCGGACCTGAACGAGGCCTCGGCCTTCGACCAGATCGACAAGGCTCCTGAGGAGCGCCAGCGCGGTATCACGATCTCGATCGCGCACGTCGAGTACCAGACGGAGTCGCGTCACTACGCGCACGTCGACTGCCCGGGTCACGCCGACTACATCAAGAACATGATCACGGGTGCGGCGCAGATGGACGGCGCCATCCTCGTGGTCGCCGCCACCGACGGCCCGATGCCGCAGACCAAGGAGCACGTGCTCCTGGCCCGCCAGGTCGGCGTTCCGTACATCGTTGTCGCCCTGAACAAGGCCGACATGGTGGACGACGAGGAGATCCTGGAGCTCGTCGAGCTCGAGGTCCGTGAGCTCCTCTCCGAGTACGAGTTCCCGGGCGACGACCTGCCGGTCGTCAAGGTCTCGGCGCTCAAGGCGCTCGAGGGCGACAAGGAGTGGGGCCAGTCGGTCCTGAACCTGATGGCCGCCGTCGACGAGGCGATCCCGCAGCCCGAGCGTGACGTCGACAAGCCGTTCCTGATGCCGATCGAGGACGTCTTCACGATCACCGGTCGTGGCACCGTCGTCACCGGTCGTATCGAGCGTGGTGTCCTGAAGGTCAACGAGACCGTCGACATCGTCGGTATCAAGCAGGAGAAGACCACCACCACGGTCACCGGCATCGAGATGTTCCGCAAGCTGCTCGACGAGGGCCAGGCCGGTGAGAACGTCGGTCTGCTCCTCCGTGGCATCAAGCGCGAGGACGTCGAGCGCGGCCAGGTCATCATCAAGCCCGGTTCGGTCACGCCGCACACCGAGTTCGAGGCCCAGTCGTACATCCTGTCGAAGGACGAGGGTGGCCGTCACACCCCGTTCTTCAACAACTACCGCCCGCAGTTCTACTTCCGTACCACGGACGTGACGGGCGTTGTGACCCTTCCCGAGGGCACCGAGATGGTCATGCCGGGCGACAACACCGTCATGAACGTCGTGCTGATCCAGCCGGTCGCCATGGAAGAGGGCCTGAAGTTCGCCATCCGTGAGGGTGGCCGGACCGTGGGCGCCGGCCAGGTCACCAAGATCCTCAAGTAATTACTTGACGGTCTGACCTGGTTGCTCCGCACAGAGCACCGAGGAGGGCCCCGGCCCGCCGCGCAAGCGGTGGACCGGGGCCCTTCGTCATTCCCCGGTGCACGCGGTCACGGACGCCAGAGCCGGGGGGCGGCGTCCGGGCCCAGGCCGACGACTGCCGGGCGTCCCAGGCCCGCGACGTACAGGGCGGGACCGTCCAGTGCCACCGGCCCTTCCACGCGTACCGACAGCCGTTCGCTCGTACGCAACTGGATCCGGCCCTCCTCGGTGCGGCCCAGCAGCACCGGCCCGAGCGGCGAGTCGGCGACGCTCACCGGCCCGTACCCGTCGAAGTCCGTCCGCTCCACCGCCGCACCCCCGGTGACGGCCGTCAGCCGAGCCCGCGCCGCCGCCCGGTACAGCAGTTCGACGGAACCGTCCGTGGTGATGCGAGCGGCGGGCCCGTCGCCCGGCACCGGCGCCCCGTCGATCTGCCGCTGGACGGTCAGCCGCGCTCCGGGTGTCTCCTGCCTCCAGTGGTGCACCGCGTGATGACCGGCGCCGTGGACATGGACCAGGCCGTGGCCGTCCACCACGGCGCTCAACCCGTCCTGGACCTCGCCGCCGCCCAGGTCCGTCCACTCGCCCCACCGGCCGAACGCGGCCCGTACCCGTGTGCTCACGCCCTTGTCGGCGTTCCGTACGAAGAGATGGACCCGCCCGTCGGGTGCGGTCACCGCCACCGGGACGCCGATCCGGCGGCCCCGGTCCGGTGCCGGTTCCGGGTTGCCCAGTCCGCGCCAGGCGCGGAAGGCGCCGCCCCGGGAGCTCTGTTCCAGGAGCGCGATCTCCCGTTGGTTCGCCGCCCCGTGCCCGCCGAGCGCCGCGAAGCGCAGCCCGAACAGGAGCAGCCTGCCGTCCGCCGTCACGGCCTGGCCCAGTACCGGCGCGAAGGGCCCGCCGCCGAGATCGTCGGGCCCGTCCCAGACCCCGCTGCCGGGGGCGCTCTCGCGCCACCGCACCAACCGCAGCCCCAGTACCCCGTAGACGGCGAGCCGCCCGTCCGATTCGGCGGAGACGGTGGGGCGGGGGCCGGGGTAGCGGTAGCGGGTGGAGCGGACCCAGCCCTTCCTGTTGGTCAGGGGCCGGTCGCCGCCCACGTTGTAGTCACCGCATCCCGCCTGGTTCCCGCACTGCCAGTCGGCCTCGCCGCCGTACGGGACCAGGCGCGCGGCCTTCTCCCTCAGCACCCCTTCCGGCAGGTTCTTCGGCCAGTGCCGGTTGTAGTAGCCGCGGAAGGCGGTGGTGACGAACCGCGGCACGCCCCCGCCGTCCTCGGTCGCGCGGGCCACCCAACGGATCAGCGCCGCCCAGGCGAACGAGGCGGTCGCGGTGTGGTCGGCGTGGTCGGAGTAGCCGGGCTGCTCGATGTCCTGCCGGCGGACGGCCTCGGTGCTGTGCTGGATGTCCGGGTCCGGGTCGAGTGTGTGGACGACGGTCGGCCGGTACCGGTCGAGCAGCCCGACGAGGGCATCGATCAGCCCGTCGTACGTGTACGCACCCGCCCGCTCCAGCGGTGAGTCGGCGGCGACGACGGTGCGCAGGTTCAGCGCCCGGTCGTGCCAGAGGCTGGGCAGGCCGAGCCGGCCGCGGCCGATGTGCATCGCCGTATTGAGGAAGATCAGCTCGACCCGTCGGCCGCCGCCCACCAGGGTGTTGATCTCCGCCCGATGTCCGCCGGCCAGACCGAGGACGGACTTGTGCCAGCGGGTGAACATCGGCAGTCCGAGCTGGGCCGCGTAGGTCTGGCGCAGCCCCTGGTGCCGGGCCGAGGAGTACGCGGCCTTGTCGGGGGCGGGCCGTGCCCGGCCGGGGATCCTGTTGAGGCCGGCGGCCTCACCGGCGGTGAGGTACACACAGACCAGCGGGGTCCCGGCGGCCAGGGCCTGCTGGGTGTCCGGGTTCATGAAGTACAGGTCG
Organism: Streptomyces sp. NBC_00353; assembly: GCF_036108815.1. Taxonomy (NCBI): domain Bacteria; kingdom Bacillati; phylum Actinomycetota; class Actinomycetes; order Kitasatosporales; family Streptomycetaceae; genus Streptomyces; species Streptomyces sp. NBC_00353. Next base: position 4,654,294 of record NZ_CP107985.1, on the reverse strand, counting down.
TCGTCCGGGTGGGCGAGGATCTGCATCATCAGGGCCGGCCGGGGGCCGGCGACCGGGAGGCCGGGGGCCGGGTCCGCCATGGGACCGCTGCGCCGCGGAGCCGGTACGGAACAGGCGCCGACGCCCATCAGAGCGGCTGCGGCGGCGGCTCGGACGATGCTGCGCCGGCGCACCCCGCCACTGCCCCATTCAGGGCCGGATCGATCCGTCACGCGCCGTACTCCGTCCGCTCACCCCGTCCGAGCGGCCGGTCGGGTGCCGCTTCCCGCGGCAGATTAGACGGCGATCGGGGCGCTGACGGTGAGTGTCGCTGCTACACGCCGGAGCGGCGCACCAGATAGACATCGATCGGGTCCTCGTGCTCCAGCGTGAACCCGTGACGTTCGTACAGCCGACGTGCCGCGCTGCCCTGCAAGACATCGAGGCGGACGTCCGCCCCGTCCTCGTCGGCGCGCTCCAGCAGGGTCCGCAGGACGGCTGAGCCGATCCCCCGGCCATGGATCGCGGGGGAGAGGTAGAAGTTCTCCAGCCACCAACCGTTCGCGACCGGACGCATGGTGACGCAGCCGGCGAACTCGCCGTCCGCGAGGACGACCGAGGTGTGCTCGGGCGCGAAGATGTCCCGCAGCCGTTGCCGTACGCGATGTTCGTCGTACCGGCCGAGGCGCTCCAGATCCGGGCGCATGACGAGGGCCCGGAGTTCGGTCATGGCCTCGAGATCCGCCGGTTCCGCCGGGCGCAGCGTCCAGGCCGGCTTGGTGATCGTATCCATGGCCGGAGTATTCCAGCGGCCGTGCGGCAGGCCGGATCGGGCCCGGTCACGGGCGTGCGGCGTGCTGTTGGTCACGGTGGCGGGCCGGGCCGGAGTGGGCGTGTGCGGACCTGTCGACGTCGCCGCAGCTCCCTGGCGACGTCCGGCTGCGTTTGACCGGTCGGCCACGGGGGGTAAGATCCTCCGCCCGATTGGCCAGCGCCGTGCCGCATATGGCACACTGACCAGGTTGCTCGGTTGAGTGTCAATGCTGCGCGCCTCCCGCCGGGAGGACTGGAAGCGAGTCCCACAGTACTCGTCGGCCCCATGCGGGCCGGACGTACGGGAATCTTCCGGGAAGTGACAGTGGGGCGCCGACCAGGCACCCGGTGGGTGTTCCGCCCCCGGTTCCGCGGTCTCATGGCCCGCACCCCCTTGGTTGGGAATTCCTTCGGGAGTTCTGCGTAGAGGGGATGCGACACGCCCGACCGCGTGGGTCGGAGGTGGGGTTACGAGAGCCCTCGGGTTCCAGAGCGTTACGAGAGACAGGACTACTAGTAGCCATGGCGGGACAGAAGATCCGCATCCGGCTCAAGGCCTACGACCACGAGGTCATCGACTCCTCGGCGAAGAAGATCGTCGAGACGGTGACCCGCACTGGTGCGTCGGTCGCGGGCCCGGTGCCGCTGCCCACTGAGAAGAACGTGTACTGCGTCATCAAGTCGCCGCACAAGTACAAGGACTCGCGCGAGCACTTCGAGATGCGCACGCACAAGCGCCTCATCGACATCCTCGACCCCACGCCGAAGACGGTTGACTCGCTCATGCGTCTCGACCTGCCGGCCGGCGTCGACATCGAGATCAAGCTCTGAGGTGACGCGCGAGATGGCTAAGAACATTAAGGGCGTCCTGGGCGAGAAGCTCGGCATGACCCAGGTCTGGGACGAGAACAACCGGGTTGTCCCGGTGACCGTCGTCAAGGCCGGGCCCTGCGTCGTCACCCAGGTCCGCACGAACGACAGCGACGGCTACGAGTCGGTCCAGATCGCCTTCGGCGAGATCGACCCGCGCAAGGTGAACAAGCCCCTCAAGGGCCACTTCGCCAAGGCCGACGTGACCCCGCGCCGCCACCTGGTGGAGCTCCGCACCCCTGACGCCAGCGAGTACACGCTGGGCCAGGAGGTCACTGCCGCAGTGTTCGAGTCCGGCGTCAAGGTTGACGTCACGGGCAAGAGCAAGGGCAAGGGCTTCGCCGGTGTGATGAAGCGCCACAACTTCAAGGGTGGCAAGGCGTCCCACGGTGCCCACCGTGTGCACCGCATGCCCGGCTCCATCGGTGGCTGTGCCACCCCCGGCCGTGTCTTCAAGGGCATGCGCATGGCGGGTCGCATGGGCAACGAGCGCGTCACCACCCAGAACCTGACCATCCACGCGGTTGACGCGGAGAAGGGTCTGCTCCTCATCAAGGGCGCAGTCCCCGGTCCGAACGGCGGCCTCGTCCTGGTCCGTACCGCGGCCAAGGGGGCTTGAGGTAATGAGCACCATTGACATCCTTTCGCCGGCAGGCGACAAGGCCGGTACCGTCGAGCTCCCCGCGGAGATCTTCGACGCGAAGACCAGCGTTCCGCTGATCCACCAGGTCGTTGTCGCTCAGCTGGCTGCTGCCCGTCAGGGCACGCACAAGACCAAGCGTCGCGGCGAAGTCCGTGGTGGTGGCCGCAAGCCGTACCGCCAGAAGGGCACCGGCCGCGCCCGCCAGGGTTCGACCCGTGCGCCGCAGTTCGTCGGCGGTGGCGTCGTCCACGGCCCGCAGCCGCGTGACTACTCGCAGCGCACCCCGAAGAAGATGAAGGCCGCCGCCCTGCGCGGTGCCCTCTCCGACCGGGCACGCCACTCCCGCATCCACGTCGTCACCGGCGTGGTCGACGGTGCAGTCTCCACGAAGGCAGCCAAGACGCTGTTCGGCAAGATCTCGGAGCGCAAGAACCTGCTCCTGGTCGTCGACCGCGCCGACGAGGCCGCGTGGCTGTCCGCCCGCAACCTGCCCCAGGTGCACATCCTGGAGCCGGGCCAGCTCAACACGTACGACGTGATCGTCTCCGACGACGTGGTCTTCACCCAGGCCGCTTTCGAGTCCTTCGTGTCTGGCCCCAAGGCCGATGAGACCGAAGGGAGCGACGCCTGATGAGCGAGGCGACCGTAACCAGCAAGACCTTCACGGACCCGCGCGACGTTCTCGTCAAGCCGGTCGTTTCCGAGAAGAGCTACGCGCTGCTCGACGAGAACAAGTACACGTTCATCGTCGCGCCCGGCTCCAACAAGACCCAGATCAAGCAGGCCGTGGAAGCGGTCTTCTCGGTCAAGGTCACCGGGGTCAACACGATCAACCGGCAGGGTAAGCGCAAGCGCACCAAGACCGGTTTCGGCAAGCGCGCCGACACCAAGCGCGCCATCGTGACCCTCGCCGAGGGCGACCGTATCGACATCTTCGGCGGTCCGACCGCCTAAGGGCGGTCTGGATCGTCCGAAATCGGACGAGGACTGAGAAATGGGTATCCGCAAGTACAAGCCGACGACCCCGGGCCGTCGTGGCTCCAGCGTCGCCGACTTTGTCGAGATCACGCGGTCCACGCCGGAGAAGTCGCTGGTCCGCCCCCTGCACAGCAAGGGCGGCCGTAACAACGCCGGTCGTGTGACCGTTCGCCACCAGGGCGGTGGCCACAAGCGCGCCTACCGAGTGATCGACTTCCGTCGTCACGACAAGGACGGCGTGCCGGCCAAGGTCGCGCACATCGAGTACGACCCGAACCGCACCGCGCGCATCGCGCTCCTGCACTACGCGGACGGCGAGAAGCGCTACATCATCGCGCCGCGTGGACTGTCGCAGGGCGACCGTGTCGAGAACGGCCCGGCCGCCGACATCAAGCCCGGCAACAACCTGGCGCTGCGCAACATCCCGGTCGGTACGACCCTCCACGCCATCGAGCTGCGGCCCGGCGGCGGCGCGAAGTTCGCCCGTTCCGCGGGTGCCTCCGTGCAGCTGCTGGCGAAGGAGGGCACCATGGCCCACCTTCGTATGCCGTCGGGTGAAATCCGCCTGGTCGACGCCCGCTGCCGCGCCACGATCGGCGAGGTCGGCAACGCCGAGCAGTCGAACATCAACTGGGGCAAGGCCGGCCGCATGCGCTGGAAGGGCGTTCGCCCGACCGTCCGCGGTGTCGCGATGAACCCGGTTGACCACCCGCACGGTGGTGGTGAAGGCAAGACCTCCGGTGGTCGCCACCCGGTCTCGCCGTGGGGTCAGAAGGAGGGTCGTACTCGCTCGCCGAAGAAGGCATCGAGCAAGTACATCGTCCGCCGCCGCAAGACGAACAAGAAGCGCTAGGAGCGGGTTTAGATGCCGCGCAGTCTCAAGAAGGGGCCCTTCGTCGACGGCCACCTCATCAAGAAGGTGGACGTACAGAACGAGGCAGGCACCAAGAACGTCATCAAGACCTGGTCCCGTCGCTCGATGATCGTCCCGGCCATGCTGGGTCACACCATCGCGGTGCACAACGGCAAGATTCACGTCCCGGTGTTCGTCACCGAGTCGATGGTCGGCCACAAGCTCGGCGAGTTCTCGCCGACTCGCACCTTCCGCGGCCACGTCAAGGACGACCGGAAGTCGAAGCGCCGCTAACGCGGGGTGACTGACTATGACTTACACCGAAGGGACAACCATGGAAGCCAGGGCCCAGGCGCGGTACATCCGCGTCACGCCCATGAAGGCCCGCCGCGTGGTGGACCTCATCCGTGGCATGGATGCCACGGAGGCTCAGGCGGTCCTGCGTTTCGCCCCGCAGGCCGCGAGCGTGCCGGTTGGCAAGGTGCTTGACAGCGCCATTGCCAACGCTGCACACAACTACGACCACACCGACGCCTCTTCGCTGGTCATCAGCGAGGCGTACGTGGACGAGGGCCCGACCCTGAAGCGGTTCCGTCCGCGTGCTCAGGGCCGTGCCTACCGGATCCGTAAGCGGACCAGCCACATCACCGTGGTCGTCAGCAGCAAGGAAGGAACCCGGTAATGGGCCAGAAGGTAAACCCGCACGGGTTCCGGCTCGGCATTACCACGGACTTCAAGTCCCGTTGGTACGCCGACAAGCTGTACAAGGACTACGTCAAGGAAGACGTCGCCATTCGTCGCATGATGACGAAGGGCATGGAGCGGGCCGGCATCTCGAAGGTTGAGATCGAGCGCACCCGCGACCGCGTCCGCGTTGACATCCACACCGCCCGCCCGGGCATCGTCATCGGTCGCCGTGGCGCCGAGGCCGACCGCATCCGTGGCGAGCTGGAGAAGCTGACCGGCAAGCAGGTCCAGCTGAACATCCTCGAGGTCAAGAACCCCGAGGTGGACGCTCAGCTGGTGGCCCAGGCCGTCGCCGAGCAGCTCTCCTCCCGCGTCTCCTTCCGTCGTGCAATGCGCAAGAGCATGCAGAGCTCGATGAAGGCCGGCGCCAAGGGCATCAAGATCCAGTGCGGTGGCCGCCTCGGCGGCGCCGAGATGTCCCGCTCGGAGTTCTACCGCGAGGGCCGTGTGCCCCTGCACACGCTCCGTGCGAACGTCGACTACGGCTTCTTCGAGGCCAAGACGACCTTCGGCCGCATCGGTGTGAAGGTCTGGATCTACAAGGGCGACGTCAAGAACATCGCCGAGGTCCGCGCCGAGAACGCTGCTGCCCGCGCTGGCAACCGCCCGGCCCGTGGCGGCGCTGACCGCCCGGCCGGCCGTGGTGGCCGTGGTGGCGAGCGTGGCGGTCGCGGTCGCAAGCCGCAGCAGTCCGCGCCGGCAGCCGAGGCCCCCAAGGCCGAGGCTCCCGCCGCCGCTGCTCCGGCTGAGAGCACCGGAACGGAGGCCTGACCGAAATGCTGATCCCCCGTAGGGTCAAGCACCGCAAGCAGCACCACCCGAAGCGCAGCGGTATGTCCAAGGGTGGCACGCAGGTTGCGTTCGGCGAGTACGGCATCCAGGCGCTGACCCCGGCGTACGTGACGAACCGCCAGATCGAGGCAGCTCGTATCGCGATGACCCGCCACATCAAGCGTGGCGGCAAGGTCTGGATCAACATCTACCCGGACCGCCCCCTGACGAAGAAGCCTGCCGAGACCCGCATGGGTTCCGGTAAGGGTTCTCCCGAGTGGTGGATCGCGAACGTCAAGCCCGGTCGGGTGATGTTCGAGCTGTCCTACCCGAACGAGAAGATTGCTCGTGAGGCGCTTACCCGCGCTGCTCACAAGCTTCCGATGAAGTGCCGGATCGTTCGGCGCGAGGCAGGTGAGTCGTGATGTCGGCCGGTACCAAGGCGTCCGAGCTGCGCGAGCTGGGCAACGAGGAGCTCCTCAACAAGCTCCGCGAGGCCAAGGAAGAGCTGTTCAATCTCCGCTTTCAGGCGGCGACCGGTCAGCTCGAGAACCACGGCCGGCTCAAGTCCGTCCGTAAGGACATCGCCCGGATCTACACCCTGATGCGCGAGCGCGAGCTGGGCATCGAGACGGTGGAGAGCGCCTGATGAGCGAGAAGACTGTGACTGAGACGAACACCGACCGCGGTTTCCGCAAGACCCGTGAGGGTCTGGTCGTCAGCGACAAGATGGACAAGACCGTCGTCGTCGCTGTCGAGGACCGTGTCAAGCACGCGCTGTACGGCAAGGTCATCCGCCGTACGAACAAGCTCAAGGCGCACGACGAGCAGAACGCCGCCGGCGTCGGCGACCGTGTCCTCCTCATGGAGACCCGGCCGCTGTCCGCCACGAAGCGGTGGCGCGTCGTCGAGATCCTCGAGAAGGCCAAGTAATTCCTGAGGGGCACTCCCCTCAGGCAAGTTCCGCCAGGCTCGGTGGGGTTCGGATCCACACAGGTCCGAACCCCGCCGGGAACCGGCAGACGATCAGGAGATAGACGTGATCCAGCAGGAGTCGCGACTTCGCGTCGCCGACAACACGGGTGCGAAGGAAATCCTCACCATCCGTGTTCTCGGTGGTTCGGGTCGCCGCTACGCGGGCATCGGTGACGTCATCGTCGCCACCGTCAAGGACGCGATCCCCGGTGGCAACGTGAAGAAGGGTGACGTCGTCAAGGCCGTCATCGTTCGCACCGTCAAGGAGCGTCGTCGTCAGGATGGCTCGTACATCCGCTTCGACGAGAACGCCGCCGTCATTCTGAAGAACGACGGCGACCCCCGCGGCACCCGTATCTTCGGCCCGGTGGGCCGTGAGCTGCGCGAGAAGAAGTTCATGAAGATCATCTCGCTCGCGCCGGAGGTGCTGTAAGCATGAAGATCAAGAAGGGCGACCTGGTTCAGGTCATCACCGGTAAGGACAAGGGCAAGCAGGGCAAGGTCATCGTGGCCTATCCCGTGCAGAACCGTGTCCTCGTCGAGGGTGTCAACCGGGTCAAGAAGCACACGAAGGCCGGTCAGACGGCTCGCGGCTCGCAGACCGGTGGCATTGTCACCACCGAGGCCCCGATTCACGTCAGCAACGTTCAGCTGATCGTGGAGAAGGACGGCAAGAAGGTCGTCACCCGCGTCGGCTACCGCTTTGACGACGAGGGCAAGAAGATCCGCGTTGCCAAGCGGACCGGTGAGGACATCTGATGACTGCCACCACTGCGCCGCGTCTGAAGACGCGCTACCGCGAGGAAATCGCTGGCAAGCTGCGTGAGGAGTTCTCGTACGAGAACGTCATGCAGGTTCCCGGTCTGGTCAAGATCGTGGTCAACATGGGTGTGGGCGACGCCGCCCGCGACTCCAAGCTGATCGATGGCGCCGTGCGCGACCTCACCACGATCACCGGCCAGAAGCCGGCCGTCACCAAGGCCCGCAAGTCCATCGCGCAGTTCAAGCTGCGCGAGGGTCAGCCGATCGGCTGCCACGTCACCCTCCGTGGTGACCGGATGTGGGAGTTCCTGGACCGTACGCTGTCGCTCGCGCTGCCGCGTATCCGTGACTTCCGTGGCCTGTCGCCGAAGCAGTTCGACGGCCGTGGCAACTACACCTTCGGTCTCACGGAGCAGGTCATGTTCCACGAGATCGACCAGGACAAGATCGACCGGGTCCGGGGCATGGACATCACCGTGGTCACCACGGCGACCAATGACGACGAGGGTCGTGCCCTCCTTCGTCACCTCGGCTTCCCGTTCAAGGAGAACTGACCGTGGCGAAGAAGGCTCTGATCGCTAAGGCCGCCCGTAAGCCGAAGTTCGGCGTTCGCGGGTACACCCGCTGCCAGCGCTGCGGCCGGCCCCACTCCG